>JBELMB010000068.1:0-24405 GCA_042088665.1 Sagittula sp.
GATCGACGCGGCATACATCGCATCATACCGCGCGGCGTTGACGTGGGCCGTGGCGGCCATGTCGTCAGAGGGGGGATAGGTTTTGCTCATGTGTCTCTCCTCCAAAAAAGTTGGGGGCAGGGAATGGTCCCCCGCCCCCAGAAACAAGGTGGTTTTTAGTCGCGATGGACAAGGCGTGGGATCAGATTGCCAGGTATTCGGCCCGCAGCGACTCGTTTTCCAGAACTTCGGCGGCGGTGCCATCGAAGACGATCGACCCGGTGTCGAGAATGACCGCGCGGTCCGCAAGCTGCAGCGCGCGCACGGCGTTCTGTTCCACGATGACCGTTGTCATGCCCTGTTCCTTGATGTGACGCAGGGTCTTTTCGATCTCGTCGACAATGACCGGCGCCAGACCTTCGTAAGGCTCGTCCAGCAGCAGCACCTTGATGTCACGCGCCAGCGCCCGGGCGATGGACAGCATCTGTTGCTCGCCGCCGGAAAGCGTGGTGCCTTCCTGCTTGCGGCGCTCACCGAGGCGCGGGAAGAGGTCATAGAGGCGGTCGAGGGACCAGCCAACCGGCGGTGCGATCTGGGCCAGTTGCAGGTTTTCCTCGACCGTGAGCCCGGGGATGATACGGCGATCTTCGGGCACCAGACCGAGGCCCACGGTGGCGGCCTCGTGGCTTTTCATCTTGTGCAGCGGCTGGTGGTCCAGCCAGATCTCACCATGGTTGACCTGCGGATTGTCGAGGCGCGCGATAGAGCGCAGCGTGGTCGTCTTGCCCGCGCCGTTGCGGCCCAGCAGGGCGAGGATTTCGCCCTCGTGCACGTTGAAGGAAATGCCCTGCACGATGTAGCTTTCACCGTAGTAGGAATGCATGTCCCAAACGGAGAGAAAGGCGGGGGCCGTTTCGGCGCGGTTGGCGTTCTTTGAAAAATCCGGACGGACGTTCATGACGGGGTCCTTTTGCGATAACGGGGGGCGGGGACATCCCGGCCCGACAGGTGGTCAGACGGTCTGTGGCGCGGGGTTGACCCCGCGCCTGCTGCGCGGATCAGTGCGCCTCACCCAGATAGGCTTCGCGGACCTTCGGGTGGCCCTTGATGTTCTCGGGGCTGTCCTCGACGAGGGGAGTGCCCTGCGCCAGCACGGTGATGCGATCGGCCAGGCTGAACACGACATGCATGTCGTGTTCGATAATGGCGATGGTGATCTGGCGCTCTTCCTTGATCTGCTTGAGTAGGTCGATCGTGTTGTTGGTGTCGGCGCGCGCCATGCCCGCGGTCGGCTCATCCAGCAGCAGCAGCTTCGGGCTTTGCACGAGGCACATGGCCATCTCCAGCCGCCGCTTGTCACCGCGCGACATGGAGGCGGCATGCATGTTCCGCTTGTCGATCATGCTGACCTCGGTCAACATTTTCTCGGCGTCCTCGATCAGGCTGCTTTCGTTGGCGACCGACTCGTAGGCGTGCAGGCGAAAGGCCCCGTCCCGCCGCGCAAACAGCGGGATCATCATGTTTTCCATGACCGAGAGATCGGCAAAGATCTCTGGCGTCTGGAACACGCGGCTGATGCCCATCTGGTTGATCTCATGCGGAGACCGCCCCAGCACCGACTGGCCGTCGAACATCACCGATCCGGTGTCGGGGATCAGCTTGCCGACGAGGCAGTTCAGCAGGGTAGACTTGCCCGCGCCATTTGGGCCGATGATCGCGTGGCAGGTGTTCTCCACCACGCTGAGGTTCACCTCGGAGAGGGCCTTGAGACCGCCGAAGCGCTTGCCCACGTCTTTGACTTCAAGAATTCCCATGGGTCTCGCTCCTTATTCCGCGGGCTCGGTTTTGGCCTGGTCCGGTGTGTTGGACTTCTTGCGGCGCAGCGCATTGGCGATGCGGGTGCCGCCCTCGACGAGGCCACCGGGCAGAAAGATCACAACGGCCATGAAGATCAGGCCCAGCGTCAGGTGCCAGCCCTTGCCGATGAAAGGATAGACCAGCGTCACCACGAAGTCCTCCAGCCCGTCGGGCAGAAAGGCGAACCAGCTGTGCAGGATGTCCGAGTTGATCTTGGACAGGATGTTTTCCATGTACTTGATGATGCCAGCGCCCAGCACCGGGCCGATCAGCGTACCTGCACCGCCAAGGATGGTCATCAGGACCACTTCGCCCGATGCGGTCCAGAACATCCGTTCCGCCCCGGCCAGCGGGTCCATGGAGGCCATCAGCGCCCCGGCAAGACCTGCATACATACCCGAGATCACAAAGGCCGCGAGCGTGTAGGGCTTGGGGTTCAGGCCGGTGTAGTTCAGGCGCTGCTGGTTCGACTTGATCGCGCGCAGCATCATCCCGAAGGGCGAGCGGAAGATGCGGATCGCCATGTAGAAGGCGCCCAGCATGATCAGCGCACAGAAGTAATAGCCGACGTTGAACGTGAAGGTCCACGCGCCCACAACCCACTGCGCGCTGGTGCGCATTTCCAGACCAAAGAGCGCAGGCACCGGGATGTTGCCGCTTTCCGTGGCACCGGCGCCAAGGATGCGCGGATCGTTCAGGGCCAGCTGCAAGCCGGTCTCACCACCCGTGATGGGCGTCAGGACCGAGTATGCAAGAGCGAACATCATCTGCGCAAAGGCCAGCGTGAGGATCGAGAAGTAGATCCCCGACCGTCGCAAGGAGATGTAGCCGATCAGTGTCGCAAACAGCCCGGACATTATCACCGCGAGGATGATGGCGGGCAGGACGTTCATCGCCAGCAGCTTGAACATCCAGACCGCCGCATAAGACCCAATCCCGAGAAAGGCCGCATGGCCAAAGGAGAGGTATCCAGTCAGACCGAAGAGCACGTTGAACCCGATGGCAAAGATGCCAAAGATCACGAAACGCTGCATCAGGTCCGGGTAGCCGGCGTTGAACTGCGCCATGGCCGACCCTTCGGGGAAGGGGTTCAGGATAAAGGGTGCAAAGACAGTCAGCACCGCGACGATCACCAGAAGATTGGCGTCTTTCTTTTCGAGACCAAACATGGGCTTAGTCCTCCATCACGCCTTTGCGGCCCATCAGGCCCCGCGGACGTGTCAGCAAAATGATGATGGCGACCAGGTAGATGATGATCTGGTTGATGCCGGGAAGGATGTTGATGACTTCGCGCATGGAGGCAAAGCTTTCCAGAATGCCCAGCAGGAAGCCTGCGAGCACCGCGCCGGGAAGCGACCCCATGCCGCCCACAACCACCACGACGAAGCTCAGCACAAGGAAGTCCATGCCCATGTGGTAGTTCGGTGGATTGATCGGCACATACATCACCCCTGCAAGGCCCGCGACAGCGGCAGCGAGGCCGAACATGATCGTGAAGCGCTTGTCGATGTTGATGCCCAACAGTCCAACGGTCTCGCGGTCGGCCATACCGGCCCGCACGACCATCCCGAAGGTGGTGAACTGCAGGAAGGCAAAGACCGCGCCGATGATGAGGACAGAGAAACAGAAGTAGACGAGGCGCCAGTACGGGTAGATGATCGTATTCTCCGCAAAACCGACCATCGCACCAAAGTCGAACGAGCCCTTGAAGGCCTCCGGGGCGGGTGTCGGGATCGGGTTGGCGCCGTAGTAATACTTGATGACTTCCTGCAGCACGATGGCCAGACCAAAGGTCACGAGGATCTGGTCGGCGTGGGGCCGCTTGTAGAAGTGCTTGATCAGGCCGCGCTCCATGATGACGCCGACGGCGATCATGACGGGAATGGCGAACAGGATCGCCAGTGGCACGGACCAGTCGATGATTGCGGCTCCGGTGGCCTCTCCGAACCAGTCATAGACGTATGGCACGTCCACTTTCAGCGGATTGCCGAGGAAGTCTGTACGCTCGGGGTCAATGACTTCGTGGCTGAATGAAATGATGCGGTTGAGCGTCACGGCACAGAAGGCGCCGATCATGAACAGCGCCCCGTGGGCAAAGTTCACCACGCCCAGCGTGCCAAAGATAAGTGTGAGACCCAGCGCGATAAGCGCATAGGCCGAGCCCTTGTCGAGCCCGTTCAGGATTTGGAGGATAATGGCGTCCATTGTCCCACCCTTTGCGGTCTGAATGCGAATGAAAAGGGCCCGGCAGCGCGGGCCTACAGGGAGAGTGCAGGGCGGGCGTCAGCCCACCCTGCGAAGTGCTTAGGCGCCCGGGTTGCAGGTGCCCAGCTCGCCGCCAAAGATGGAGGCATCGTAGGTGACCTGAGAAGCCGGGGTGACTTCCACGATCTCGAGAAGGTCGAACTCCGATGTGGGGTTCTCTTTACCCTTCACGACCAGCACGTCCTTGAAGCACTGGTGGTCTTCGGCGCGGTACAGGGTCGGACCGTTGCCCATGCCGTCGAATTCGAAGCCTTCGAGGGCCTCGACAACTGCACAGGGGTTGAACGAACCGGCGCGTTCCACGGCGTCTGCATAGAGCAGGGCCTGAACGTAGGTGGTGTGCGCGGCCTGCGACGGCGGGAAGCCGTACTTGGTGCCAAAGGACTTCACAAAGGCTTTGGTGCCCTCGTCCTGCAGCGACCAGTGCCAGTTGGTGGACCCGAAGATGCCTTTGACGTTCGCGCCCGCACCACGTGCCATCAGGCGCGAGTAGAGCGGAACGATGATTTCAAAGTTCTTGCCGTTCACCTGCTTGTCGCGCAGACCGAACTGAACCGCGTTGGTCAGCGAGTTCACCATGTTTCCGCCGTAGTGGTTCAGAACCAGAACGTCGGCACCGGACTGCAGAACCGGCGCGATATAGGAGGAGAAGTCGGTCTGCGTCAGCGGGGTGCGGACGGCAGCAACGGTTTCCCAGCCCATGGCTTCGGTCGAGGTCTTCACCGCTTCTTCGGTGGTGTAGCCCCAGTTGTAGTCGGCGGTCAGGTGGTATGCCTTGCGGTCCTTGCCGTAGTTGGCACCCAGGATCGGTGCGAGGGCCGCGCCGGACATGTACGAGTTGAAGAAGTGGCGGAAGCCGTTGGCCCGCTTGTCCTTGCCCGTGGTGTCGTTGGAGTGGGTCAGACCGGCCATGAAGATCACGCCAGCTTCCTGGCAGAGGGCCTGCACAGCAACAGCCACACCGGAGGAGGAACCACCGGTGATCATGACGGCGCCGTCTTTTTCGATCATCGACTTTGCCGATGCGCGCGCTGCGTCCGACTTGGTCTGGGTGTCGCCGGTCACATACTCGACCTTCTTGCCCAGGATGCCGTTGCCCTGCAACGCCTTGGACGAGAAAGTGTTCATCATGCCAGCATCGCCGCCACCGTTCAGGTGCTCGACTGCCAGCTCGTAGGCGCGCAGTTCGTCTGCACCTTCGTCAGCGTAGGGGCCGGTCTGGGGCACGTTGAAGCCCAGGGTCACGGTCGAACCGGTCGGCTCGTTGGTGAAGGCCGCTGCGGACTGCGCTGTAAAGATGGTCGGCAGTGCAACGCCAGCGCCGCCAAGTGCGCCGGTCTTGAGCACGCCGCGGCGAGTCAGGTTGGTTTTGGACATAAAATCCTCCCATTTCATGAAATGCATCCCCGTGCTCCTCAACGCGGGGACGCGCGCACTCATCGTGCTACCGCAATATGTGCGAAGGTTGGAAAATTGCGCAACAAGGGCTTTTGCCGCAACGCTTTTTTTGTCAAGATCTGCAAAGTGTGCCGTGATATACTGTAAAGGTGTTTATGTTGCACCGCAGAAAGCCCTTGATTACGTTGGGATAGGCCCTTGGCTCGTGACACTTTGACAGGATCTCGGATCCGAGAACGACGCATTGCGCAGGGGATGCGACAGTCGGATCTGGCCAAATCGGCGGGGATCTCGGCGTCTTACCTCAATCTGATCGAACACAACCGCCGCAGAATCGGCGGAAAGCTTCTGGTTGAGATTGCGCAAGTCCTCGGCACAGAGCCGGGCCAATTGACCGAAGGGGCGGGTGCGGCGCTGATTGCGGGTTTGCGCGAGGCGGTGTCTGACCTGTTGGATCCCACGGCGGAGCTGGACCGCGTCGACGAGTTCGCAGGGCGGTTTCCGGGATGGGCGGCGGCGCTTTTGGCGACCCGCGCGCGCGTCACGCAACTGGAGCGCAACGTCGAGATCCTGACCGACCGCATGACCCATGACCCGCATCTGGCAGCAAGCCTGCACGAGATGCTCTCGACCGTGACGGCGATCCGGTCGGCGGCGTCGATCCTTGCTGAGCCGGGCGAAATCGACCGGGAATGGCAGGCGCGGTTTCATCGCAACATCTACGAAGACAGCGAGCGGCTGGCGGAGACGAGCAGAGGTCTCGTCACCTACCTCGAGGCGGATGATGCGCAGGCCACCAAGACCGGCGCCCCACAAGAAGAGCTGGACGCGGCGCTGGAGCAAGCCGGCCACCACGTGCCCGAGCTGGAGGCCGGAGGCACCGTGGCCACGGCCCTTGCCGAGTTGGGGCGCGGGGTGTCTGCGGCAGGGCGCAGCCTGCTTCAGGACTGGTTGCGGCGCTACGCCGGGGACGCGCAGGCCCTGCCCATGGACATCCTGCAACCAGCGCTGGCCGCGGTCGGCCCCGACCCGGTGGCTCTGGCCCGTCGGCTGGGTGCGGACCCGGCGCAGGTGATGCGGCGGCTCGCGGCCATGCCGCCGGATGTCTTGGCCGAACCGGTCGGGCTGGCGATCTGCGATGGGGCCGGGGTGCTGACCTATCGCAAACCTTTGCCGGACTTCCCGATGCCGCGCTTTGGGGCGGCCTGTCCGCTCTGGCCGCTCTACAAGGCATTGAACCGTCCTTTTGTTGTGCTGGCAGCGGCTTACGGGTCTGTCGCGCGTGGCGATGCGCAGGTCTGGACGGAGGCGCTCGCGCAGCCGCAAGGGGGGATCGCGGTCAATTCCGATCCGCTCTACGAGGCCCATATGTTGGTGCGTCCCGTCCCCGTGGGCGCCGAGCCAGAGACCGCGGACACGGTCGGCGTGGCCTGCCGGGTCTGCGCCCGAACGGTCTGTCCCGGACGACGAGAGCCCTCCATCCTCGGGTCGGCGTGACGTGGCCCTGTGCCATTGGTCGGTTTTGCAAAGGCATTTTGACAGTTGTGATGCAAAGCGCCTAAACTCGGGGAACCCCAAAGGAGAGCATGCGTTGATGTGCCGGGGAGTGGGGGAGGAACAACATGAATGGACAGGTCCTGTTGATAGAGGACGAGCCAAACATCATCGAAGCGATCAAGTTCATTCTGTCGCGCGACGGTTGGCAGGTGCACACGCATTCCAACGGGGAAACCGCGGTGTCCATGGTCCGTGAGCGGGCGCCGGACGTGGTGATCCTTGACGCGATGCTGCCGGGCAAGTCCGGCTATGACATCCTGCGGGAACTGCGCGAAGACGGGGCGACGGCAGAGCTTCCTGTTCTGATGCTGACCGCCCGCGGACAGACCAAGGACAGGGAGCGGGCCGAGCGGGCAGGCGCCAGCCGGTTCATGACAAAGCCTTTTTCGAACTCAGAAGTGCTAGACGCTGTCCGGGCGCTGTCGGCCTCATGACGCAGGACCCTGAAGGCGGGCTGCCCGGATCGGCGCCTTCGGCAGAGGCCGTCGACAGGGCGCTGCCGGGTGCATCCGTACCGCCCGCGCTTGGAACGCGCTTTGGGGCGCAATATTTTGTCGAACGCAGAATATACCGTCGGCGCCGTTTGGTGGACGCCGCCTGCACGCTGCCCGCGCTGGCGTTGCTGTTGTGGTGGCTGCCGCTCTTGTGGTCGCCAGAGATGGAGGTCAGCGCCTCGACGGCGCTCGTCTATATCTTTGTCACCTGGGTCGGGCTGGCGGTCGGCACCGGCCTGCTGATCGGCTACATCCGACGTTACAGCGCGCCGGACCGGCCGGAGGCGCCGCGGTGACCACGCTCAATGCACTTGTGGCCATCTCGCTCGGCTACGTGGTGTTGCTTTTTGCCGTGGCCTTCGTGGCGGAACGCGCGGCGCGGCGCGGGCGTGGCACCTGGCTGCGTTCCCCGCTGATCTATACGCTGTCGCTCTCTATCTATTGCACCGCCTGGACCTTTTACGGCGCAGTGGGGTCGGCTGCGCGCAACGGTTTTGAATATCTGACGATCTACCTTGGCCCCAGCCTTGTCATGATCGGCTGGTGGCTGGTCCTGCGCAAGCTGGTGCGCATCGGGCGCAGCCAGCGGATCACCTCCATCGCCGACCTTATCTCGTCGCGATACGGCAAGTCGAACCTGCTGGGCATCGGGGTGACCTTGCTGGCCGTGATCGGAACGACCCCCTACATTGCCCTGCAATTGAAATCCGTCACGCTCAGCGTGGGTGTCTTTGCCGCCCCCGACGCCCTGCAGCCGGTGGAAACAGCCGCCACGGCCTTTTGGGTGGCGGTGGGTTTGGCGGTCTTTACGGTTATCTTTGGAACCCGCAACCTTGACGCGAGCGAGCGCCATCACGGGGTGGTCATGGCCATCGCCGTCGAAGCGGTGGTCAAGCTGACCGCGCTGCTGGCTGTCGGGGTCTTCGTGGTCTGGGGGTTGGGCGGCGGCGTTGGCCCGATGCTGGACCGGATCGACGCATCGCCCCTGGGCACCTGGGATGTGGACAGCGGACGCTGGGCCGGGGTCCTGATGCTGTCTGCGGCGGCCTTTCTCTGCCTGCCACGCATGTTCCAGGTTCTTGTGGTCGAGAATGACAGCGACGCGCAACTGCGCATGGCCGCATGGGCCTTTCCGCTTTACCTGTTGCTGGTGAGCCTCTTCGTTGTGCCGATCGCTGTCATGGGGCTGGAGTTGCTGCCGCCGGGCAGCAACCCGGATCTCTACGTGCTGACATTGCCGCTGAGCCAGGGGCAGGATGCGCTGGCCTTGCTCACCTTTCTTGGCGGGTTCAGTTCTGCGACCTCCATGGTGATCGTGGCGGCCATCGCCCTGTCGACCATGGTCTCGAACCACATCGTGATGCCGATCTGGCTGGAAATCCGGCGCGGCACGGCCAGCGTCTCTGGCGATGTGCGCCAGGTGGTCTTGTTGTCCCGGCGCCTGTCGATCGCCGGTGTCCTGTTCCTTGGTTACCTCTATTACGCGCTCTCCGCAGGGGGCGAGGGGCTGGCGGCAATCGGTCTGATTTCTTTTACCGGGGTGGCGCAGGTCTTGCCGGCGATGCTGGGGGGGATCTTCTGGCGCGGGGCGACGCGGTTGGGGGCCTTGGCGGGGCTGACCATGGGCTTTGGCGTCTGGATGTACACCCTTTACCTGCCCAGCCTCGGCGAAAGCACGTTCCTTCCGGCGCGTTGGTTCCTCGAAGGACCGCTGGGCATCGTCTGGTTGCGGCCCGAAGCGCTCTTTGGGATCACCGGGCTGGATCCACTGCTGCACGCCATGTTCTGGAGCCTGATGCTGAACACTGTGGCCTTTGCGGTCTTTTCGCTGGCCAGCTTCCCGACCCCCCTCGAACGCTTGCAGGGCGCGCAATTCGTCAACGTGCAGGCGGCGCAGGGGGGCACGCGCAGTTGGCTGCAGGGGGCCGCGCAGACCGAGGATCTGATGATCATGGCACAGCGGATCCTTGGCGCCAGCGATGCGCAGGCTCTGTTCCGGCGCGCTGCGGTTGAACAGGGGGTGGACGGCAGCCTGCCGGTGCCCACGCCAGAGTTCCTCCAGTCCCTCGAACGGGAACTGGCTGGGACCGTGGGCGCGGCCACGGCGCATGCGATGGTGGGCCAGATCGTCGGGGGCTCCGCGGTGTCGGTCGAGGATCTCATGGCGGTGGCGGATGAAACCGCGCAGATGATGGAGTATTCCGCCCGGCTTGAGACCCAATCGCGGGAATTGAGCCGCACCGCCAAAGAATTGCGCGCCGCCAATGACAAGCTGACGCGATTGTCGGTGCAAAAGGACGCGTTCCTCAGTCAGATCAGCCATGAGTTGCGCACGCCCATGACCTCCATCCGGGCGTTTTCAGAGATCCTGCGCGACGCTGACGGCCTCAGCCGCGCGGACCGCAACCGCTATGCTTCGATCATTCATGACGAGGCGGTGCGACTGACCCGGTTGCTGGACGACCTGCTGGATCTGTCGGTGCTGGAGAATGGGCAAGTCAGCCTGAACCTGGCCCAGGGCAAATTGACGGACCTGCTGGATCGCGCCGTGTCGTCTGCGCTGGCGGAGGGCAGCGAAAGGCAGTTGCGAATCAAGCGTCGGCATCTGGGCGAACAGGTCTGGCTGACAACCGATCTGGAGCGTCTGACACAGGTCTTCATCAATTTGATTGCCAATGCGCGTAAATACTGTGACGCGGTCGACCCGCTGCTGGAGATTTCCGTGATCGCCCAACACGGGCAAGTGCAGGTGGATTTCATCGACAACGGCTCCGGCGTGTCTGAGGCCGCGCAGGACGTGATATTCGAGAAATTCGCCCGCGTCAGCGATCAAAAGGCCGGTGGTGCGGGTCTGGGGCTGGCGATCTGCCGCCAGATCATGGCGCGACTTGGGGGTGAAATCAGTTATTTGCCCCATCAGGCGGGGGCTGCCTTTCGCGTGGTGCTCCCGCAAGAGGCGGCAATGGCGGCGCAATAAAGGTGTCGCGCGTCGGTTTAGATTTCCGATTCAATTCTTTTAAAACCGTGTTCGTTAAAGCGCTTGGTAACCAAATCCGCCGATAAAGACAGTGGAGGCAGTGAATGACAGATGACGTTTCAAATGGCTGACGGTGGGGGACACGACGTTTTGGGTCAAAAGGCCCAGGCGGCGCAACGCGCATTCGAGGCGCGCGGGATGTCTCCGGCCAAGGCCTTGCGACGCGCGCTGTCGCGCACCGCTGATGTCCAGTGGGGTCTGGCGCTGGTCACCCAGAACGTCGGTGTCGAGATGCTGGACCAGGACGGCGTTATCGATGGGCTTGGCAAACACGACCTTCTGCTGCTGCTGGATGGGCCGGACGGGGCATTGGGCATGGCCACGGTCGACCGTCAGGTCATGACCGCGCTTCTTGAGGTGCAGACGATCCAGCAGGTCACCCAGATGCCGATCGAAGAAGATCGGCCCGTGACCCCGACAGATGCGGCCATGGTGGCGCCCCTTGTCGATGGCGCGCTGGAGCGGATGGCCGAAAGCCTGCAGGACAGCCCGCTGCATTTCCAGATTTCGGGCTATAGCTTTGGCGCGCTGATCGAAGATTCGCGCGCCGCGGGCTTGTTGCTGGACGCGCCTGTCTACCGCGCCTTTCGCGCGGACGTGGATCTGGCGCTGGGTCGACGCAAGGGACGTTTGTCCATCATTCTGCCGGAGCGCAAGGTCAAGCGGTCGGCCAATGCCGCGCAGGCCGGTGCCCCCGGCCCCTATGAGGAGCTGCTGGCGCGTGTGCCGGCGCGCCTCGACGCCGTGCTGACCCGCATCACTTTGCCGTTGAGCCGCGCAGGCGCGTTGAAGCCGGGCGATATGTTGCGTCTCGCACCGGATGCGCTCGACCGGGTCGAGGTGGTCGCGGGGCAGGGGCACCTCGTGGCCAAGGGACGGCTGGGTCAACTCAATGGATCGCGGGCTGTGCGGCTCACATGGCCTGTCGTCGGTCCCCCCGCGGCACACCCGGTCACTGCCGGTGGTGATGCCGGTTTTGCCGGAGCGGAGCCCATGGCAGATACCGGATCCGATACAGCGTTGCCTGCATTGCCGGAACTGCCCGCCATGGCTGATCCTGCGCCCATGGCGGAGGAGTTGCCAGACTTGCCGCCTATGGACTTCGGTGCGGATGCCGCGGCCTTTGATATGGACGCGCTTTCGTCAGACGACCCCGGTGGCGGGTCAGGGGAAGGCGGGATGGACATGTCAGAGGGATTTGCCTCCGCCCCGATGGAGTTCGATTTCGAAGAGTGACCCCCGCTGACGATCTTGGGTACCGCGAGGCACGCGGTGGTTTTAGGTGAGGCATCGCCAAAACCGTGCAATTCAGCGAACGAACCTCCGCAATCGTGCCACTCCGCAGCGCGACGCCCGAAGGATCAGTCGCCTTGGCATCTTGCGGGCAAATTGAGGATCGTCCGTTTCGACGCTGAAACGCGACGCGATTGTTCGCGGTTTACAGGTCTGATCTTACAGCTCTCCGACCCATCTGTGCGCCCATCTGTGCGCCCACCAAAACGGCCGACTAACCCCAGATCAGCCTTGTTCAAGCGCCGTCAGGGTCGGTCTTAGGCCGGATATATTGTATCCGGCGCGCT
Organism: Sagittula sp.; assembly: GCA_042088665.1. GTDB lineage: Bacteria > Pseudomonadota > Alphaproteobacteria > Rhodobacterales > Rhodobacteraceae > JBELMB01. The sequence goes on from JBELMB010000068.1 coordinate 12,168, forward strand.
CCGCTGCTTCGAGGACCGCATCGGCCCCCAAATCCTGCGCCTGCCACATGGCCCAGACCACGGTGCACCGCGTGCCTGAGGCGCAATAGGCCAGAACCGGGCCGTCGGCACTGTCCGCCAGACTGCCCTGTATGTGAATATTTTCTGCCGTCATCGTCTGATGGGTCAATGGCAGAACTTCGAAACGCAGCCCTTCGGCCTCCACCGCGGCGCGGATCGCCTGCGCCTGATGTGTGGGGGGGACTTCGTTGTCGGGGCGGTTGCAGATCACCATGGTGTAGCCCGCCGCCTTCAGCGCAGGCGCGTCCTCCGCAGAAATCTGCGGAGACACATGGTACTGTTCGGACAAGATATGGGGTGTCATGCGCTTGGTTTATGCCGCCGGAACGGCTCTGTCCAGCCGTGCCCGTACCCTTGGGGCGACCAACATGCCGACGAGCATGGCGCCAATGAACACCAGCAGCGCCGGTCCGCCAAAGCTCAGCGCTGCCACAGCCGGTCCGGGGCAGATGCCGGCAAGTCCCCAGCCCATGCCGAACATCACCGATCCGGCGACAAGCTTGCCGTCGATCTCGCGCGAGGGCGGTGGGGGCAGCGCATCACCGGTCAGGGCGGTGACCCGCCGGGACCGCAGGATCCAGGCCAGTGCCATGGGGATCATCGCGCCGCCCATCACGAAAGCCAGCGTCGGATCCCAGTTGCCGAACACGTCCAGCCAGCCCTGCACCTTGGCCGTGTCGGTCATGCCGGACACATAGAGCCCGGCACCGAACAACCCCCCGGAGAGCGCGGCCACAAACAGTCTCAGCATCAGATCACCCCCAGAATGTGACGGAACACCAGCACGGTCAAACCACCGGCAAGAATGTAGCAAGCGGTCGCGGCAAAGCCCCGGACGGACAGGCGCGACATCCCGCAGACACCATGACCTGAGGTGCATCCATTGGCGAGACGCGTGCCGACCCCGACCAGAAGCCCCGCGGCCACCAAGACGGCGCCGTTGGTTGTGAGGTTTGTGGGTTTCGCGCCGTAAAGCGCCACGAAAACCGCCGGCACCGCGGCCACGAAGACGAGGAAAACAATCCGCTCCAGCGCAGAGGACCGACCGGAGCCATCGATCAGGCCACCGATCAGGCCGCTTGCTCCCATGATGCGCCCGTTGCCCAGCAGCAACACAGCACCCCCCGTGCCGATCAGCAGGCCGCCGATCAGGCCCAACACCCATTCCGTTGGCATGTTCTCTCCTTGATTTCTTGTGCAGTGATCAGCGCATGGCTGACTTCAGAGCTTGTTGACCGGAACCTTGAGGAAGACATCTCCCTGCTCATCCGCCGGCGGCATCTGGCCCGCGCGCATGTTCACTTGCAGCGAGGGGACAATCAGCCTTGGCATCGCCAGCGTCGCATCCCGCGTGTCCCGCATTTCCACGAACTCTTCCTTGGTCCGTCCCTCGCCGACGTGCACATTGCGCGCCTTCTGGTCGCCAACGGTGCTTTCCCAGGCATAGACTTCGCGCCCGGGGGCCTTGTAGTCATGGCCGACAAAGATACGCGTGGCGTCTGGCAGGGCCAGGATCTTTTGCACGCTCTCGAACAGCATCTCGGACGAGCCTCCGGGAAAGTCGCAGCGCGCAGTCCCGAAATCCGGCATGAACAGCGTGTCGCCCACAAAGGCCGCGTCGCCGATCACATAGGTCATGCAGGCCGGTGTATGGCCCGGGGTGTGCATCACATCCCCGCGCAATTGTCCGATGTGAAAGCTGTCGCCTTCGACGAACAATTGATCGAACTGAGAGCCGTCGCGCTGGAACTCCGTGCCTTCGTTGAACACCTTTCCAAAGGTGTCCTGAACTTGCTTGATCCGGTCACCGATGCCGATCTTTCCGCCCAGACGCTCTTGCAGATATGGCGCGGCGGAGAGGTGATCGGCGTGCACATGGGATTCCAGCAGCCACTGGCAGTCCAGCCCGTTGGTCTTGACATAGGCGACAATCTCATCGGCGGACTTCGTATCGGTCCGGCCCGAGGCGTAGTCAAAGTCCAGAACGCTGTCGATCACAGCGCAGGCGGTCCCGTTGGGATCGCGCACCACATAAGAAATGGTGTTCGTCGCGTCGTCGAAAAAGGCAGTCACGTCAGGTGTCATGTCAGTCCTCCGTTTCCACAGACATATACGATTAGTGGAATGTGTTTCAAGCCCGATTTCGGCCCTTTTGAAAATTGATGTGCGTCAAGGCAGGGCCTGCGTCGGTTTGTCAGTCTGGTCCATGCGAGGAGGCATATCAAATACTCTCTTGTTACAAGTCAGGCGTAGTGTGTCGCCGCGTGCCCGAACTCCGCCGGGGCCTGCCTTACTATTGGGCTTCCTCCACGGATTGCACGCTATGGTGGTGGTTCTCGCCGGTGAGGCTCTTGAGCGAGTCGGCGAATGAAGACAGGGTGAAAACATGCGGCTCACCACCGCAACAGGGCGAATGGCACGCGGGAGCAAGGGGTGTGCGTGTTCTTCGCCACGCGACGTGACCAGATCCACATGTGGGGTGGATCCGGCATATCGACAGGGCCAACGCGACCCAAAGAGGCGCGCAATGGCCACATTGGAGGAGAAGACATGAAAGAAGATCTCAAGGCGCGCATCAACGCATTGCGCGATGAAATCGATCAGGTCGACGGCGCCGCCCGTGCAGAAGTGATGGCGCATCTCGAGCAAGCGGTGAATGTCCTCGAAGCGAAAGGCGCCGCTGTGCCGAGTTGGGCGCGCGCGCGGATCGCGGCCAGCATGGACGAGGCCGTGGAAGCTCAGTTCGACAATATGCCGGTCTAGGGCCCAAGGACTGTTTCCAACGTCAGCAATTACTGCACGCATGCCGGTTGGCTGGCCAGTGATCCTTTGACTGGCCAGCCATGGGGCGGTTTCGCGACCGGCCCAGCAATCGACCAAGGGCGAAAAAATTTGCTTTGACGACAGGTTTCGCGTCTAATCGCTGAAAACAGCGACGCCCGCGACAGCCGGGTGGAAAGAGCAGTCCAATGGCACAGGGCATCGTGTATTCGGTCGCCGAAGGCGTAGCGCATGTGGGTATCGACAACCCGCCGTTGAATGCGCTCAGCCTCGCTGTGCGCGTTGGCCTTCTGGCGGCGATCCACAAGGCGGTCGCGGATCCGGATGTTGCCGCGATTGCCATCCATGGTGCCGGACGCAGCTTTCCGGCCAGCCTTGACCTTGCCGAGTATGACTCTGGCCTCAAGGCCCCGACGCCCATGACGCTGTGCGCCGCGGTCGAGGATTGCGCGAAGCCAGTGATTGCGGTGCTGCACGGCATGGTGTCGGGCGCGGGCTGCGAATTGGCCCTCGCGGCGCATTACCGGATTGCCGCGCCGGGGACCCGGTTGAGCCTGCCGGAGGTGCGCATGGGGCTCATTCCCTGCGCCGGGGCGACGCAACGTTTGCCGCGCTTGCTGGACACGGCACAGGCGCTGGACCTCTTGATGACCGGGAGCGCGCTGTCGCTGGATCAGGGGGCGGGCGCCGCGCTTGTGGATGCGTCGTTCGAGGGCGATCCGGCCACTGCTGCCCGCAGCATGTATCGCGACTTGATTGCGATCGGCCCGGGGCCGCGACCCACGCGTGACCGATGGGACGGTCTGAAAGATCAGGCCCGGGTTCAGCGCGCGCTGGCCAAGTGGCGCTCCAAGCTGGACGAAGCCGATGCAGATCGCGCCGAGGCGCACATCCTGCGGCTCGTCGAAGGTGCGAGCCTTCTGCCCTTCGAGGCCGGTCTGGCCATGGAAGAGGATGCGTTCGAAGCTTGCCTCGCATCTGATGCCGCCGCGGCCCTGCGCCATGCTTTCGTGGTGGAGCGTTTGGCGCGGCGTTTCCCCGTGTCGGCAAAGGTGCCGCGTCCCGATATCCGTCGAGTGGCCGTACTGGGGACGGGGCCTCTTGCGGTGCAGATCGTGATCGCGGCGCTGAACGCGGGCCTCACGGTGCATTGGGGCGCGCGGGACATCGAGCGCCTCAAGGCGGGCGTCGATCAACTGCGCGATGTGTTTCAGACCGGTGTCAAGACCGGCGGGCTGACGCGCGCGCAGGCGGGGGCCCGCTTTTCGGCGCTGCGCCATGGGGACAGTGCCGATATGGTGCAGGGCGTGGACATGATCCTGCATGCGGCGCGCGGGCAGGGCGACGTGCCGGCTCCCGGGGGTATCGTGCGTGCCGTGGCCATGTCGGCCCGGGTCGATGCGCTTGGGTTGCGCTTTGCGCCGCCGGTGTTTTCCAGTCGGCTGGTCGAGGTCCTGCAAGGGCCCGAGGGCACGCCAGAGGAACTGGCCTGCGCGCTGGCTTTGGCGGACAGGCTGAACAAGGTGCCGGTCTACGTGCGGTCACAGGGTGCCAGCGTGGCGGGTCGATTGACGGCGGCCCTGCACCGCGCAGCGGATGCGCTTGTGGATCTGGGCGCGGCCCCGGCAGCCGTGGATGCGGCGCTTCTGGCGTGGGGCTGGCCGCGGGCACCGTTTCGCCTGCGCGAGATGCAGGGGCTGGAGGAACTGGCCAAGGCGCCCCGTGCAGAGGGCGCACAGAACTGGTCCGCGCGGTTGCTGGAGCAAGGATACACAGGCATGGCCGGGGGCGCGGGCGTGTACGACTGGGGCTCACAAGAGCCCAGCCCGAACCGCAAGGCGCGTGGGGTCTTTGATGCTTTGCGCCCGCCTCAGGAGATGCCACCGGAGTTGATCTGCGAGCGTCTGCTCGCCGCTATTGCCAACGAAGGCTGCCGCATGTTGCGCGCGGGCATCGTGCAGCGGGCCTCTGACATCGACGTCGTGGCGCTTTTGGCGCTGGAGTTTCCGCGCGATCGCGGCGGCCCGATGAAGGCAATTGGGCAGATCGGCATGCTCCGCGCCATGAAGACGCTGGAGCGTATCCCGCATGTGGATGAGGCGTTCTGGCGTCCAGAACCCGTCTGGCCAGAGCTGGTGAAGAACGGGCGCACCTTCTTCAGCTGAGCGGCGCCCTGACGGAACCTGACGTGAGGGTTGCCCGGATCAGGTGAGAAAGATCCCAAGGATCACCATCATCAGCCCGACCACCGACAGCATCAGCGCGCCCATGTTCAGCGGCACGACCTTGCGCACTTCGTCGCGCAGTTCCTCGTCTGGAAGCCCCGACTTGCGGGCACGCCAGACGCGAATGATGCAATAGACCAGTCCCGCCAGCCCTGCGATCGAAACTGATGCGCCTCCCCAGATCAGCCAAGCCATCGCGGTCTCCTCAAGATGCTGCGCCAGAATGCTGCCATTGAGGCGTTCGGGTAATCGAGAGGCTTCTCGCACGCAACCCCTTGATGGTCGGGCGGCGCCCTTGTATCGCAAAGGTCCGAGCGAGTGGAGGCCGCAGATGCAAGATACCCCATCCGACAGCTATGGCGTCGCCGCAGGTGAATTGAAGCAATTCATCGAGCGTGTGGAACGGTTGGAAGAAGAGAAAAAAGAGATCGCCGAGCAGATCAAGGAAGTCATGGCCGAGGCAAAGGGCCGTGGCTATGACACCAAGGTGATGCGCAAGGTCATCGCGCTGCGCAAGCGCGACGCCGATGACATCGCCGAGGAAGAAGCCGTGCTGGACATGTACAAGGCCGCATTGGGCATGGGCTGAGGCAAGCGGGGGGTGGCGCGTCAAGCGCTGCCCATTTCTTGATCAATCAGGCCTGTTCTGTCACGGCCTTGTCATAAGTCATTGATCCCCCTCGGTGCCCCGGTTAGCGTGAAGACAAGTGGGACAATCCGTCGGCATGTCGGCGGGGCAATCGGGGCGTGAATGGGCGAAGAGCCGGTTTTCGATGAAATGTGGGGCTTTGGCGAGGATGTGCGCCCGGCCTATAAAGGGTTCAATACCTGGTTCGACCAGGAAAACCCGCGCGATCTGCGCGCAAAGCAACGCGAAGCCGAAGAGCTGTTCCGGCTCACCGGTATCACGTTCAACGTCTACGGGCGGGCAGAGGCCGAAGAGCGGCTGATTCCCTTTGACCTGATCCCGCGGATCATCGGCGGGCAAGAATGGCAGCGCCTGTCGCGCGGGATCGAACAGCGCGTGCGCGCGATCAATGCCTTTCTCTACGACATCTACCACGGGCAGGAGATCATCAAGGCTGGGCGCATTCCCGAAGAGATGATCTCGCGCAATGAGGCCTTCCTGCCGGAGATGATCGGTGTGGAGCCACCGGGCCGCGTCTATACGCACATCGTGGGCATCGATCTGGTGCGGACCGGCCCCGACCAGTTTTATGTGCTTGAGGACAATGGGCGCACGCCCTCGGGTGTGAGCTATATGCTCGAGAACCGGGAAACGATGCTGCAGATGTTCCCCGAGTTGTTCAGCGCCAACCGGGTTCAGCCGGTGCAGACCTATCCGACGGATTTGCTGGCGTCGCTTTCGGCCTGTGCGCCGTCTTCGGCCGGTCCTTCGCCCACGGTGGCGATCCTGACGCCGGGGATCTACAATTCGGCCTATTACGAACACGCCTTCCTTGCGGACCAGATGAGCGTCGAACTGGTCGAGGGCCATGATCTGCGGGTGGTCGATGGCCGACTCGCGATGCGCACCACGCAGGGCTACAAGCCGATCGACGTGCTGTACCGGCGCGTCGATGACGAGTTTCTGGACCCGCTGAACTTCAACCCGGAAAGCGCGCTGGGCGTCCCCGGGATCATGGATGTCTACCGCGCGGGCCGCCTGACCCTTGCCAATGCACCGGGCACCGGTATTTGCGACGACAAGGCGATCTACAGCTATATGCCCGAGATCGTCGAGTTCTACACCGGGGAGCGGCCACTGCTGGAAAACGTGCCCACCTGGCGCTGTGCCGAACCGGACTCGCTGGCCTATGTGCTGGACAACCTGTCGGACCTGGTGGTCAAGGAAGTGCACGGATCCGGCGGATACGGCATGCTTATCGGTCCGGCCGCCACCAAGAAGGACCTGGCCGATTTTCGCAAGAAGCTGGAGGCGCGGCCCGCCAATTACATCGCGCAACCGACGCTCAGCCTGTCGACCGTGCCGATCTTTACACGGGCGGGCCTGAGCCCGAGGCACGTGGACCTGCGGCCTTTTGTGCTGGTCTCTCCGGACCGGATCGACATAACGCCCGGCGGGCTGACGCGGGTTGCGTTGAAAAAGGGCTCTCTGGTGGTGAATTCCAGCCAGGGGGGCGGGACCAAGGACACCTGGGTGCTGGCGGACTGATGCTCGGAAAAACTGCGAACGGCCTGTTCTGGATGCACCGCTCCCTTGAGCGGGCAGAGAATATTGCCCGGCTGATTGATACGGGGCAGCGGATTGCCCTGACCCGGCTTGGATCTACGGACGACGAATGGCGGTCGATCATGCAGACCGCCGGGGCGCTGGCCGGCTTTGATGCGCATCATGAGACGGTGACCAAATCTGCGGCGATCGACTGGCTTTTGCGGGCGCGGGAGAATCCCGGTTCGGTGCTGTCCTGCATCGAGCAGGCCCGGCAGAACGCGCGCATGGTGCGCACGGCCCTGACTGGCGAGGTCTGGGAAGCGACCAATGCCACCTACATGGCGGCCAGGGACAAACTGGCGCGGCGCGTGAATGAACGGGATCTGCCGGGCGTGCTGCGCATGATCCGTCAGCGCACCGGCATGGTGCGGGGGGCCACGCATGGCACGATGCTGCGCAATGACATCTATGATTTCGCGCGCATCGGCACCTTTCTGGAACGCGCCGACAGCACCGCGCGCATCATCGACGTAAAATACTATGTGCTCTTGCCGTCGGTCACATCGGTGGGCAGCTCCATCGACAATGTGCAATGGGAGATCCTGCTGCGCTCTGTCTCGGCGCGCGGCGGGTTCCGTATGACCTACGGGGCGAAGACAGACCCCAAGGACATCGCAAAATTCCTGATCCTTGACCGCCGGATGCCGCGCAGTCTTGCGTTTTGTGCGGCCAAGATCCGCGACAACATGGGCTATCTCTTAAGCGACTACGAGACGCGCCCGGAAAGCTTCGAGATGATCGACGAGCTGGAACGGCGCTACCTGCAAAGCGACATCGACGCCGTCTTTGATTTTGGACTGCACGAGTTCATCCAGAAGATGCTCTGCGAGTTCGCCAATATCGGTCATCAGATCGAGATCGATTTCCGTTTCCATGAGTGATCCCATGCGCCTGAAGATCTCCCATTCCACGCGCTACAAGTTCGACAGCCCCGTGACCGCGGGCATGCAGCAGTTGCGGCTGAAACCGCGCACGGGGCAACATCAGGATGTCTTGTCCTGGCAGATGCAGATCGAAGGCGCGGTGACGGAGGTGAGTTATACAGATCACCACCAGAACGAGGTTGACATGATCAGCTTTGGCAAGGGCACGACCGAAGTGGCCGTACATTGTCAGGGCGAGATTGCGCTGGGCGAATGTCATGGGGTGATTGGCCGTCACGTGGGGCCGACACCACTGTGGCTGTACAAGCGGCAGACAAGCCACACCAAGCCGGGGACCGGGGTCAAGGCGCTGTTGCGTGCGGTCTCTGCGGACTCGGTTCTGGATCGCGCCCATGCCTTGATGCCTGCCATCCTCGAGGCCGTCACCTATGAGGAGGGCGTGTCAGAAACGGGCTGGACCGCCGAAGAGGCGCTGAGCGCGGGCAGGGGGGTCTGTCAGGATCACACCCATATCTTTCTCGCCTGCGCCCGCGAGGCTGGCTGGCCTGCGCGCTATGTCTCCGGCTATTTGCTGCTGGACGGGCAGACCGAACAGGATGCCATGCACGCCTGGGCCGAGGTGCATATTCCCGGGCTTGGCTGGGTCGGTTTCGATGCGGCCAACGGCATGTCGCCCGACTCGCGCTATGTGCGGGTGGCCGTGGGCCTCGACTATTCCGAGGCGGCACCGGTCACAGGCCGGGTGCAGGGAGGCGAGGGCGAAGCATTGGCGGTGGCCATCGAGGTCGCACAGCAGTAAGCCTTGGTCCAGGAAACAGGGACAGAGGGTAAAACGTGACTTATTGCGTGGGCATGATGCTGAACCGTGGCCTGGTGTTCATGTCCGATACGCGGACGAACGCCGGTCTCGACAATATTTCGACCTTTCGAAAGATGAACATCTGGGAAACGCCGGGTGAGCGGGTCATCACGCTGTTGTCAGCGGGCAATCTCGCCACGACGCAGGCCGTCATCAGCGAATTGGACGAACGGCTGAAGGCCCCCGAGGACCGCGCGCCCAGCTTGTTGGCGGTGCCGTCGATGTTCCAGGCCGCGCGCCTCGTGGCGGACACGCTGCGCGACGTCATTTCGCGCCACGCGCAAACGGGACAGCAGGCCGACAGTGCCTTTCATGCCACCCTCGTGTTGGGTGGGCAGATCGCGGGGGGGCCACCCCGCCTGTTCCTGATCTATCCAGAAGGCAACTTTATCGAAGCGGGCGAAGACACGCCGTTCTTTCAGACTGGTGAAATCAAATACGGCCGCCCGATCCTCGTGCGCGCCTTCGATCCGGATCTGAGCTTTGAAGAGGCGATGAAACTCTTGCTGGTCAGCTTTGATTCCACGTTGAAGGCCAATCTCACCGTGGGCGCGCCATTCGATTACCACCTCTACGAGGTCGACAGCTTCAAGGCGGGGCATATCGGGCGGGTGGAGGCCGATGATCCCTACTTCCAGACCGTCAGCCAGGGTTGGGGCGATGCGCTCAAGGATGCGCTGGACAGTCTGCCGAGTTTCCAGATGCTTTGAGCGCCCGCCTTCAGGGTGCAGTGGCTCGAGGTGCAGTGGCTCGAGGTGCAGTGACTTGGGTTGCAGTGACTTGGGGCGCCGTGGCTCAGGGGGTGATCAATGTCACCCCGGGCATGCGCGCGATCAGGTCAAGGTCGTCCTCGTAGATCTCGGTGAGCATGTCCACATAGGGTTCGTCCCATCCTTCGAGATCCAGTTCTTCCTCGACCTCGTCCTCCAGCGCGAACTTGTCGAGAAATGCCGCCATGACACGACGCTTCTGCATCTCGTTGATGGAGGGGTTTTCCTTGAGGAACGCGCGAAAGCGATGCATCCCTTCCGGCGAGATGATCTGCGCAAACAGATCGAAAGCCCCGGTGATCTTGCGGGTCATCTCGATGCCGGCCATCTCGCGGATGATCTGGCCCCAGATCAGAGGGGTGTCTTCGTTGCTCCACAGTGTGATGGGCAGGTGCGGCATTTCTGCCTGGATCCGCCGGATCAGGTCAGACCAGCGGAAGTGCATCGGGTCGACGCCCTCCATGAAGCTGGCGAAATCCGCATGTGGTGTGGCTTTGAACGCCGCGGGGAGAAAGGTTGCCGGGTCGCGTAGGCCCATGAACAGCTCGACGTCGTCGCCCTCAAAGAGCCGCGCAAAGGTCTGCAGCCGCGCCTCGGCCTTCAGGTAGATGCGCCCGCCCTGGAACATCAGCTTTGGTACCGAATAGAAGTTGTCGTTTGTCAGCACCAGCCGGTCGATCTTGCCCGGATCTTCCTGCAGGATCGCCTCCAGCAGAATGTCGCGGGTTTCTTCCGAGGGGGGCGCGGATTTCAGCTTGTTGATCGCATCGCCCAGCAGTTTGCGGTACTTCGACGGCCCGGGGATGGCGACGCCTTCGTGCCGCCACGCTTCCGCGTTGCGCAACAGGCACTTGAGGATACGATCCTCGTCGGTGCTGTGAACGCCGGTATGAAGGATGACCTGCATGGGGATGTGGTCTGCCGTGTTCGGGTTTGAATCGCAAGTCCAATAGACGTTTTTGCGGTGTTCGTGTGTGCACATTGACTGGCAACTGCAGATCAGCAGGCATCGGGCCTGCCGGTTTGGATGCCAATTGCCGCAATGATGCGCACAGGGGTCTTTTCATGCGATCAAAGTCACTGTAGAGGAAGCTCGGTGAGTCGTTCCAAACGCTCAGAGCCCCTATAGCTCAGCTGGTAGAGCAACTGATTTGTAATCAGTAGGTCCGCGGTTCGAGTCCGTGTGGGGGCACCATTCGCCTTTCTCATAGTCACTAGTAGTGCCCCATAATGCCCATGTTTTCATGGGTTTGTGCGTTTGTCCGTGACCATACCACTTCATGGTGACACACTGTTTTTCACATAGTATGGTGGCCCAAAAGGTGGGCTTCCATGACCAAGATCAACACCCTGTCGCATATGAAAGTAAAGTCGCTCGGGCCAGGAAAGCACTTTGATGGCCAAGGGCTTATGCTTGTCAAAAGCCGAAAAGAGCTGGGCAAGTGGATGCTTCGGCTCATGGTAGACGGAAAAAGACGCGAGATGGGGCTGGGCCGGTGGCCCGATGTGTCCATTGCTGAGGCCCGGGAGCGCGCGGCAGAAGCGCGCAAACAGTTGCGCGATGGCGTTGATCCGATCCAAGCCCGCCAAGCCGAGCAGCGTCGTCACAAACGCCTCACCGTCGCTGAAGCCATCGACCAATGCTACAAAGCCCGCCAAGCCGAACTCAAGAACGACGGCCAAGCCGGTCGCTGGCTCTCTCCCCTCTCGGTGCACGTCATCCCCAAAATCGGCAACATGGCTATTGAGGATGTGGATCAGCACGTCCTCAAGCAGACCCTCGAACCCATCTGGCACGAGAAAGCTGACACGGCGCGAAAGGCGATGAACCGGATGAACCTCACGCTCAAGCACGCCGCTGCGCTGGGTCTCGACGTCGATCTGCAAGCGGTGATGAAGACGCAGGCGCTCCTCGGTAAACGGCGGCACGAGGTCAAGCACATCCCCTCTCTCCCCTACCAGAATGCCCCCACGTTCTATCGCTGGCTGTGCGACCAAAACTCTCTGTCGGCGCAGGCGCTGCGGTTTCTCATTCTTACCGTTGCACGCACGAGCGAGGTGCGGTTTGCGACGACCAGCGAGATCGAGGGCGACCTCTGGACACTCGATCCGAAGCGCACCAAGACAGCGACCGTGCACCGGGTGCCGCTCTCTGGCGAGGCGCGCGCCGTGATCGAAAATCGGTTGGTGGTCGGCGACAGTGATCTGCTCTTCCCCTCTCCACGGGGCAAGCCCATGTCCGACGCCACCATGAGCCGGATGATGGAACGCGAGGGGTATGACGCGCGACCGCACGGCTTCCGCGCGACGTTCCGTACCTGGGTTGAAGAATGCACGGACGCTTCGTTTGAAGTGAAAGAAACGGCGCTTGGGCACCAGGTTGGCAGTGAGGTTGAGCGCGCGTATCAGCGCAGCGACTTGCT
>JBELMB010000286.1:0-883 GCA_042088665.1 Sagittula sp.
GGGCCCGAGTATCACGCCGCCGCAGTGCAGGCGGCCCTGGACCACGAAGGCCCGGTCTATCTGCGCCTCAAACGCCCCGAGACGCCGCCTGAACAGGACATCGTTCCAGGGAGTTTTACCGCCGGTCAGGCGATCACGGCGCGGGCCGGGTCGGATGTGACCATCATCGCGGCGGGTCTCTGCGTCGCCCATGCCTTGGCCGCCGCTGAAACCCTCGCCGCGGAGGGCGTCGCGGTGCGCGTCCTCGACATGCCGTCGATCAAGCCGCTGGACCATCAGGCCATCGTCGACTGCGCAGGGGAAACCGGCGCGCTGGTGACGGCAGAGAACCACTCTGTCATCGGCGGGCTTGGCTCTGCGGTGGCAGAGACGCTGGCCGATGCCGGGATCGGGCTGCCGTTCCGGCGCGTGGGCCTTGCGGACCGCTTCGCAGAGGGCGGTTCCACTGACTACCTGTTCAAGAAATACGACCTCGACGCCACCGCGATCGCCGCGGCTGTGCGCGATGTGATGGCCCGCAAAGGACACTGAGACATGACCGTGAAATATGACTTTGGCGCGGCCGATGGCCCGACCTTCGACACCCACAACCCCGCCCGCCCGACGGAGATGATTGGGCGCTACGCGATCCCCGACGCCGCCGAGACGCAGGACATCGTCGCCCGGGCGAATGCCGCCGCCGCAGCCTGGGCGCGGGTCCCGGGGCTGGAGCGTGGCCAGCGCCTCGATGCCTTTCTCGATGCGGTGGTCGCGCGTGTCGACGACATCGCGGAGTCCATCACGCTTGAGCAGGGCAAGATCCTCGCCGAGGCGAAGGGCGAAACGCTCAAGGGCTGCGCCGAGGGGCGCTGTATGGTGGGTGAGGCCGCGCGCATGGGGGCCA
>JBELMB010000069.1:0-14555 GCA_042088665.1 Sagittula sp.
GTCATCGTCGGGGCTGCCAATGCGGTGAACCTGACGGACGGTCTGGACGGTCTGGCGATCATGCCGGTGATGATCGCGACCTCGACGCTGGGTGTGATCGCCTATGCCGTGGGGCGGGTCGATTTCACCGAATACCTTGACGTGCACTACGTGCCCGGCACAGGCGAGATCCTGATCTTTGCCGCCGGTGTTGTGGGCGGAGGCTTGGGCTTCTTGTGGTACAATGCGCCACCTGCGGCGGTTTTCATGGGCGACACGGGGTCGCTCGCGCTGGGCGGCGCATTGGGGGCCATCGCGGTCGCCACCAAGCACGAATTGGTGCTGGGCATTGTCGGCGGCCTCTTCGTGGTCGAGGCGCTCTCTGTCATCATCCAGGTGCTGTATTTCAAACGCACGGGCAAGCGGGTCTTTCTGATGGCGCCGATCCATCACCACTACGAAAAGAAGGGCTGGGCAGAGCCGACCATCGTGATCCGGTTCTGGATCATCTCGCTGATCCTCGCGATCATCGGTCTGGCAACGCTGAAGGTTCGGTGAGCCGCAGGGTCTCGCGCCCTCTGGCAATCACCCGTGGCTCGCGTGGCCAATAATGTCCAAATTTGAGGGCTTTGCGTCGCGACCTTAAATGAGACGGCGTGCTGTGAAGTGAAGGTGGATTTTGACATCGTCCGCCCGTTTTGAAAAACGCTGACAGAGGTTGGCTCAGGTGGTTGTCGGCTCAGGACCGATCCAAGCTGGATGCCGCGGCCTGGCATCCTCCCGAATTGGCGTGGTCGTCAGATCGGCTTTCCGATCTGGGCTGGGATTGCGTTGAACACAGACGGTCTTGAGCTGGTCCGCAGAAGTCGCGGAGGTCGCAAAGCCAGTGCTCCACTTGCCCCGGCTGCGCGATCGGAGGAAACTCATGGTGAAAACAACAGTGGCCGCGGGTGAACTGACTCGCGGTTTTGGTCGCAGAAGGGGTCTGGGATGATTGAAGTCAGGGGCTTTCAGGGCGCATTGGTTGCCGTGCTCGGGCTGGGCCGCTCCGGCTTGGCGGCGGCGCGGGGGTTGCGTGCGGGTGGCGCGCAGGTCGTGGTCTGGGACGACACGCCTTCGGCGCGGGACCGCGCGGCAGACGAAGGGTTCGAGGTGCGCGACCTGTCCCGCGCTGAGGTGTTTGATGGCATTGCCTGTCTTGTGACATCGCCGGGCATCCCGCATCTGTATCCGAAACCCAACCCCGTTATCGCGGCGGCGCTGATGGCCGGTGTGGCGGTGGACAATGACATCGGGCTGTTCTTTCGTTCGTTGGGAGAGGGGTTCGAGGCTTTTGACCGACCACCTCGCGTTGTGGCTGTGACCGGGTCCAACGGGAAATCCACCACGTCGGCGCTGATCCATCACATCCTGCAAAGCGCGGGGCGTGAAAGCCAGCTTGCGGGCAATATCGGGCGCGGCGTGCTGGACATCGACCCGCCCGGAGACGGGGGCGTCGTCGTGTTGGAGCTTAGCTCCTATCAGACGGAGTTGGCGCGCAGTCTGACGCCGGATGTGGCTGTTTTTACAAACCTTTCTCCGGATCATCTGGATCGGCACGCCGGGCATGGTGGCTATTTCGCAGCCAAGCGGAGGCTCTTTGCCGAGGGCGGGCCAGACAGGGCAGTGATCGGTGTGGACGAGATCGAAGGCCAGTTCCTTGCCGGGCAATTGTCCGAGAGCCGAGGAGACGACCGTGTGATCCGTGTCGCCACGGCCAAGCTGACAGGGCCGGGGTGGATGGTCTTTGCGCGCAAGGGCTTTCTGTCGGAATGGCGCAAGGGGCGGCAGGTGGCATCGATCGACCTGCGGAAGGTGCAGGGGTTGCCGGGCGCACACAATCACCAGAACGCCTGCGCGGCCTGGGCCGCTTGCCGGAGCCTCGGGTTGGGGCCGCGGGACATCGAGGCAGGGCTGCACAGCTTTGAGGGCCTGCCACATCGGTCGCAACGTATCGCGGAGGCCGGGGGCGTCGTCTACGTGAACGATTCGAAAGCGACCAACGTCGAGTCGGCCCTGAAGGCGCTGATGGCCTTTCCCAAGGTCCGCTGGGTCTGTGGCGGGTTGATGAAAGACGGCGGCTTGGCCGCGCTGTCACCTGCGCTGGACCACGTGGCGAAGGCCTATGTCATCGGGCGTGAGGCTGAAGGGTTCGCACTGCAACTGCCTGATATAGAGGCGGAAATATGCGGTGACATGGGGTCTGCCGTGGCCCGGGCCATGGCGGAAGCACAGCCGGGCGACGTGGTCCTGCTGGCGCCCGCAGCGGCGAGCTTTGATCAGTATGACAACTTTGAACAACGCGGCGAGGATTTCATCGCCCAAGTGCGGCAGGGGTTGGCGGGCTCGGGGTGAACCCCGAGCTACGGGCTGTTGCGCCGCTTGGCGATGTCTTTGCCGGCCGCCACGGCGGAGGACCAGGCCCACTGGAAGTTGTAGCCGCCCAGCCAGCCTGTCACATCCAGCGCCTCGCCGATGACGTAGAAACCGGGAAGGTGCTTGGACATCATGGACTTGCTGTCGAAACCTGATGTGGATATCCCGCCGCGGGTGACCTCCGCCGTGCGAAATCCCTCTGTGCCGGTGGGGCGCAGGGACCAACCGTGCAGCGAGGCCGCGATCTCAGCAATGCGGGCATCTGAGAGATCGGCGATATTGCCTTTGAGATCAAACTCCTGGCCAAGGTGGGCAACGAGCTTTGCAGGCAGTTTGGCGGCCAGTTCGGTGCTCAGCGCGCGGCGTCCGTGGGTTCGTCGCGCTTCGGTCAGATGCTGGGCCAGGTCTGCCTGTGGATAAAAATTCACCCGAACCTCTTCTCCCGGATGCCAATAGTTGGAAATTTGCAAGACGGCGGGCCCTGACAATCCCCTGTGAGTAAACAGCATCGCCTCTGAAAACGTTGCTTTTGCGTTGGAAACAGAGACATCCACAGAGACACCGGCCAGTGGGGAAAAGCGTCCTTTGTCGAAGGTAAAGGGGACAAGGGAGGGATCCGTCTCCGTCACCTCGTGACCAAAATCGCGTGCGATCTCATAGGCGCGTCCGGTGGCGCCCATTTTCGGGATGGATTTGCCACCAGTGGCCACGACCAGCGCGATGGCCGTGATGACCGAGCGTTGTCCGCCCCGTTCGATGTCGACGACAAAAGAGTTATCCACATGGCGAACTGACAGGATCTCACTTTCCATCCAGAGTGTTGCGCCTGCTTTCTCAAGTTCGCGAACAAGCATGGAGACGATCTGTGTGGCCTTCTCGTCGCAAAACAGCTGGCCCAGCGTTTTCTCATGCCAGGCGATCCCGTAGCGGTCCACCAGATCGATGAAATCCCATTGCGTATAGCGGGCAAGGGCGGATTTGGCGAAATGCGGATTTTCCGAAAGAAACGCTTCTGGCGCGCTGTAGAGATTGGTGAAATTGCAGCGCCCACCACCGGAGATGCGGATCTTTTCGCCCGGCGCCTTGGCGTGGTCCACAACAAGGACGTCTGGCCCGGCATGAGCGGCGGCCATGAGGCCGGCGGCCCCGGCGCCGAGGATCAGGGTATGACATGTCATCCGTTTCATGGCGATGCGTTAGGCGGTTTGCGGGCGATTCGCACGCACCCTCTGGAGAATTCGCCAGACAAGGCGGGCACTTGTGGATAAATCTGGTCTGCGCGGGCGTTTTGCGCTAAACATGGCGCCAGACCCGGACAACCGGGCACGAAACGAGGCAGACGAGCGGTGCTCTCATGACAGAGATGGTTTATGGCGCGGTGCCCGTACAGGGTGGCGAGCCGGTGCTTCCCAAGTGGTGGCGCACGGTGGACAAATGGAGTTTGTCCTGCATCCTGATGCTCTTTGGGGTCGGGATCCTGCTGGGGCTTGCGGCCTCGCCGCCGCTTGCGGAACGCAACGGGCTGTCGCCTTTTCACTACGTGCAACGGCAGGCCTTTTTTGGCGGGCTGGCGCTTGTGGCACTGTTCCTGACGTCGATGATGTCACCGCTGCTGGTGCGGCGGCTGGCCGTGGTCAGTTTCATTCTGGCCTTTGTCGCGGTGGCCTTGCTGCCTGTGCTGGGCACGGATTTCGGCAAGGGAGCGGTGCGCTGGTATTCGCTGGGATTTGCCTCGTTGCAGCCGTCTGAATTTCTGAAACCTGTTTTCGTGATCTTTGCCGCATGGTTGATGGCTGCGGGACAGGAATTGGGTGGGCCGCCGGGGCGGCTTTATTCCTTTGTGATCATGGTCGTGATCGTGGTCATGCTGGCCCTGCAGCCGGATTTCGGGCAGGCGTCGCTGGTGCTTTTTGCCTGGGGCGTCATGTGGTTCGTGGGCGGCGCGCCGATGGTGTTGCTGCTGGGACTGGCCGGACTGGTGGTGGCGGGCGGCATGCTGGCCTATAACGCGTCAGCGCATTTTGCCCGCCGCATCGACGGCTTTTTAAACCCGGAAGTCGATCCCACCACTCAGTTGGGATACGCCGCCAACGCCATCCGTGAGGGCGGTTTTTTCGGGGTCGGCGTGGGCGAGGGGCAGGTGAAATGGAGCCTGCCAGACGCGCATACGGATTTCATCATCGCGGTGGCCGCCGAGGAATACGGCCTGGCCATGGTGCTGGCGATCCTGGCACTCTATGCGACGGTGGTTGTGCGCAGCTTTATCCGGCTGATGCGTGAGCGGGATCCGTTCATCCGCCTCGCGGGCACCGGTCTTGCGGCGATTTTCGGTGTTCAGGCAATGATCAACATGGGTGTTGCGGTGCGTCTCTTGCCGGCCAAGGGCATGACACTGCCCTTCGTCAGCTACGGCGGGTCGAGCCTGATCGCCGGCGGCATCGCTGTCGGGATGCTTTTGGCGCTGACACGGACGCGGCCACAGGGCGAAATCGGCGATATCTTGCGTGGACGCCTGCGCTGAGGGGAAAACCGGGTATTCCGGCCCCATGGACGCAGCGCTTGCTGTGGTATAGGTGGCCGCAGATGCTTTAGGGATTGGACATGGCGGAGCGCAGCCCATTGTTGGTGATTGCAGCCGGGGGCACCGGGGGACACATGTTTCCCGCGCAGGCCCTGGCCGAGATCATGTTGCGGCGCGGATGGCGCGTAAAGCTGTCCACCGACGCCCGGGGCGCGCGCTACACCGGGGGCTTTCCACATACTGTCGAAGTGGAGCGTGTGGCCAGCGCCACCTTTGCGCGCGGCGGGCTGCTGTCGAAGCTGGCGGTGCCGTTTCGTGTGCTTAGTGGCGTTGTTTCCATGGCGCTGGCTTTGCGGCGCGACCGGCCCGACGTTGTTGTGGGCTTTGGCGGTTATCCGAGCATTCCGGCCTTGGGCGCGGCCTGGCTGCTGAAGCTGCCGCGGATGATCCATGAACAGAACGGTGTGCTGGGCCGCGTGAACGAGATCTTTTCCACGCGGGTCAACCTCGTCGCCTGCGGTACATGGCCGACGGAACTGCCCGAGGGCGTGACCGGGGTCCACACGGGCAATCCGGTGCGGCTGACCGTGCAGGAACGGGCGGGGGCGGGCTATATCGCGCCGGGGCCTTACCCGATGTCGGTCGTGGTCATCGGAGGCAGCCAGGGCGCGCGGATCCTGTCGGACGTGGTGCCGCCTGCCATCGCGGCGTTGCCGCTGGACATGGTGCGCAACCTGCGGGTCAGCCATCAGGCACGGGACGAGGACGGCGAGCGGGTCTCGACCTATTACGCCGAAAACGGTGTGCAGGCAGATGTGCAGCCGTTCTTTCAGGATGTGCCGGCCCGCATGAGCGAGGCGCAGCTTGTGATCTCTCGGTCCGGGGCGTCTTCGGTGGCTGATATCGCGGTGGTCGGGCGGCCGGCGATCCTGATCCCGCTGAAGATCGCCACGGGCGACCACCAGACGGTCAACGCGCAGGAGCTGGTCGACGCTGGCGCTGCCATCCGCATCCCGGAAAGCCAATTGTCCATCGAGGTGCTCAAGGACGCCATCGAGGCAGTGCTTTCCAACGAAAAGGGCGCCATCCGCATGGCGCAGGCCGCGCTGTCGGTGAGCAAACCGCAAGCAGCCGAACATCTCGCACAGCTGGTCGAAGAACTGGCAGGACTGACAAACAAGGACGAAGGGGCAGGCCATGAAGGATCTGGAGATTGACCGGGGCGCACGGATGACAGGGGCGACAAAGCTGCCCGGCGACGTGGGGGCCATCCACTTTGTGGGCATCGGCGGGATCGGCATGTCGGGCATCGCCGAAGTTCTGGTGAACCTCGGTTACAGCGTGCAGGGGTCTGACCTGAAGACCACGAAAATCACCTCGCGGCTCGCCCAGATGGGCGCCGTGGTGTTCGAGGGCCAGCGCGCCGAGAACCTTGAAGGTGCTGAAGTTGTTGTGATTTCTTCTGCCATCAAGCCCGGAAATCCGGAGTTGGACGAGGCCCGCCGCCGGGGTCTGCCGGTGGTGCGCCGGGCAGAGATGCTGGCAGAACTGATGCGTCTGAAATCCAACGTCGCCGTTGCTGGCACCCATGGCAAGACCACCACGACGACCATGGTCGCGACGTTGCTGGACGCGGGGCAATTCGATCCCACGGTGGTCAATGGCGGGATCATCCACGCCTATGGCTCCAACGCGCGCATGGGGCAGGGCGAGTGGATGGTCGTGGAGGCGGACGAGTCCGACGGCACGTTCAACCGGCTGCCTGCCACCGTCGCCATCGTGACCAACATCGACCCCGAGCACATGGAGCATTGGGGCACCATCGAGAACCTGCGCGACGGGTTTTACGACTTTGTCTCAAACATTCCGTTTTACGGGCTGGCGGTCTGCTGCACGGACCATCCGGAAGTGCAGGCGCTGGTGGGCCGCGTGACGGACCGGCGCGTCGTCACCTATGGGTTCAACGCGCAGGCCGATGTGCGCGCGGTCAACCTGAGCTACAAGAAAGGCGTGGCGCATTTCGATGTGCATTTTCAGCCCAGCGACCTCGTGGTCGAGGGCTTTACCCTGCCGATGCCGGGGGATCACAATGTTTCCAACGCCTTGTCGGCCATTGCTGTGGCGCACCATCTGGGGATGGAAGGCGCTGAGATCCGTGAGGCGCTGGCGGGGTTTGGCGGCGTAAACCGCCGGTTTACCAAGGTGGGCGAAGTGGACGGCGTCACCATCATCGACGACTATGGCCACCACCCGGTGGAGATTGCCGCGGTGCTGAAGGCGGCCCGGCAAGCCTGTGAGGGTCGGGTGATCGCGGTCCACCAGCCGCACCGCTACACGCGCCTCAGCCACCATTTCGAGGCGTTTTGCAGCTGTTTCAACGAGGCAGACGTGGTCGCCATCGCAGAGGTCTTTGCCGCTGGCGAAGCGCCGATCCCCGGAGCGTCGCGGGATGATCTGGTGGCGGGGCTTGTGCGCCATGGCCACCGCCACGCACGGGCGATCCGCGACGAGGACGATCTGGAGCGGCTGGTGCGCGAGCAGGCGATGCCGGGCGACATGGTGGTTTGCCTCGGGGCGGGCACAATCTCGACCTGGGCGAACGGCTTGCCCGCGCGGCTTGAGGGCTGAGGGGCGCGCTGGCAGGGCTCTGACCCTTCGGGCAGGGCCGTCGCATCTGGTCTGCGCAAAAGGGTTATCTTGACCCACGGCAGGCGGGGTTAAGACGGCGCGCGGCGGGGTAACGCGGCGCGCGTTGATGCGGCAACGGCTGAAAACACAGGATCTGGGGCCGGGGGACCGGCCTTTTTCCTTGTGTGAACGGATCTTAACCCGCGAGGCGCGGGCGTTAACCTGCAATCATCAGGATTCGGGGTCCGTTTGGTACAGATTGCTGAAGATCGGATCAGCCTTGTGCCGCAAACCTCTGGGAAATGGCAGGAATCCGGTCAACGGGCGGTTTCGCCGCAGGCTGTCTGCGGAGTCCACGGTCCGGTGAGTGGTCTGATCGTGCCCTGACCACCGGCGTCCCGGGGCCAGCCCGCGCGGGCCCCGGCGATGCTTCATGGCGATGGACCGAAGGTTTCGCAGGGGCTAGGTTGACCCGACAAGAGCCCGCACCGGGCTTTGCCAAAAGGGAGCAGGCAGCGCATGGGCGGCAATAAGCGTGGATCGAAAAAAGGCGCGGCCTCGGGCGTCGAAAAACCGATCAAGAAGCAACGGCGCGCCGCTCCCGGTGGGGTAAAGACGGTCCGGGGCATGAGCTCTGCCCGGATTTTTCACCAGATCCTGCGCGGCGATGTGGAGGTGGAGGAAGACAGCCTCGATCTTGTGGAACTCGCCATCAAATACCACCGCATCAAGGCTGTGCGCAAATCCGGTGGTCAGCGCACGGTGTTCAATGCCCAGACCGGCCACCACGAATGGATTCCCACCGATTGCATGAGCCGGATCGTCGCGGACCATGACCCGGTGTGGACGCCGCTTTTTTATACGCTGCGTTCGCCGACATGGCTGCTGATCCTCAATCCGAGGTCCTATTGTGCAGACGCCAGCGGCTACAACACGGCCATGGCCCGCGCCGTGCAGCGTGCCAAGGGGGAGGATGTCGCGCCGGTGAAGGCCTCTGAACTGGGATTGGTGGGGCATTCCGGGGGGCTTGGGTACAAGGGCACGCAGCAGACCACGCACCAGTCCACCTGGCACGACAGTCTGCGCGCCCTGTTCGAGTTGCACCGCGAAGACAAGAGCTACCAAGCTTATTTCGTGCAGTTGCGAGCCTTTATCGAGACGAATTTCCTCTTTGTCAGCGATCGGGAGATGCCCGGTGCGGCGGGCCCGGGGGCATCGGCTGTGCTGAAACAGATCGAGTGGGATCTGGATTTGAGCTATTCGCGCCCGGATGCTTATGACAAGGCGGGCAAGACGCTGGCGGATGTGGCGGCAGATCTGAACGCGCATTGGGCTGTGTGGATGGGCTGTCTTGAGAACAGTTTTCGCGCGCAGGTGCCGATGGGCGCTGCGCCGGTGGCAGCCGACGGGGCAAGTGCGGTCGCTGGGGCAAGTCCGGGCGCCGCTGCCGGGGCAGGCGCGCCGCCTGCAACCTCGACAAGCTGAGTGCGCTGGCCTGCGCGCGGTCTGCCCCTGTCGCAGGACGTGTCGCAGGACGTGACGCATTTTCACAAAGAAAGCGCGTGCAATCGGGATGTGAGGCTTGCACGGGGGCGCGGGGTTTGGCACCATGTGCACAGCCACCGGGGGCTTGGATAAGGAGAGAAGCGCGATGACGCTTTCACTGATTCTGGCCTGTGCGTGGATTGTGGCGGCCAATGTGGCTGCGATGATCCCCTCGAACGACAACCACTGGCGCCGGGCCTATTGGCTGATCGGCTTCGGTATTCCGTTGTTGGGCTTTGTGACCTACGAAAACGGCCCCTGGATTGGGCTGATCGCCATGGTGGCGGGCATGAGCCTTTTGCGCTGGCCGGTGATCTATCTCACGCGGTGGGGCAAACGGCATGTTCTGGGGTCCAGCGAGGCCTGAACCGGGCGGCTTTGACCTTCGTTGCGACGGCACCTGCGCGCGGCTGATGGGCCTGCGCGGGTTGCTTTGGCTTGTGGCGTTGGGCTGCGGTCGGATTGTGCCCGGTGGGCGCATCACCGGCTGGTGATATCCACACAACCGGGTGTCGGTGCCTGGAGCAGAGCCGCGTTTCTATGTCATTTGGCCCCGGGCCAGACCGATGTTGTCGGTTGCGGGGGCTGTGATCTGCCGTTCAATCAGCTGATATGAATGGTCTTTTTCAGGGTTGAGGGGCCGCTGCCAATTCGGCTTGCATCGTCGTTTTGGCTTCGCTAGGCGACAGATATGATGGATATGCCCGAGACACGGGGGCGATTGGTGCCCCAGCGCGCGCTGGACGAGTTGACGTGGTTGCGCGTAGGCGGGCCAGCAGACTGGTTTTTTCAACCGGCGGACCTGGCGGATTTGCAGGCGTTTCTGGCGGGGTTGCCGCGGGATGTGCCGGTGTTTCCCATGGGGGTCGGATCCAATCTGATCGTGCGGGATGGCGGCCTCAGGGCGGTTGTCATCCGGCTTGGGCGCGGGTTCAACGGGATCGCGGTCGAGGGGTGCCGGGTGCGCGCCGGGGCGGCCGCGCTGGACGCGCATGTGGCCCGGCGCGCTGCGGAGGCCGGGCTTGATCTGACCTTTCTGCGCACCATTCCCGGCAGCATAGGCGGCGCTGTGTGCATGAATGCGGGCTGTTACGGCACATATGTGGCCGATCACCTCGTCGAAGTGACGGTTGTCACGCGGGATGGCGCGGTCGAGGTCGTGCCCGCCGCGGCGCTGAACATGCGCTATCGCCAAAGCGATGTGCCGCAGGGGGCTGTCATCACTTCGGCGGTGTTCGAGGCGCCCGAGGGCGCGCCAGAGGCACTGGCCGCGCGTATGGAGGCGCAGCTGAAACGGCGCGACGAGACGCAGCCCACCAAGGACCGGTCTGCCGGGAGCACGTTTCGCAACCCGGCAGGGTTTTCGAGCACGGGGCAGGCGGATGATACTCATGAGCTGAAGGCCTGGAAGGTCATCGACGAGGCGGGGCTGCGCGGTGCCACGCGGGGCGGGGCGCAAATGTCGCCCAAGCATTCCAATTTTCTCGTCAACACCGGGGGCGCCACGGCGGCGGACCTTGAGGGGCTTGGCGAAGAGGTGCGAAAAAAGGTTTTCCAACACAGTGGAATAGAGCTACACTGGGAAATCATGCGGGTTGGTGATGCGGCGCTCGACGAAAGCGCCCCCTGAACCCACCCGCGCGATGAGCAGTTCGTCCCGGCGCAGGCATAACAAAAAACCGACCGGCCCGGGGATCATAGAGACAAAGCACTGAGTAGCAAGGGTTTTCCTTGTCTGCGCTTATGGTGTGCGCCTCGGCGAGGCCGACCGGATCTGTGGACCAGTGACTGCCCATCGAGGACCCTTGGGCGCTTTGTCCGGGGGTGGGGATGCCCCGGCGTATGGGGCAGTTGTATGAGTGCGCGGCCACAGGCAGGTCGCGATGTGAACAAGGGCGCCGTTCCGGTTTGGTCGGGGTCCTGAAACGCGGGAGATACCCGCGCAAACCGGGGATCAACCCGGGCAAAACGAGGCGGAGTTGGGATGTCGAGCAGGGCACTCCCTAAAGTGGTGGTCCTGAAGGGCGGGCCCTCGGCAGAGCGCGAGGTGTCTCTTGTGTCCGGTCGGGAATGTGCAACCGCTTTGCGGGGCGAAGGTTTTGACGTGCACGAAGTGGACGCGGGTCGCGATGTTGCGGCGCGGCTCGAAGAGTTGCGCCCGGACGTGGTGTTCAATGGCTTGCACGGACGCTGGGGCGAGGATGGCTGCGTACAGGGGATCCTGGAGTGGCTGCGCCTGCCATATACGCATTCCGGCGTGCTGGCCTCGGCCCTCGCGATGGACAAGGAAAAGACCAAGGCGGCCTATCGCTTTGCGGGCCTTCCTGTTGCGGAAAGTTTTCTCGAAAACAAGAATGCCGTGATGGCGGAGCACGTGATGGCGCCGCCCTATGTGGTCAAACCCTACAACGAGGGCTCCTCGGTTGGGGTCTACCTCGTGCACGAAGAGGCCAACGGCCCGCCGGTGCTGGACGACACCATGCCCGAAGTGGTGATGGTGGAGGTCTTTGTCCCGGGGCGGGAGCTGACAACCACGGTGATGGGCGACCGCGCGCTGGGTGTCACGGAGATCGTGACCGAGGGCTGGTACGATTATCATGCCAAATACGCCGCCGGCGGCTCGCGCCATATATGCCCAGCGGATATTCCGTCAGAGATCACCGAAGCCTGCCTCGACTATGCGTTGCGGGCGCACCGGGCGCTTGGGTGTCGGGGCGTGACGCGCACCGATTTCCGGTGGGACGCGGCACAGGGGCTGGCGGGCCTGATCCTGCTGGAGACAAACACGCAGCCCGGCATGACGCCAACCTCGCTGTCCCCGGAGCACGCCAGCCTTGTCGGGCTGAGCTTTGGCCAGTTCTGCGCCTGGATGGTGGAGGATGCCTCATGCGACAGGTGAGCGGGCGTTTCGGGATGGCGGATGACGGTCCATGGGCGACCCCGCCTTTCGGTGCGGCTGACGTTGTGGACACGACGAAAGGGCGGCCTGCATTTGTGCGCCGGTACCCCTCTGGAGGTGTGGCATGATCCGCAGGCGCGCCCCGGACAAGGCGCGGAGCCGTGGTCAGGCGGGCACCGCCACGGAAACCGGCATGGCGCGGCTGGATCCGCGTGTGTCGCGGCTGAAGTACCGCGCCGAGCGGTTGATGCTGACGCCCTTGTTCCGCTTTGGCCTGCGCGTCGTGGTGCCTTTTGCGCTGTGTTTCGGTGCGATCACGGCGTGGTTCTCTGTCGAGGCGAACCGGGATGCCTTTGCCCTGATGGTCACGGATGTGCGCACGGCGGTCGAGGAGCGCCCGGAGTTCCAGGTGCGGTTGATGGCCGTGGATGGTGCCGGGCCGGATGTCGCCGAACTGGTGCGCGCAGAGCTGTCGCTGAATTTGCCGGTCAGTTCCTTTGACCTGGATATCGAAGAGATGCAGGCGCGAGTGCAGGCGCTGGATCCGGTGCGCACGGCGCGATTGCGCATTCGGCAGGGCGGTGTGCTGCAGGTCGATGTGGCCGAGCGCGTTCCCGCCGTCTTGTGGCGGGCCGAGGACGGTCTGCGGCTGTTGGACAACGAGGGTGCGCTGGTGCGCCGGACACGCGAACGCAGCGCGCATGTGGATCTGCCGGTGATCGCTGGTGAGGCGGCCCAGACCGAAGTGGCCGAAGCGCTGGCGCTGTGGTCGGTGTCGGGACCGATCCGGTCGCGGGTGCGCGGGTTCGAGCGTATGGGCGCGCGGCGCTGGGACGTGGTTCTGGACCGGGATCTGCGGATCATGCTGCCCGAAGAGGACGCGGTTCAGGCGCTGGATCGGGTGATCGCCATGGCGCTTGCCCCACAGATGGACATGCTGTCGCGGGACATCAGCCACGTAGACGTGCGGCTGCCCCAGCGGATGGTTTTGCGCATGACACAACACGCCACCGAAGAGATGTGGCGAATCAAAATGATTGAGGCAGGCCAGTGATGAACCAGAGGGAGCGCAGGCAATGATCGAGCTCTACGAATCCCAACGCGCGATGCGGAACATGCGCCGGGCAGCGATGCAGCGGGGGGTGGTGGCGATCCTGGACGTGGGCTCCAGCAAGATCGCGTGCCTTGTGTTGCGGTTTGACGGCTCTGAGATCGCCGACGAGGGCATCGGATCGCTGGCGGGACAGTCCGGCTTTCGGGTGATCGGCGCGGCGACGACACGGTCGCGGGGCGTGCGCTTTGGCGAGATCCACGCCATGGGCGAAACGGAACGCGCCATCCGCACCGCCGTGCAGGCGGCGCAGAAGATGGCGGGCATCCGGGTCGATCACGTGATCGCGGCCTTTTCGGGGGCTGAACCCCGGTCCTATGGGCTGGCGGGCCAGGTCGAGGTCATGGGCGTCACGGTGGACGAACAGGACGTGGCGCGGGTGTTGTCGGCTTGTGACGTGCCAGAGTACGGTGCAGGGCGCGAAGTGCTGCACGCGCAGCCGGTGAACTTTGCGCTGGACCACCGGTCGGGTCTGATCGACCCCCGGGGCCAGATCGGGGCAGAGCTGTCGTGTGACATGCACATGCTGACGGTGGATGCGCAATCGGTGCAGAACCTTGCCCATTGCGTCAAGCGCTGTGATCTTGAACTGGCCGGGCTGGCCTCGTCGTCTTATGTGAGCGGCGTCGCGGCGCTGGTCGAGGACGAACAGGAGCTGGGTGCCGCCTGCATCGACATGGGTGGCGGGGCCACCGGGATTTCGATCTTTATCAAGAAGCACATGATCTACTCGGATTCGGTGCGCATGGGCGGCGATCACGTGACCTCGGACATCTCGATGGGGTTGCAGGTGCCGATGGCAACGGCAGAGCGGATCAAGACGTTTTACGGCGGCGTCGTGGCCACGGGTATGGACGACCGCGAGATGATCGAGACCGGCGGAGAGACCGGCGATTGGGAACATGACCGGCGCACGGTGTCGCGTGCGGAGCTTATCGGGATCATGCGGCCGCGGGTCGAAGAGATCCTCGAAGAGGTGCGCGCGCGGCTTGATGCGGCAGGGTTCGACCATCTGCCGAGCCAGAAGATCGTGCTGACGGGGGGCGCCTCGCAGATCCCCGGGCTGGATGGTTTGGCGTCAAAGATCCTTGGCCAGCAGGTGCGCCTTGGCCGACCGTTGCGGGTGCACGGGTTGCCACAGGCGGCGACGGGGCCGGGTTTTGCGGGAGCGGTGGGCCTGTGCCTGTTCGCGGCGCATCCGCAGGACGAGTGGTGGGATTTCGAGATCCCCGTGGACCGCTACCCCGCCCGCTCATTCAAACGCGCCGTACAATGGTTCCGGGACAATTGGTGACAGGTTTGCGCATGCAAGCCTGTCACGGTGGCAAGGTCATGTTTCCGAAGGAAACGTGACAGCCACACGGATGCCATGCCGGGCGCAACCCTCCTTCCGTTTGCGCAGGCAAGCCTGTCACGGTGGCAAGGTCATGTTTCCGAAGGAAACGTGACAGCCACAC
>JBELMB010000069.1:14655-24092 GCA_042088665.1 Sagittula sp.
CATGCCGGGCGCAACCCTCCTTCCGTTTGCGCAGGCAAGCCTGTCACGGTGGCAAAGTCATGTTTCCAAAGGAAACGTGACGGCCACACCCCTTTGCATACCGGCGTAAATTTGCCCCTTGTGTAGGGCTCCCCAGGGAGCGGCCCGTGCGGACCGAACTCTGGCTTTCAGCTTGATGCCTTCCATTTATGGCGCGGGTGGGCGGATCCGCATGCTGAAAGGCTGAAAGGCTGAAAAGGTACATTGGGGTCTCGGCGGAGGCCCCCACTTTGGACCCTCTCGGGACATTGCTTCGCAATGCCCTGCAGGGCAGTGGTTCATGCCGCCCTTGGTCCGACCAATCAGGCGACCGCGCCCCCTTTTTTGGCAGCCAGACTGGTCGCCGTACGATGTGCCTTGAGGTATGTCGCGTCCACTGCCCGGCAAGGCATCACCTACGTGATGTCCCGAGAGGGATCATCACGGTTGTCCTCTCACCGTGTTCCGCCGCCAGCCCCGCCATCATCCGGGCAAAGATGCCTTTCTCGCTCCCGGTGACCGGCAACACATAAGCAGCATGTGTGAGAGGGGGCGCCTCCAACGACTGTAGAGCGTCTTGTGAGGACCATAGACGGCAGGAGCGTTGCGCCAACGCAAACCATTACGATTGATGAAGATAATCCCGCTTAACACACGCCTGTCATCGACCCGTGGCCTGCCGTGCAACCTCGGAAAGAAGGGCTGAAGACGCGCCATCTGCGCATCCCTCAGCCAGAAAAGATCGCTCATGTCACCGCACCGTTTTCGGAGCCGAGACTCATGCTGTGCGCCCGAAATCTATGCATCCTGACCTTAGATGTGACGCGTTTCGGCCGTGGGTTATCGAAAGAAAACCGCCCTCTGAAGTATCCAGAAGGCGGTAATTTGATCGTGACGAGTCTATTGGATCGCCAACGACGCCTATTTGGCTTCTGGTGGGATCAGTGCCTCGGGAACGTCGACGCCCGCTTCCTTGTAGTATTTGTACGCTCCGATATGCAGCGGCAGGTTCATGTCATCGAGGCCGCGCTCTGGCGTGATCACATCCATCCAGGCGGCAGCTCCGACAAGCGCTTCACCGTTCTCGAAGATCGCCTTTGTGATGTTGTAGGCATCTTCTTCTGACATGAACTTGTTGGTGCCAAGGCCGACGACCGAGTTCACGAGTTGAACCGGTTCTTCGTTGACAAGCCCGGTGTAGGAGCCTGGTTCAAGCGTTGACAGTTTCCGCCCCGGCACACCCAAAGCGGCCTTGATGCCATCGGTTTCCATCTTGTCGTCTGGCACGCCCAGTACCCGGAATTTTCCAAGCGCGGACAGCTGCTGCAATTCGGCGCTCCGGAATGGTGCGGAGGCAAAGTAGACGTCAAGCTGGCGGTCCTGGAAGGCCTGTTCCGCAGAAGACCAGTCCACACTGACAGCCTCAAAGTCCTTTTCCGGGTCCAAACCACTGACACCCGAGATGATTTGTCCAATGGTGCGGCGCGCAGCACCAGAGGGCGGGCCGATAAAGACCTTTTTGCCAGCAATATCTTCCAGACTCGTGATGCCGGAGTCTGCCCAGACAATCGCGTGATAGGCGCCAAACGGGTAGTTCAGAATGCTGCGCAGGTTGTCATTGAGTTCGGGCGCATTTTCCATGTCTTTGAACATGGCCAGATTTTTGCGCATCAGATGGTTGATGACGACAGCGGTCACGAAGAGGTCGAGCTGGTCGTTTGCAGATTCCACGGCCTGCCGCGTCGCAGGGGAGCCGGTTGACAGTTGAACCGAGTAGTCGTGTTCGTCTTTCAGGATTTGCGTGACTGCAATTGAAAAGACGGTTGTCGGCGACGATTGGCCCAGTGACGCCATGCTGAACGAGGTCTCTTGTGCCATGGCTGGGGCGCTGAACGATGCGGCCCCCATGGCGAGCGCGAGGGCACTTGCGGCAAAGGTTCTTCTGATCATGGATTTATTTCCTCCCTTGGATGATTTTGTCGTGATGTGAGCCCCGCTCTTTTGGCGAGGTTTGGATTTGTATGAATTGCAAGCAATGCAATGGTCGAAATGATCGACACATATTGCAGGGCCGGGATCTGGATCAGCAGACCCGCGGCAAGCAGGAGGCGCAGAGCACGACCCAAGAGGCTAAGCGGGCTCCCGGCAAAACCGGACGCGCCCGTGTTCAACAGCCAGATTGCCAATAGCAGCGCCATGCAGACGCGGATGAAGGCGCCAATCTCGAAGTCGAGCACCAAGAGAAGCGATGGCTCATAGACGAAGATAAACGGGATGATGAAGCCAATAGCCGCCAATCGAAGGGCCACGAAGGCCGTGCGCATCGGGTTGGCACCGGCGATCGGGGCGGCGGCAAATGCGCCAATGGCCACAGGCGGCGTGATCGCAGACAAAACGCCGAAGTAGAGCACGAACATATGCACCGCCAAGGTGGGAACACCGAGGTTCTTGATCACCGGCCCGAGCACCAGGACGATAATCAAATAGGCGGGCAGCGTCGGCATCCCCATGCCCAGCACAAGGCAGGCAAACGCGGTGATCAGCAAAGATCCAAGCAGCCAGGTCTCGCTGTATTCCGAGATGACGGATGCGAAGGTTATGCCCAAGCCCGTCAGGTTCATGACCCCGAGGATGATCCCAATCGCGCCAACGGCCACGATGATCGTCGCACAGGATTTGCCAGCTTTGACGGCGATGTCCCAGTACAGGCAAGGGCTTGTGCGGTTCTTCTTGCGGAACAGTCCAAGCACCAAAGCCAAAACGACAGCTGCAAGACCTGCCATTGTAGGCGACCGCCCCATGATCAAGACCGCGAGGATGGCGAGGATGGGCAGCAGAAACTGAAGGGAGGCGATGTAGTCGGTCCCTGTAAGCTTGACGCGCTCGTTCTCGGGCACTGGCTCGATACCCGCCGCCGCCGCTTCGACGGAAATCGCGGCAAACAGCGCGCCATAGTAGAACAGCGCGGGCACCAAAGCCGCCAAGGCAATCGTCGTGTAAAACTCGCCGGTCAGGTCGGCCATCAGGAACGCGGCCGCGCCCATGACGGGCGGCATGATCTGCCCGCCGGTGGAGGCCGCCGCTTCGATACCGCCCGCCGTTGCGGCGGGAAATCCGCGCCGCTTGATCATTGGAATTGTAAAGGACCCCGAGCCCACCACGTTCGCGGTCACGCTGCCGGACATGGATCCGAACATGGCACTGGCGACCACGGCAGAATGCGCGGGACCGCCGCGCGTGCGACCCGTCAGGGCAACCGATACTCGGATCAACGTGTCGCTGGCCCCGGTGCCTTCCAGCACCACGCCAAAGACGACAAAGATCAGAACAACACGCAGGACGATCCCTGTCGGCGTGCCAAAGACGCCTTGATACCCGTACCAGATCGTCTGCATGCCACGGTTCAGGCTGATGTCCCGGTGGCTCAGGAAGCCGGGCAGGTCTTGCCCAAAGAAGCAGTAGATCAGTGCCAGGGCTGCGATTATGACCATCGGCAGGCCAAAATAGCGGCGCGTCGCTTCGAGAAGAACGCCGCAGCCCGCCATGGCCAGCCAGACGTCGTAATCCTTGAAAATGTAGAGTGTCTGTTCGGTCAGGTAAGCAATCTGCGTGTGCCGGATCGCGGCGGTCACAATCACGCCGATCAGAACAAGATCCAGCAGCGTGCCAAGGAGCTTGAGCCGAGACGATGCCTGTTCGGGATCGAAAGCCGGTTTGACCAACAGCGCAATCACGATCGCGATGCACACCAGCAAGTTGCGACCGTACGCGATATCCCATGGGCCGGTATAGGCCACGTAGATCGACTGCAGGGCAAGAAACGCAGCCAGACAGGAAGAAACAAGCAGCAGAAAGCTGCGCAGAGTCATCCGTTCATCCATCACAGATGCACCAACACGGGAGGTGCCTGATCGCAGACATGCCAACAGCGGCCAACCTTGGCCGTGACGCTCGCAAAGGACATCTCTCCTCCCAGGTGTTCTTATATTTGGCTAAACACTATCTTGTGTTTCAAATAATGCAACAACTTTGTATTTTGTTTCTGACTTTGAGCACCACAGCATTCGAAACGCGTGTCAGCGCGGCGAGAAAGCAGCAAAATTTGAACTGGAGTCAGGAAAACAGCCCTTTGGCGCGCAATGCGTCGGCCATACTCGACAAACGAGGGCCGATATCGGCTTCAAAGTGCCCTTCGACCACACGGAAGCGCGGCATCCCGCAGGCAAGCGCCACGTAGAGCCCGTCTTCTGTTTGTCCAAGTGGAGCCGCTGCGGCGACAATGTTGGGGCGCCACTCGCCGTACGAGACACAGAACCCGCGCGCGCGGCAGTCTTCGATAGAGCGTTCCGTCAGGTCTTTGGTCTCGGCAAAACCTTCGGGATCTCTGATGCTCAGCTCATCCATCTTGTCAGCAAACTCCTGACTATCAAGCAGCGAGAGCAAGGCCCGTCCCGTGGATGACCGCAACAACGGGCCGTTCAGGCCGATCTCCGGCACATGCGGATACCCGTCTTTTTGACCTGCTGTTTTGATTTGTACAAAACGGTCCCCCGACATGACCGACATGGTGATCGATCCTCCGGTCATCTCGGCAACTTCGTTCATGATTTCGGTCGCATCATGCCGCCAGGACATCGCGGACAGGCAAGGGTAGGCCAGCGACAGGAGATTGGGGGCCAAACGAAAGAGACCTTTGGCGTCACGTCTCAGGAAGCCGACATGAACGAGCGTTTTGCACAGACGCGACACCGTCGGGCGGTTCATCCCCAGTCGTTTCGAAATCTCTGCGTTGCTGAGCGCGCGATCGTCATTCGAAAAGCACTGCAAGACCTCAAGGCCCCTGATCAGAGTGGTTGATAGGTCGGCAGTTTCGTTCAAGGTGGCACGCTCATGAGTTGATGTCGCTGTACGATAGCAATTTCATACAACACCCTTGGCCTTCAATGAAGCGAGTTCGGTGGTGTTCAAATCGGCCAGTTCTCGGAACACGTCTTCATTGTCTGCCCCCATGTGCTTGCCAGCCCAACGTATCTCGCCAGGAGCATTCTTGAACCGTGGGACAAGGCCCTGCATTCTGACGGTGCCGAAGTCTTCGTCCTCGACCTCCGGGATCGCGCCGCGCGCAACAAACTGCGGGTCTTCGAACATCTGATCGACCGAAAAAATCGGCGCTATGGTGCCATTTGCGTCTCTGAAGGCTTTGACAACTTCTTCCTGCGTATGCGACGCGATCCAACCTCCAAAGATCCGGTCCAATGCATCTGCGTTTTTCACGCGCAGCGCGTTGCTTGCAAACCTAGGGTCTTCAATCAACTGCGGCTGTCCGATCGCGCGCGAGTTATTCTGGAACAGTCGATTGGTGCTGCCCGCCAAAGACACATGGCGTTTGTCAGCCGTCAGATAGACATCTGCCGGGGCCGAGTATTGGTTGCGGTTGCCGCTGCGCGCGCGGACGACGCCCAATTGATCATATTCAATGGCCATGAACTCCAGGATCCGGAATATGGCTTCGGTCATTGCGACATCAATCTCTTCGCCCTGCGTCTTGTCGTTGCGGCTGACATTGAGCAGCGCTGCGACCACTGCAAACGCGCCGAACAATCCCCCAATCGGATCGCCCAGCGGATAACCGGAATGCATGGGTGCTGCATCCGCTTCGCCTGTGATTTGGGTCAGCCCGCCCATGGCCTCAAATATGCGCGCAAAACCGGGAAGCGACGCGTAAGGACCGTCCTGTCCAAAGCCGCTCATACGAAGCACAACCAGCTTGGGATTGGCCGCCCAGAGCGTTTCGATATCGAGCCTCCAGCGGTCCAACGTCCCCGGTCGGAAATTCTCGACGACCACGTCCGCATCCGCGACCATCTTCAGAAAGAGGTCTTTGCCCTCAGGCTTGCGCAAGTCGAGCGTGGCAAAATACTTGCCGCGATTGGTGACCTTCCACCAAAGCGGCTTGTCGTCCTTGAAGGGGGGAAAGCCGCGCAACCCATCGCCAATGCCGGGCAATTCGAACTTGATGACTTCGGCACCGAAATCCGCCAGCAGGGTTGCGGCCATGGGTCCGGCGATGACAGTAGATATGTCCAGGACGCGCAGGCCCGACAACGGACCTTTTCCAGATTTGTCAAGCATGCGGGTCCTCCTCTTGCGTCAAAACGCTAGAACGTTTCATTATTTTGAACAAGAGTGAAAATCATCCCAAATAATGTTGCCAACTGTGTGTGGAGTTGTATCTTGCCGCCATTCGATCCTGAGGAGCGGCCATGGATTTTGCTTTTACAGATAGCGAAAACGCCTTTCGAGATGAGGTACGCGCGTTTCTGATGGCGAAACTGCCGCAAGACATCCGCGACACGCATTTTGGGTTCGAGCGGCACAGTTGGGATCAAATGTTTCGCTGGCACAAGATCGTGGCAGAGCAAGGATGGGTCGCGCCGTTCTGGCCTGTCGAGTACGGGGGCACGGGTTGGACCCCGGTGCAGCAGTACATCTTTGACGAAGAAGCGATGATGGCGGGGGCACCGCGTCTGCGTCCGTTTGGGTTGAAGATGTTGGGACCCGTCCTGATCCGCTACGGGACCGAGGCGCAAAAGGCGTATTTCCTGCCGCGCATCCTGAATGGCGAAGATTACTGGTGCCAAGGTTTCTCGGAACCAGGCGCAGGGTCTGATCTTGCGAGCCTGAAAACCCGCGCCGTGCGCGATGGCGATGTCTATCGGATCACTGGCCAGAAAGCCTGGACGACCACGGGCCAACACGCAAACTGGATATTCATCCTCGCGCGGACCGATCCTGATGCGCCGCGCCCTCAGCAAGGCATTTCGTTCCTGATGGTCGACATGACACTGCCGGGCGTCGAGGTCCGGCCGATTATCACGATCGAAGGTGATCATCACGTCAACGAGGTCTGGTTCAACGATGTTGAAGTGCCGGCTGACATGCTGGTCGGTGAGGAAAACAAGGGTTGGAGCTATGCCAAGTACCTGCTCGGGAATGAGCGGGTCGGCATTGCAAATGTCGGGCAGAACAAGGCCGAGATGCGCTTGCTTCGGGCGATCGCACTGAAAGAACAGCGAGATGGCAAGCCATTGATCGACGATCCTGTCTTTGCGACCAAACTGGCGGATCTGGAGACCGACTTTGCGGCATTGGAGATCACCAACCTGCGTATGTTGTCCTCTATCAAACCGGATGGAGACTCCGCCGCCCTTGCGCCCTTTCTGAAGTTGCGCGGCAGCGAGATCCAACAACGGATCAATGAACTGGCGATGGAGGCGGCAGGCCCCCGCGCGGCGCGTTGGGCCGAACCTGACGGCGAAGAGGTTGCGA
Source organism: Sagittula sp. (assembly GCA_042088665.1). Classification (GTDB taxonomy): domain Bacteria; phylum Pseudomonadota; class Alphaproteobacteria; order Rhodobacterales; family Rhodobacteraceae; genus JBELMB01. The sequence continues at coordinate 22,003 of JBELMB010000069.1, forward strand.
TGGATCGTTACGGCACACACGGATGGCTTTTGTCTCGGGCGTACACGATTTTCGGCGGCTCCAGCGAGGTGATGAAAAACATCGTCGCCAAGCAGATACTGGCGTTGTGAGGGGCATCATGGACTTTGATCTTTCCGACGAACAACGCATGATCGCCGACACCTTGAGTGGTGTGCTTCGTAGCGGTTCGAACACGGACCTTTGGGGCGCTTTTGTTGAGAGTGGCCTCGCGGGCATGACCTTCGCTGAGGCGCAAGGCGGTGCAGAGCTTGATTTGCTGACGCTGATCCCGGCGATGATGGCGCTCGGACGCAGCGAGAAGCAGACATCTTTGCTGGGTGGCGCGGTGCTTCCGGGCCTGTTGAGTGCGCGGATGGATGTGCCGGATCATGACCCCAGTAAACTGGCCGGGGGAGAGTTGCGCGCAGCGATAGCCTTGCCGGAAAATCTGTCCGGGCTTGAAACCGATACGGGCAAGCTGACCGGGACCATGCAACAGATCCTCGGAGGCGGTGACGCGCAGGTGCTTCTGCTATGTCGTGAAGACAGCGAAGGTGCGGCCTGCGCCGCCATCGATCTTGCCAAACCGGGGGTCACTGTCACCAAATACAGTCTGGTTGACGGCCAGCGTGTTGCGGATATCGCGTTGGCTGGTGTGGACGTCGCCTGGTCCCAATCCGAAGCTGACTTGCCCGGATGGCTGACCGATGTCGCGGCGACATTGCTCTGTGCCGTGGCCCTTGGCGCAGCAGAGACAATGCGGGACCTGACCAAAAACTACATTTCGACACGCGAGCAGTTCGGCAAACCGATCAGTGCGTTTCAAGTGCTTCAGCACAATATGGTGGATATCTGGCACGATACGGAGCACTTCGCATCGCTCGTTTATGCCGCGGCGCATGCCTGTGACGGGAACGATGTGACGGCGCGCCAACGCGCGGTTTCCGCTCTGAAGCGGTTCTGCGGAACGCGCATGCGCGCGGCGGCGGCAGCCAGTATCCAGATGCATGGGGGGATCGGAGTGACCGAAGAATACGCGCTCAACACCTACGTCAAACGGATCCTTGTGGCCGACATGCTGTTTGGGACTGCGGATGTCCACGCCGCGCGCTTTGGACAGATCATCGCCGCCACCGCCCGGCAGGAACAGGACGCTTTTGGCCGGGGGACAGCAGGATGAGCGACATCAGCAAGGTTGAAACCCACAAGGACGGCGCGGTTCTGATCATCACGCTGAATGGCCCAAGCAACAGAAACGCGATCGGCCCGGACGTCTATGACGCCGTGCGGGATGCAGTCGTCGATGCAGGCAATGACCCAGAGGTACGGGCCATTCTGCTGACAGGCGGAGGCGGCTTTTTCAGTTCCGGCGGCAATATCAACGCATTGAAAGACAGCGCCAAGGGGCCGCTTTCGGCAGTGACCTCCAACACTGACAAACTGAACGCAATGATCCGCGCCATCGTGGATTGCCCCACGCCGGTGATTGCTGCTGTGGAAGGCGGTGCTGCGGGCGCGGGCGTTGCACTGACGCTTGCGTGCGACCTGATTGTCGCAGCAAAAGATGCCAAGTTTACCGCGGCATATGTCCGCGTTGGTCTCAGCCCCGATGGCGGCGTCACCTACTTCCTGCGCGCAGGCCTGCCGCGCCAGTTGGTCAATGAACTTTGCATGCTTGGGCGGCCCATCACAGCAGAGCAGCTGGCGATGTATGGGGTCGTCAACGACCTGGCAGAAACCGGGCAGGCGCTTGAGGTTGGTATGGCTCTGGCCCGGAAAATCGCATTGGGGCCACCACAAGCCATCCGGTCAATCAAACACCTCGTCAACAGTGCTGAACACAACGAACTCACAACCCAACTTTGGGAAGAAGCGGACCGGATCAATCAGGCGCGGTATGGGACCGAGGCGGCTGAAGGGTTGGCGGCCTTCCTCGAAAAACGCAAAGCCGATTTCTCCAAACTCTGAAGGCAGCACATGACAAACCTCCCCCAGATTTTTCGGCACATGCGCCTGCCCATGATTGGCGCGCCGATGTACATCGTTTCGAACCCCGCGTTGGTGATCGCTCAGTGTACATCCGGCTTACG
>JBELMB010000287.1:0-4595 GCA_042088665.1 Sagittula sp.
CGTTGACCACGGTCCAGACGCCTTCGCCCTCGACCACGAAACGAAAGGCGTTCTGCGCATGGCGGTGTTCCGGTGCGGTTTCCCGGGGGCCAAGATACTGGATCGCCGCCCAGAGGGTCGGGGAAACATAGGCCCGTCCACCAAGCCCGGGGTTGGCCAAACCGATGGCCCGCCGCTCGCCGCCCCGCCCCACCGGCACCAGCGCGCCCGCAGCCTGCGCCAGGGGCAGCAGCGCAGACCATTTCCAGACATGTGGCACCGCTTCGGGTTTGGGATGCATGGGCATCAAATCGCCGGTCTGGGTCCAGAGCGGGTTCAGATGCGCTTCGGCAAAACCCTGATAGAGCGCATCCAGTGCCGGGCTGGCCTCGGGGGCCATGCCATGGGCGACCGTATCATGGGTAAACTCTTCGGGCAGGTCGCTCATCGCGCTCTCCTTTATCATGGTATTGGCCTTTGGCTTCGGGCCCCGGCAACGGCCGCGCGGCCAAGGGCGGGACCCCGGTTGCGCAGGGGCGCCCCGCGGGCCGCCGCGCGTCAAAGCCTTACAACTCGCCAGCGTCTTCAAGTACCTTGCGCGCCACGCGGAAACACTCCAGCGATTGCGGCACGCCGCAGTAGATGCCCACGACATGGATGATCGCGCGGATCTCTTCTTTGGTCACGCCATTGTTCAAGGCGCCCCGGCAGTGGATCTCCCATTCGTGCATCTTGCCGAGGGCCCCGATCATGGCGAGGTTCATCATCGATCGGGTCTTGGGCTCGATCACGTCGTCGCCCCAGCCAAATCCCCAACACCATGCGGTCATCGCCTCCTGAAAAGGACGGGTAAAATCATCCGCCGCGGCGAGGTTCTTTTCCACGTATTCGGCGCCCAGCGTGGATTTGCGCTGTTCAAGACCCTTCAGGAACAGGTCTTCGTCAAAAAGGCTCATGCGATATCTCCGCCAACAGGCGCCCAAAACGGAGTCTGGGCGCGGTTTCAATCTGTCCCGCATGTCCTTGTGCCAAGGCGTCTGGGCGCAGTCCTGCGGGTCGGGGATGCCCCCGGTTGCGCCCGAACCTGCGCCAGTGCGCGCCGCTTGTCGAGAGATCGACAGCGCAAAAAGCACCGCTCTGACGGCGCGCGCCGTTTCCCGGGGCACGGGCCAAGGGGGCGCCGTCAGAGCGGTGAGACCGTAGCATTCGTGCCGCCCGGGTTTGTCTCGCGGTCAGGATGACCGCCGCACCGCGAGGCAGACACTCTTGCCATCGCTGCTAGATGTCCCCGCGCGCCATGGACAGCGCCTCGCTCAGCACTGCGCGGTCACCAACGTGGTTGGCGAGGATCAGGATCAGGCGCGCGTTCAGCGCGGCGCTCTGCGCATCGGAGAGGCCATCATGCGTCTCGATCAGTTCCGCGTAGAAACCGTCCGGATCGGCGATGTTCGGGCTGGTGTTCACTGGCATGGCTTACCCCTTTCCCAAGGCCTGCGCATGGGCTGCGCCGATGGTTGCCGCCTCGGCGCTGTCCCAGCGTGCGGCCACGTGCTGATCGGGGCGCAGCAGGTAGATGGCGCGGTCAGCCCCGCCAAGATAGCGTTCCGCCAGTTCACCGCTGATATCAGCCGCAGGGACCGCCACAACCGGCAGGCCACAGTCCGGTGCAGGGCAATTGATCGCCAGCACCACGAAATCGCCGCCGAGGTGATCCAGCAAGAACCCTTCCGCCAGTGGCGCATCCGGGCAGGGGCTGCCCGGGCGCGTGCGCCGTGGCCCGCCGGGCAGCGCATCAGCGCTGTTCAGCGACGAGCCGTCGTAGGTGCTGGGCAGCGACAAGCGACCGGAATTCACCAGCGGGCGGGCAAAACCGTGGTGTTCTGCAAGGTCCAGCACCGCGTTGCGGAACATGTGGCTGGTCCGGGACTTGGGCGTGATGAAATCGGTGCTGCGGGTGGAATTGAGGATGTTCTCATCCGCGGCCTTGGCGCGTTCCGCATCATAGCTGTCCAGCAGCGTGTCCGGCGCGTCGCCCTTCAGCACCGCGCCCAGTTTCCAGCCGAGGTTGTCCACGTCCTGCATGCCCGAATTCGCGCCGCGCGCCCCGAAGGGCGACACCTGATGCGCGCTGTCCCCGGCAAAGATCACCCGGCCGTGGCGAAACTTCTTCATCCGACGGCACTGGAAGGTGTAGATTGAGGTCCAGACGATCTCGTAGTCGACCTCCGGCAGCATGGCATCCAGACGCGCGCGGACGTTTTCTTCTTTCAGTTCTTCCTTGCGGTCCACGTCCCAACCGATCTGGAAATCCACCCGCCAGACACCGTCGGGCTGCTTGTGCAACAGGGTCGATGCGCCGGATTTGAAATGCGGTTCGAACCAGAACCAACGTTCGGTCGGAAATTCCCCGCCGACCATCTTGATGTCCGCGATCAGAAAGCTGTCCTCAAAGACACGGCCCTCGAAATCGAGCCCCATCATCTTGCGCAGGGGCGAGCTTGCCCCGTCACAGGCGATCAGCCAGTCGGCCTCCAGCGTATAGGGGCCTTCGGGGGTGTTGATCTCAAGTGTGACGTGATCGTCGTGGAAACTGGCGGCCTCGACGCGGTTCTTGCCGCGCAATTCGATTGGTGCGCCCTCGGCCTGTGCGGCGCGGACACGGTCCACGAGGAAGCGTTCGAAATACGGTTGCTGGAGGTTGATGAACGCCGGGTTGCGGTGGCCATCCTCTGGCAGGAGGTTGAAATCATAGACCTTTCGGTCGTCATGAAAGACCTTGCCAAGGTTCCAGACGACCCCCTTGTCCACCATCGGCTGGCCACAGCCATAGCGGTGGGCGATCTCGAGCGTGCGTTTGGCAAAGCAGATCGCGCGGGAGCCCTGGCCGACACCTTCGTGGTCGTCCAGCAGCACCACGGGCACGCCCTGCAGCCCCAGATCCAGCGCGGTGGCCACCCCGATGGGGCCACCACCGACGATGACAACCGGGTGCCGGACGGGCTGGGCCGCGTCCTGATCGGCGTTGCGCTGGTAGGGGTAGAGCTTGAAGGCGAGTTGGTAGCGGTCGTGGATCATATCAGTCGCTTTCAGATTGGGGCGGATCAGGTGGGCGTCCTTAGGCGGGCAGGCTGGGCGCAAGCGCGGCGAGGGTTGCCGCCATCAGCATTGACAAAGCCCCAGCGCCAAGGCGGTTTTGAGACAGACGCCCAGGCCTGCGATCCAAAGCTTTTGCCTTGCCGTTCTGAGAGCCGTGTCCATCGCGATGCCTTTTTGGTGAAGGTCTTGTCTCCAGGGGGTGCCTTGTTTGAAGAGTTCAACAAGCACAACGCAAATGCAGAGTGCAAAACCGAGCCACAGGGACAGCAAGGCGCGCGCAAACAGGGTTTCGGCACAGCGCCGTCATTCTTGCAAACTCGCCCACATGTCCTTGTCGCGTTGCGCGGTCCAGACACGGGGGGTGTCGATGCCGCGGGCTTCGTCATAGGCGCGGGCGACGTTGAAGGGCAGGCAGTGCTCGTAAATCGCATAATCCGAGAACTTGGGGTCACATTCAGCGCGGCAGGCGTCCCAGGCCTCTTTGAGGGTGCCGCCACGGGCCACGACCTTCGCCACCGGTTTGTAGGTCGAACGCACGAAATCCTCAGTGGCGGCGATGGCGCGGGCGACCATGTCTTCGCCCACCAGCGCGTCGCCGCGACCGGGTGCGATGGCTTTGGGCTCAAAGGCGGCGATGTTGGCCAATGTGTCGGCCCAATCGCCAAAGTGGCCGTCGCCGCAGTAGCACGCGGAGTGGTATTCGACGATATCGCCGGTGAACATGACCTCGGCGTCCGGCACCCAGATCACCGCGTCGCCGGCGGTGTGGGCGCGGCCCAGATGCATGATTTCCACTTTGCGCTGCCCGAGGTAGACGGTCATGCTGTCCGAAAAGGTGGTGGTGGGCCATGTCAGGCCGGGGATCTCTTCGTGGCCCTGAAACAGGCGCGGAAAGCGGTCGAACTCGCTGTCCCAGTCTTCCTGGCCGCGCTCGGCCACCATGGCGCGGGCCATGTCGGACATGATGATCTCGCCCGCGCCATAGGCGGAGGCGCCCAGCACGCGTACGGCGTGGTAATGGGTCAGCACCAGATGCGATATCGGCTTGTCGGTCACCGAACGCACATGCTCGATCACCTTGCGGGCAAGGCGCGGCGTGGCCTGTGCCTCGATGATCATGACGCTTTCGTCACCGATGATGACACCGGTGTTGGGGTCGCCTTCGGCGGTAAAGGCGTAGAGCCCCTCGCCAACTTTGGTGAAGGAGGTCTTTTTCTCTTCCATGTCTCCGGCGGAGGCGAAGGCCTTGGTCATTGGTCAGTCCTTTTGCAGAATTTCCGGTCTGTTGCCAAAGAGCACCCGAGTGAGCGCCAATGGCGATAGGGTGTAAGCGTCTGCCGCGAAACGGGTGATGCGGCGATTTCCCGATGGGCGCGCGTCGAGGCGCATCCCATCAGGGGGTGTCGATCCCGCACAACGCGGTCGGATCCCTCCAACAGGTGCGTGCCCGGGCCTCTGCCCGCAGCCGCATCGTGTTGGAGAAGGGCGCGGGCCGGCATCCTCATCTTCATCCTCATCCT
>JBELMB010000288.1:0-4580 GCA_042088665.1 Sagittula sp.
CGTGGCGGTGTTTCACGCAACCGGCATGGGCGGCCGCGCCTTTGAAAGCCTCGCCGCCGAGGGGGCCTTTGCCTGCGTGATGGATTTTGCACCGCAAGAGGTCAGCAACCACTTGATGGGATCTTCGATCTCTGCCGGGGCAGACCGGATGACCGCCGCAGGCCTGCGCGGCGTTCCGCAGATCATTGCGCCGGGGTGTTATGATCTGGTGGATTTTGTTGGTTGGCAGGATCCGCCTGAGGCGCTTGCGGGGCAAGAGGTCCATGCGCACAACCGGCTGCTGTCCTCCGTGCTGCTGAACGCCGACCAGCGCCGCGCCGTCGCCAGCGAGATTTGCGGCAAGCTCGCCGGGGCACTGGGGCCAGTGCATGTGCTGTTGCCGCTGGACGGCTGCAACGAATGGGACCGCGCGGGCGCGCCGTTGCATGATGCCGAGGGTATGGCTGCCTTTGCGCAGGCAATGCGCGACGCCTGTCCGGCCTCCGCCACGCTGCAAGAGATCGCAGGTCATATAAACGACGACGGTTTCAGTGCCGCCGCCCTTGCAGTGCTGGACGGTTGGGTTGCCGATGGCACGGTGCCTCCGGGCCGGGTATCGTCCGGCTGACCCGTCGGACGCTTGAAGACCGCCGGGCAGACCCCTGAAATCATGTCGGTTTCCGAGGTTCAGCCCGGTTTTCGGACCGACACTCCGATCCCTTCCAGAAAACGCGATCCCAGTCTGTGGACAGCTTGAGGGCTCAGGCCGCCTCTTCTTCGGATTGCTGCCGATGCCAGAGGGCCGCATACCGCCCGCCGCGCGCCAGAAGCGCATCATGGCTGCCTTCCTCGACGACCACACCGTTTTCAAGCACAACGATGCGGTCGGCGTCGGCGATGGTGCTCAACCGGTGCGCAATGGTGATGACGGTCCGCCCCTCACCTGCGCGCCGCAGCGCCTCCTGGATGGAAGCCTCGGTCTCTGTGTCCAGCGCGCTTGTCGCCTCGTCCAGAAGCAGAATCGGCGGGTTCTTGAGCAAGGTGCGCGCGATTCCAACGCGCTGCTTTTCACCGCCTGACAGCTTCAGCCCGCGTTCGCCGACCTGCGTCTCATAGCCATCGGGCAGTTGCTGGATAAAGTCATGGATCTGCGCCGCGCGCGCCGCGTCTTCGATGTCGTCCTGCGTGGCACCCGCGCGCCCATAAGCGATGTTGTAGCGGATCGTGTCGTTGAACAGCACCGTGTCCTGCGGCACCACACCGATTGCCGCATGCAGGCTGTCCTGGGTCACGTCGCGCACGTCCTGACCGTCGATGCTGACCTGCCCCCCGGCAACATCATAGAAGCGAAACAGCAGACGCCCGATGGTCGATTTGCCAGAACCCGACGGGCCCACAAGGGCCACGTTTTCGCCTGCGCCCACCCGCACGTCGATGCCCTTGAGGATGGGGCGTTCGTCCACGTAGCCGAAAGCCACCTGTTTGAAATCCACCATCCCACCCGACACCGCGAGCGCGGGCGCGCCGGGTTTGTCCGCCACTTCGCGGGGCTGTTCGAGCAGGTCGAACATCTCTCCCATGTCGACAAGCGCCTGCCGGATTTCGCGGTACACGGTGCCAAGAAAGTTCAGGGGCATGGTGATCTGGATCATGTAGGCGTTCACGAGGACGAAATCGCCCACCGTGAGCGTGCCGTTCTGAACACCCACCGCCGCCATCACCATGACAGCCACGAGACCGGAGGTGATGATCAGCGACTGGCCAAAGTTGAGCGCAGCAAGCGAGGTCGATGTCTTGATCGCGGCCTTTTCATAGGCCCGCATGGCCACATCGTAGCGCTCTGCCTCTCGGGTCTCGGCGCCAAAGTATTTCACGGTTTCAAAGTTGAGCAGGCTGTCGATGGCCTTCTGGTTGGCGTCGGTGTCCTGATCATTCATTTCACGACGCAGTTTGACGCGCCATTCCGTGACCTTGAAGGTGAACCAAACGTAAACAGAGATGACCCCGGCCACCACCAGCAGATAGCGCACATCCAGAAGCAGCGAGAGCACGACCGCCACCATGACCAGCTCCAGTATCAGGGGGCCAATGCTGAACAGCAGGAACCGCAGCAGGAATTCGACGCCTTTGACGCCGCGTTCGATGATGCGGCTCAGCCCCCCGGTCTTGCGCGTGATGTGGTAGCGCATGGACAATCGGTGGATATGGGTAAACGTCTCCAGCGCCAGCGACCGCAGCGCCCGTTGCCCCACCTTGGCAAAGACCGCATCGCGCAATTGCTGAAAGCCCACGGTCATCAGACGCGCAATGCCATAGGCCAGCGTCAGCCCGATGGCGCCAAGGGCAAGGTCGGACACCTCACCCGACAGGCTGTCGACGGCACGCGCATACAGGATCGGTGTGCCCACAGCCACCAGCTTGGACAGCAAGAGGAAAGACAGGGCAATAACAACGCGTTGCTTCACCCATGGCATGTTGTCGGGCCACAGATAGGGGGCCACCCGGCGCACGGTGCGCAGCCCGGAACGGCGCTCCGCGCTGGCAATGTCTTGCGCGGTCATGTCGGCGGGCATGGGCAGTCTCCTTTGGCGTGCGACCCAAGACCTAGCCCATGGTCGGGGGGAGAACCAGCCCGGCGGGCCGTGTGTTTTATCACCGCTTTGCCACTGCCGGGGCGCATGGGGTCGGCCTGCAGGTCGTCGCTTCTACAGCGCAAGCAACAAATGGCCGTGTCTTGGGTCTTGTTTCAGGTCTCGACACCCCCGCCGGTAACGGGGACGCCGAGTTGACCCGGATTGGAAACGCCCGAAACCAGGACAGGCTTGCAAAAAATTGGCGCTCTCAACCGTTTATTGACCGAATCCCCCAAGGATAGAGGGCGGTAGGGAGAGGGCAATTTTGCGCTTCGCCATTAATCAATTGACGGCCAATGGAAAAGGGTACGGGCCGTGCCAACACCGCCCAAACCCCGCTACCGCCGGATCAATTCGCCGCTGCGGCCTCATCGGGCAGGTCAAAAATCTGACCGGGATAGATCAGGTCCGGGTTCCGGATGCGATCCCGGTTGGCTTCGAAGATGCGCACATATTTCATACCCTCGCCGTAACGCGCCCGCGAGATCGCCCAAAGGGTGTTGCCCGGCTGAATGATCACTTCGTTCACGGGCCCACCGGCAGCGGCCAACTCTTCGAGGATCGCTGGATCTTCGCGCAGGAACGGGCTTTCGACACGCGCAATCACTTCGCCATCCGCATCGATCTGGTCCACGCGCAGGGTATAGGTGCCTGTGTCCACTTCGGGCAATTGCAACCGCCAGCGGCCATCGTCGCGGATCCGCGATGTCGTGACGGGCGTGTTGTCGAGATAGACCCGCACAAAGGCGCTGTCGCTACCGCGCCCGGACAAAAGCACTTCGCCTTCAACGTCGTAGCTGATGGAATCCAAAGCCACATCCCCCGGTGCGAGCGGTGCTTTTTGCAGCGCCTCAACACCGCGCGGACCCGAGATCAGCACCCGCGGGGCACTTGGCGCTTGCGGGGCGCTGTCGGGCAAAGCCGGTTGCGGGCTTTGCACAGGCGCACTGTCCAGCGCCGCGGTCTGGAGCGACGACGTCGCATCATCCGGTGCCGCAATATTCGGCGCGCCAAGCCCGTCAGGGGCCAGCACCACAACCCGCGGCGGTGCCTCGGGCGCATCTTGGGTTGCCAGATCCGCCGTTTCGGGCGCCGAAGGCACCGGCCCCGCCACCGGGGCATTTGCCACGACAGGTGCGTCAGTGGCCGCAACGCGCACTGGCGCATCGACCGCGGGCTCAGGCTCACGATCAAGCGCCGGGGCCTGAAGCTCCGTCACCGGTGTGTCTTGCACACTCGGGGCAGCGGCCAAAAGCTGTCGTTGCGGTGGTGTCTCATCGGTCAGACGCGGCGCGGATCCGGCCAGTGGCGCGGGATCATCCAGAGACGGTGCCTCGCCAAGGCTTTGCGCGGCGAAAAGATCGCTGGGGCGTGCGGGGGCCGCACCGGCTTCCGGTGCATTTTGGGTTTTCTCCGGCGTCGGACCGGTGCGCGGCTCGGGCACCGGCAATGCGACGGCATCGGGCGATGGCGCCGGCACCTGTGCGGTGTTCACATCACCGGCCCGCAAACGCACACCGGCCAGATTCGCATCGGCCAGATTCGCATCGGCAAACACACGGCCCTGCGATGGCGCATCATCGGCTTCGGGCGCGGGTTGGCCTTCGGGCATCACCGGGGTGGCCAAGGGGCGCGGCACCGCCGCTGCCGCGACGTCCTGTTCTGGTGCGGGGGCCGCACCGGGTGTCTCGCTCGCTGGATCGGCGCGCGACGCCTCCGCACCGGTGGCCCAGCCTTCGACCGGCGCTTCGTCAACTTCGGGTGCTGCCTGACCCGCAAGGGCCAGTTCCGTCGCCTCGGGCCGCGGCACCGGGGCCGCCGCGCGGTCCTCTTGTGGATCGGGGGCCGTGACGGGATCGGTGTTCACGTCGTCGGCCCGCAAATCCGCCACTTCGGGTGCGGCGGGTTGACCAGGCGCCGGGTCCGCTTCTGGCGTCCCCTGCCCGGCCAGCGCCAGATCTGACGCTT
>JBELMB010000289.1:0-4537 GCA_042088665.1 Sagittula sp.
CGTGGCCATAACCTCTCAGCAGCCCTTCTTCCCGACGTGCTATGGCCCTGAGTTCGTTGCTCAGGCCGTGCAGGACTGGATCAAAGCGGTTGGAGCCAAAACGGCCTACATCGAACCGTTCGTCGGGGAATTGATCCCCCGGATCAATTCCTGATCCTCCTTACCCTTGGGAAAACGGTTACTGCGAGAGCTTCAATGCCCGGTTCCGCCCCTCTCGGCAGCATGCTGCGCATGCGCCTGCCCGGCAATGGATGAGTTCCTGAACGGCGAAATCTTCTACAGCCTGCGCGAAGCTCAAATCCTGATCGAACAATGGAGAAAAAACTACAACACGAAACGACCACACAGTGCTCTGGGCTACCGCCCACCGGCCCAGGAAACCATCGTCCAAATGGACCAAAGGCCAATTATGCACTAACAATCAAATTGGACCACTCAGGTGGGGCTGACCAGGGACATGGCCTTTCGGGACGATGGCACGATGTTCTATACCGAAAAGTGCCGCGGCCTGCCGGGTCTTATGCCATCGGGTGGCATCAACGCACTTGTGGGTATGGGTGGTGTCGATGGTTTTGCCACCACACCATAGGATCTGTTTTGCGATGGCCAGGCTGGCATGATGGGCGTCGCCGTTGCCCTCGACTTTGCCGAGCACCGTCGCGTGTACGTATATTCGACCTCCAACATGGTCACGCCGCACACCAACCGCCTGATGCGCTTCGAGGTCAGCGGTGATTTCACCGGCGCGTCCGAGCGTAGGGATATTGTGGATAATGTGCCCCACAAGATGGAAGCAACGGATCACCCCTTCGGTGGCCCCGGTGCCCACAATGGCGGTCGTGTCCGGTTCAATCCGGCGGGTGGATACCTGTATGTGACCAGGGGCGACACCCACAACAGCGCCATGCCGCCGATCTGGAACAACAACGGCTGGTCGCAGGGCACGTCGTCTGCCGCCTTCCTGACGGGCAAAGCATGGGGCGACTGGGAGGGCGCCATGATTGTCGGCCTGATGGGCATCTCCCCCGCCGGCCCGGGCAGATCGGCTGTGCACGTGCCAAGGGCCTGTCCCTGCTTCTGCGCACAGGCGATTTTGCGGTCGCGTCGAAATCACGTTTGTGCGCAGGTTTGCAGCTGTCATTGACGCCCAAGGCAAGCGTTCGATCGGGCCCGGATGCCGGGCTGAGGTGGCTGGCCAGAACAAAGCTCTGCGCGCCGGTTTGCCGGTCCTTCGCCGCGCACCACAGAGGGCCAGAGGCAAAGTCGCACCCAAGGTTGGAGACCACAACTTCCGCCGAAAAGGCAGCAACGACAGCGGTTTGTGCGCTTGGCTCGACGTGTCCCGTAACGCCCGGTCCGACAACTCCCCACCGCCTCATACCTACCAGTTCCGGGGATTGGGTTCATTGTGGTTCAAGCGATGTCTGCACAGCGAGGACGGTCCCCGAAAGCAGCAAGTACAGTGCGGGTGTCCTGCGCCGCGGCGCGGTGTGACGTGATCGCAGCAATGCTTTTCCCTCAACGTCCGGCACAGTCACAATAGCCCGAAATTGGTGCAAGATCTGCCCGGATCTTGGCACCTTGCGGCACGCGCCTTTCGCCCTTGTTCTGGCCAGAAGGGTCAAGCCCGTTCATTGCACTGTCGCCATGTGGCAGGGGGGCGGAAACAGAGTTTCAGCGGTGCCGCCACCCAGGTCTCTCTCTGGGACAGCTCTCTTCGGATTGGCATTGCGGCAGACTGCGGGTCTTGTGCAAGGCGTCTTGCAAACCATGGGAATGGATTGTGCGTTGCCCGCATTCAGCACCTCTTGCCGCCGTGAGCCAATGTAGGACATGTACCTGCAACATCATGGGGGTCTTGGCGCGCCCAAAAGCATGCCAAGTCTGATCAGCGCATTGTGCGTAAGCCTCACATTGAAAGTGACGAGGACGGTCTACAAAAGGGCTTTCCCGAGTCCCGGCAGAAATGTCGAAAACACTCCGGTGGTGCTCGGCCTCCGGGCACAGTCCCGACTGACCAATGCAAGGCCACGGCTCGCCGGGAATGATGGCAAAATTTGTGACAGCGTCGCGAGGCAAAGTTTGTCCGAAAACGATGCGGGACAATCGCTTTGCTGACACTGGTCAGCTTCTGGAAACACCCGAACCCTTGAACACAACGCAGGGGTTGAACCGCGATGTTCTCCGGACAGCACCGCGCGACCATGCCGAAGTGGGTTCCAATGCCGCAACCTTCGTCGGTACGATGAGGCATGGTTCATATGTTCTGACAAATAGCGCCCTGCAAGCGATCTCGAAGGCCCAGTTGCGCAAATCCCAATCCGCATCGCGGGCAACATTCACCAGATCTCGCTCGGCATAGGCATTGCAAAACCTGAAAGCAGACCCCGTTCACGACACTGTCCCACCTGAACTTCAACCGATTTTTTGCAGTCAAGCCGGGACCCTTCTCCGAATGCGGCGGCAAACCACCGGTCCAGATGGCCAAGACCATCACATCGCAAGTGGCTGGAAACACGTAAGCCTGTCCTCCCGGCTTCTTTGTTTCAAAAATACTCCGGGGGGTCTGGGGGGCTGGCCCCCCAGCGGATCGCCGCAGACCGCGGCGAAACGGCATGGACAGGACGGGCTCCCACTAGGCTCTCACTGGGCTCCCACTGGCTTCCTCTGGCCACCCACTGGACAACACCGCAAAGGCACGCGAATAGTGAGCGCAAACATCCGAGGGAGGGACACATGGGTTTTATCTTGGCCATCGACCAGGGCACAACGTCCAGCCGGGCCATTCTCTTCGATGGGGCTCTCGCCGTTGCGGGCCTCGCCCAAGAAGAATTCACCCAGCATTACCCTGCCAGCGGCTGGGTCGAACACGAGGCAGACGACCTCTGGACCACCGTCGTTGCCACTTGCCGTGCAGCCCTGGATCAGGCCGGTGCCACGGCGCGGGACGTGGCGGCCATCGGCATTACAAACCAGCGCGAAACCACGCTGATCTGGGACCGCAAGACCGGTCAGCCGATCCACCGCGCCATCGTCTGGCAGGACCGACGCACTTCCGCCTATTGCCAGGACCTCAAGAGCCGGGGCCACGAACCGGCGGTCACGGATGCAACGGGCCTCCTGCTGGATCCCTACTTCTCGGCGACCAAGGTGGCCTGGCTGCTGGACAACGTGGAAGGCGCCCGCGCCCGCGCCGAGGCGGGCGAACTAGCCTTTGGAACGATGGACAGCTGGCTCATCTGGAACCTGACCGGCGGCAAGACCCACGTCACGGATGCGACGAATGCCGCGCGCACCATGCTTTACGATATTCGCAAAAGCAGCTGGTCCGAGGACATGTGCGCCCTGTTCCGCGTGCCCATGTCCCTGCTGCCAGAAGTCAAGGATTGCGCGGCAGAGTTCGGCACCACCGAGGCCAGTCTCTTTGGCGCGCCTCTGCCGATCCTCGGAGTCGCGGGCGATCAGCAGGCGGCCACCGTCGGTCAGGCCTGTTTCCAACCCGGCATGCTCAAATCCACCTATGGCACGGGCTGTTTTGCGCTGCTCAATACGGGTGATACCCCGGTCGTGTCACAGAACCGTCTGCTGACCACCATTGCCTACCAACTGGATGGCAAACCCACCTACGCGCTTGAAGGTTCGATCTTTATCGCGGGGGCCGTGGTGCAATGGCTGCGCGACGGGCTGAAAATCATCGAAGACGCGCCCCAGACCCAACGCCTCGCAGAGGCGTCGGACCCGGCGCAGGACCTGATCATGGTGCCCGCCTTCACCGGGTTGGGCGCGCCTTACTGGAACGCGGACTGCCGTGGCGCCATCTTTGGGCTGACGCGCAACTCCGGGCCAGAAGATTTCGCCCGTGCCGCGCTGGAAAGCGTCGGTTTCCAGACCCGCGACCTCCTGGAGGCAATGCAGGGGGACTGGGGTGCCACCGGGGCCGAAGCGGCAACGCTGCGTGTCGATGGCGGCATGAGCGCCAGTGACTGGAGCATGCAATTCCTGTCGGACATCCTCGATGCGCAGGTGGACCGCCCCAAGGTGCTGGAAACCACCGCGCTTGGTGCGGCATGGCTCGCGGGATACAAGGCCGGTCTGTACCCCGATGCCGACGGGTTTGCGGAAACCTGGGCGCTTGAGCGCCGTTTTACCCCGGCCATGGATGCAGGCGCCCGGGACACCCGGTATGCGGCTTGGAAACGGGCGGTCGCCGCGACGCAGCAAGCGTAACACCCAAGGCTGGCAACCCGGCGCCCTGCCTGTTTCGTGGGCGTGGCGCACCAAATCGCCGCATCTTTTTCGCGGACTGTGGCGGAGCAGGGCGCGTTTCGCCATAGTTGTCCCATGACGCTATGGACGGGAATGGAGTGACATGGGGGTTGTGGTCTTCTCCGACCTCGACGGCACTCTGCTGGATCATGACACCTATTCCCACGCGCCCGCCACACCGGCCCTGACTGCGCTGACCGCAAAGGGGATCCCGCTGATCCTCGCCACATCAAAGACCTCTGCCGAAGTGGCACCCTTGCACCATGAACTC
>JBELMB010000070.1:0-14377 GCA_042088665.1 Sagittula sp.
TGGCAGATATGCCCGGTCAAGGTGCCGGTGACACCCTTTCAGCGTCGAACGCGACAACGATTGTTGGCGCATGGGTTTGGGTCGGCGCGTTTGGGTGCGGACCTTGGTAACACTCGGGTTCCATGCCAGAAGGGCTTGAATTCAGGTGGCTGGCGCGCAGAAAATTCTGCACCAGTCGGACTGTGTCTGCGCGGCGCCAGACTTGCCTGGCCTCCGGCGATGCGACGCTTCCAAGGCGAAACTGCCGCGCTTGTTCACCCACTCACCTAAAGCATACCCGCGCGCGACCTTTGTGCCCGCGGGTATCCCATGGTGACCATACTTTGTGCTGCGCCTCGAGTATCACCGCCCTACCCAAGGTTCGGTCCCTGTCACCGGGGGCCGAACCAACCAAGCCAGGCTTTCGAGCCGCGGTCCAAGGTCAGCCCCCAAACCAGCCTTGGACCGTCCTCGAAAGGGGCGGGTCCCTCACAATATGATCGGCGCCGTGTCTTCGTCAGGCTTTCTACGCTGCGCTGGCCGCAGCGACCCGCAGGACCCGAGCGGTGATCCGGGGTCAACGGCTGGAAAGACCCGTATGTTTGTCTCTTCGCATGACACCGCTGGCTCATCTGTCGGATGGGTTATGCTGCGCGTCGGCTTTGCCATGGGCGAGGCGAACGGCGCGGGAAACGCTTTGCCGAATTTCCGCAGCATGGCCCTGTAGCTTAGGCCAAACGCCTCGACCGTAGACACGCGTTCAGCGCCGGGATGCGACAGCAAGTCCAGACCTTCCCGGGACAGGCGCAAAGCATAGCCTTCGCACATAAGGCGCCCTTGCAGTTCCTGCCAACTGAAAGAATAGGCAAAAGCCCGTTCCAATATGCGCCGAACACTGTCGGACTGAGAGGCAGACGGCGCGATGGTCGTGCCCGCCAAAAGATCGGTCATATCCTCTGCCACGGCCTGCACGTCAGCGGACCCCGCGCGGTTGCGCCCGTCGGCGTAGCGCAAGACCGCCTGCGCCATGGCGCGTGGCAGCCGCACCGTGATTTCAACGTCATCCATGAAGGTTTTCATAGCGAACTGTTGGTTAAGGGCTGGTTTCGGTTTCGTTCCCAGTCTTCCAAATATGGGTCCGTCACGGTCCCATTTTTGACCGAATCCCGTGCCACAACTGGCATATCAGGCTTGGAGACCCGGATGAGACACCAGACAGATGCAACGGCCGGGTGGGAAACGGCCAAAAAGACGATGGGCCTTCCGGCGCCGTTGGACTGCGAATCCCGGGCCTTGTTGCGCCTGTTCCTCGCGCCGATCCTCGAAAACGCCTCCACTTGGGCCGCGCTTGACGATGCCCTGCGGGCAAAGGGCTATGACCTCGTGTTTCGAGAAGGTCATCTGGTCATTCTCAACGATCTGGGCGTCCCGTTGTGCACCGGTCGCGATATTGGCGTGCCCATGGCAGAGATCGCCGCCCGCATCGGTCGCCCCAACGTGATGTCAGACCGTCAAGGCAGGTCTGGCGCGTTGCGGCGTCAAGGCTGAAAGGCTCTGTAGCGGGCCTTGAACGGGCCTGCTCAGGTCCCGGGCGGGGCCAGAACGGGCCAGAACGGTCTAGAACCGCTCTGCCCGCAGCACTTCGCAATCGCAGACACAGACCACGCCGATATGGCGTTCGACCACGGCAAAGACCGCCTCGAGCAGGGGATCGAGCTTCTCGGGTCGAATGATGCACTCCACCCGCACAAGCCCGGTCCCGCGAGAGATCTGGCCCTCACGGCTCCACTCGCCGGAACGGCCAGACCCGCCAAGGACCGGCAGCACTGACCAGCCAGTCACACCCGTGTCCTTCATGGCGTCGGTCAGCCGTCGTTCCATGACCTTTTCAATCGTGATTTCAACACGTTTTGCCTGGTGCGTTTGCATGGCATCACCCTCCCGTCAGCATTTTGGCCGCGGCCAGATACAGCGGCAGCCCAAGTGTTAGGTTAAATGGAAACGTGATCGCCAGCGAAAGCGTCAGGTAGATCGACGGGTTTGCCTCCGGCACGGCCACGCGCATTGCGGCGGGCACCGCGATGTAGGAGGCAGAGGCCGACAGCGTCATCAGGAGCATCACGCCACCCGTCGAGAGCCCGACCATCAGCCCGGCAATGCCCCCTGCGGTGGCGCCGACCAAGGGCATGATCAGGCCAAAGGCGATGGCGCCGCGGTCCAGCACGCCTGCCTCCCGCAGGCCACGGCCCGCGATCAGGCCCATGTCCAGAAGGAAGAGGCAGAGCACACCCTGAAAGGGGCTGACGATGAACGAGGCGATCTTGTCCAGCCCGTCCTGTCCCGTGGCAAGGCCAATGACAAAGGACCCCAGCAAGAGCACGATGGAGCCGTTCAGCAGGATCTCGCGCCAAAGGTCACTGTCCATCTGCGCGCCGCCGGACCCGCGCGAAATGATCCATAGCGCCGAGAGGATCGCGGGCGCTTCCATCGCGGCGGCCACGGCGACCATATAGCCTTCGGAAGCGATCCCGGCGTCGGCCAGCAAAGACGTCGCGGCGACAAAGGTCACGATAGATATGGAGCCATAGTGCCCGGCCACGGCGGCTGCATCGGTGCGGGTCATGGCCGAGAGGCCGCGCAAGACACCAAAGGCGACGAAGGGCAGGGCAAAGGACAGCACGACACCCGCGAGAATGGTCGCGATCAGGCGGCCTTCCAGCCCATGTGCTGCCACACCCGCCCCGCCCTTGAACCCGATGGCGAACAACAGGTAGAGCGAGATCCCCTTGGCCACCGCCTCGGGCACTGACAGATCCGATCGCGCGAGCGCCGCACCCAGCCCAAGGACAAAGGACAGCACGATAGGCGACAAGAGATTGTCGATGGCAAGGTCAAGCATGGCTCGCTCCTGAAAGGTGTGGCTGGGGTGTGCACCGGTGCACATAGCCGCGCAACCGCCGCCGAACAGGTCCCTGCTGTGCGAAGCGTGACCATTGGTCGCCAGCGCTGCCTAAGGTCGTCCAGATTCAAGGCGCACGCAGGGTGTCAGCCTCTGTCTTGGGCAGCCCGGTTCTTTGGAAACCGGGCAAAGACTCGGGCAAAGACTCGGGCAAAACCCCAGGGCGGCTCTGACTGGTTGGACTCAGACCGGGATGAACTTGCCGCTGTCCGGCTCAAGGTGCATCAGCGAACCTGCACTGATGTCCAGCCAGAGACCGTGCAGGCTCAGCGCGCCAGAGCTGACGGCCTCCTGCACAAAGGGAAAGCTCATGAGATTGCGCAACGAAACGCGCACGGCCTCGCGTTCGAGATCCCGCTCAAGGTCGCTGGACTCCTTCACGTTTTCATAGCCTGGGCGCAGGATGTCCATCCAGCGACCAACAAAGGATTCCTGCTCTTCCAACTCGGGGGCGCGGCCTTCGCACATGTCCAGACACCCTTTGACACCGCCGCACTGAGAGTGTCCCAGCACGATCACATGCGCGACTTTCAGCGCCGAGACCGCGTATTCCACCGCGGCGGATGTGCCGTGGTGCTGGCCGTCGGGCTCAAAGCTGGGGACGAGATTGGCAATATTGCGGTGGATAAAGAATTCGCCCTGCTCCGCGCCAAAGACCGAGGTGACATGCACCCGGGAATCGCAACAGGAGATCACCATGGCCCTCGGACGCTGGCCTTCGTCGGCCAGACGTCGATACCACGCCTGGTTCTCTGCATAGCTGGTGGCCTTCCAGCCATGGTAGCGCTGGGCGAGGTAGGTGGGCAGGGGGCGAATGAAGTCCATCGGGTCGTCCGTATCGAAACTGATCTGCGTGGTACTAGGGCGAAATCGACAGAAATGCGAGCAATATCATGGTTGGGGGATAACCTTTTGGGAAGGCATCCGGTGCATTTTGGACGTTGGCTGTGGGGGCCAAGATATGGGGTGAGATGTGAACGAGGTTACCTACCTCTCGCCGGCGGAAAGACCGGTTATGGACCCAGCACAGATTGAAACTCTGTGCCAGGACCTCGGCCCACATGCGGCTGAGGACGTGGTCTGCCGCGCGATGGAGGAATTGGCTCAACGGCTCTGCCAGGTGCAGGATATGGCCGTTGGAGGCCCGAAGGAAGACATGCACAAGGTGCTGCGCTCCCTGGCTGCCATTGCCCAACAGATCGGCATGACGTCTCTGGCCCGCGTGGCCCATGACGTGATGACCTGCATCGAATTTGGCGACATTGTCGCAGAGGCCGCCTGTATGGCCCGCCTCGCCCGCACGGGCGAGCGCTCCCTGACGCAACTTTGGGATCTGAATGAATTCACGGTTTGAGTTTTCCGCAACCTGAGCGACCTGCCACTTGCAGCGCCGCGTCCTGAAGCTAGGCTCATAGCAACCCTCGACAGGAGCCGTCATGACCCTCAGCTTTGCCCCCGCCACCGATGCTTTGCCATTGCACCTGATCACACCGGACAAGCTTGAGGATTGGACCAGCACCCAGAGTGCAGAGGTGCAGGCATGGGTTTCCGCCTCGGGATTCACTGGTGCGTTGGGCAGCGCATTGATGATCCCCGGCCCGCTTGGCGCACCTGCGGCGGCACTCGCCGGGTATGGAACGGCGCGTCAACGCAGCCGAACCCGATTCGCCCTCGCGGGCGCGATCCCGCAATTGGCCCCGGGCTCCTACCGGATCGCGTCAGGTCTGCCTCCGGAACAAGCAGAAACCGAGGCGCTGGGCTGGCTTTTGACCAACTACCGCTTTGACCGCTATGCGAAAGGCAAACCCGTCTCTTGTCTGTTGGTCTGCCCGGAGGGCGTCGATGCAACGCGGTTGGAAATCATGGCCGCGGCGGAGTGCCTGACGCGCGATCTGGTGAACACCCCGGCCTCGGACATGGGGCCGGAGGCGCTTGAAACTGCGGCGCGCAGTCTTGCGGATCAGTTCGGCGCCCAGATCACGGTCACCACGGGCGACGCGCTGCTGGATGCAAATTTCCCAATGATCCATGCGGTGGGACGCGCCGCGTCACAGGCCCCGCGACTGATAGACCTGCGCTGGGGCACCACCGGGCCGCGGCTGACGCTGGTCGGCAAGGGCGTCTGCTTTGACACCGGCGGTCTCAACCTGAAGCCTGGCGCTTCGATGGGGTTGATGAAAAAGGACATGGGCGGCGCGGCCAACACACTGGGGCTGGCGCATATGATCATGGCGCTGGAGTTGCCTGTGCAACTGCGCCTGCTGATCCCGGCGGTAGAAAACAGTGTCTCCGCCCCCAGTTTCCGCCCGGGCGATATCCTGACCTCGCGCAAGGGCCTCACGGTCGAGATCAACAACACCGACGCCGAAGGCCGCCTCGTCCTTGCCGATGCACTGGCGCTGGCCGACGAAGAGGCCCCCGACCTGATGCTCTCCATGGCGACGCTGACCGGGGCAGCCCGTGTGGCCGTCGGTCCCGATCTCGCGCCGTTCTACACCGATGACGAGATGTTCGCCGCCGCACTGACCAGGGCTGCGCCCGCCGCCGCGGACCCGGTCTGGCGCATGCCCTTCCACGATCCATACGAGGCGATGATCGAGCCGGGCATCGCCGATCTGGACAACGCACCCGCAGGCGGCTTTGGCGGGTCCATCACCGCGGCCCTCTTCCTGCGCCGTTTCACGGACCAGACCAAGGCCTATGCGCACTTCGACATCTACAGTTGGCAGGCCAAACCGGAACCGGGCCGGCCCAAAGGCGGTCTGGGTCAGGGACCTCGCGCGATTCTGGCGGCCTTGCCAGAGGTTCTGGGGTTGTGACCACCCTCCCACCCGACAAAACCAAGGACCTGAAAGGTGCGCGCCTGCGGTTGATTGCGGCGGCGCAGGACATTCGGGGTGCCCCTGAACGTGGCCATACAAGAGGCCCCCTTTTGCGCCAAATGCTGATGGGGGATGTTTTTGTCGTGGATGAAGTCATCACGCGGGATGGGGACCAAACCCCCGTCATCGTGTCCGGCCATGCCGACAAAGACGGATACACGGGCCAGGTCGACCTCCAGCCCTTCTGCCCGGACAAGAACCTCCCCAATCCGTCCCACAGAGTGATCGTGCAACGCAGTTTTGTGCGACAGGCCCCCGATCTGAAATCGGAACCGGTCTCCTTACCCCTGTCGTTCGGCGCAACCCTCGCCATCAAGAGCACGCAGGATGGCTGGAGCCTGATCGAAAGCCGCTACGCGACGCAACTGCATCCTCATGGGCGCGACCTCTTTGTGCCGAACAGCCATCTGGCACCCATCGCGCATCTAGCGCAGGATCCCGTGACCGAGGCAGAGAAACTCCTCGGCACTCCCTATGTCTGGGGGGGCAATGCCGCTGCCACGGGCATCGACTGCTCCGGCCTTGTGCAAGTCGCCTGCCATGCCTGCGGCATCGACTGCCCCGGCGACAGCGGCCCGCAAGAACACCAGCTTGGTGAAACGCTTCCAGAAAACACGCCCCATCAACGCGGCGATCTGCTGTTCTGGAAAGGCCACGTGGCCTGGGTTGCCGATCCTGACACATTGCTCCATGCCAATGCGCATCACATGGCCGTCGCCCGTGAACCCCTGCAAGAGGCCATCCAACGCATCCAGTCTCAGGGAGACGGTCCGGTCACCCGCCACGCGCGCCTGTCAGGGTCCGCGATCTCATCTTCTTCGTTTTCATAAATACTCCGGGGGGCGCGTCAGCGCGGGGGCAGAGCCCCCTCCCCGAACCACCAAGGAGCACCCATGTCCGACCCCTTCTTCCACCCTGTCTCCGGCTTTGACCTGCCTCGTTTTGCCGGGGTGCCCACGTTCATGCGACTGCCCTATGTGCCACCGGGCCATGACCGTTTTGCCGACGTGCAGGTCGGTCTGGTTGGTGTGCCATGGGATTCCGGCACCACCAATCGCCCGGGCCCGCGCCACGGTCCGCGGCAATTGCGCGATGCCTCCACGATGATCCGCGCGCAGCATCAGCTGTCTGCCCTGCGACCGTTCGAGACGGTCAATTGCGCCGACCTCGGTGATGTTGGACCCAACCCGGCAGACATTCAGGACAGCATGACGCGGATCACACGGTTCTACGACGGACTGACTTCGGCAGGCATCCGTCCCCTGACTGCAGGAGGCGACCACCTCACTTCGCTGCCTGTCCTGCGCGCGCTGGCAAAGGACGGACCGCTTGGCATGGTGCACTTCGACAGCCATACAGACCTGTTCCACAGCTATTTCGATGGCACCATGTTCACCCATGGCACCCCTTTCCGTCGCGCTGTCGAAGAAGGATTGCTGGACCCCAAACGGATCATCCAGATCGGTATCCGTGGCACCATGTATGACGCCGAGGATCGCGATTTCGCCGCCGCCAACGGCATCCGCATCATCACCATCGAAGACTTCTTTGCCCGCGGCATCGACGACGTGATGCAGGAAGCCCGCGAAACCGTTGGCACAGCGCCGTGTTACGTCAGCTACGACATTGATTTTGTCGACCCGACGTTTGCCCCGGGCACAGGCACGCCCGAAGTTGGAGGGCCCAACAGCTTCCAGGCGCTGCAGGTTTGTCGCGCGCTCTATGGTCTGGATATCGTGGGCGCCGACATGGTCGAAGTGTCCCCGCCCTTTGATCAGGCCGGTGGAACAGCATTCCTTGGGGTATCCATCATGTTCGAACTGCTTTGCGCCATGGTCGCTCCTGCGCCCTGACATCCGAACGACGGCCGGAATTTTTCGAAAATTCCGGCCCGATTTCTTTGAAAGAAATCGGCGCCGCTCATTCGACGGCGCGGATCAGTTTGCGTTCCAGCACTCTGAGAACCGTCGGCAACTCATGTCCACGCTTGAGCATCTGCCCCTCGGTGCCGATCACGGCGTATTGGCCCTGCTTGTTGCGCAGTTTCGGGCGTTTTTCGATGCGGTACAGCGGGTTCTCTGCGGTGCGTCGAAACACGGAAAACACTGCGACCTCGCGCAACGAAGAGATGCCGTAGTCGCGCCATTCCCCCATTGCGACCATGCGTCCGTAAAGCGACAGGATCACGCTCAACTCGGTGCGGTGAAAGGCGACGACCTCTTGCGATCGTCCGGATCCGGCAGGGCTGCCGGGAAAAGGCGTCAGGCTGTTCATGCCCACAGACTTGCGTCTTTGTCGCTGCGATTCAAGGCTTTTGCGTCATGCCAAAGCGCAAACCGAACACGGTGTCCGCCGGCGGCATGGCGGGCATCTCTCCTTCGGCTTGCTCCAGCCAGCCCTCCGCCGCGGGGCTCAGCCGTGTGTAGGCGCGGGCCATGGCGCGATGCAGGTCCCTCGGGCGCATGTCTTGCGGGACAAACGCCACCGGCACTTCCGGCCAGCGCAGGATCAGTCGCCGCCAGCGATGAACCAGCAAAATGCGCGCAGCAACGGCATCCAGTGGTATGTCAGAGACCAATTCCTGTGCGATCAGGTCTTCTGCCATGTGCCTGAGCGCTGTTTCATGAAGCGGATCGAGTCCCTCCCAGACTGCGCGGGCCGTTGCCGGGTCCAGCGCGCCGGTGATTCGCAATCCCGCTGCGGTATCGTCCACCGGAGCAGGACGCAGACTGCCGCCCGCCGCGGTCAGGGCACCGGGCACTGCGGGGCTGTCAAAGACCCAAGTCTTGTGCGGCTGTTCACGCGGCGGCGCGTAGATGCGTGCCGTCGCCGGGGCAAACGCCTCGGCGCCGCGGGGCGTCAGGGCATAGCTGCTGGTGCGCCCGGATTTGCGTCCCTCGACCCAGCCGTCTTGTGCAAGGCGCGACAGCGCCGTGCGCAGCGCCCCTGTGCCGACGCCGATCCGCCCCAGCATACGGCTGAGCCGCGCCGTTGCCACGCGGCCCCCGCGATGCTGGACGCAATCTCCGAACACCGTGATCACCAGCGACCAGACGCGCGGGCGCCCCTCGGCATGCAGGTTCTCGATCATCGGGCGCAGGGGATCCATCCGCATTCGCATACCCGGCGTCGCACGAAAGGCAATGCCACCGGCGCAGGCGCGCGCCCGGCTGTGTCATTCCGGTGCCCCCTCCCGGGGCCTTGCGTAGGCCACCATGGTCAGCAACTCGTAGCGCGCCACCTGCGCATCGTCCTGATTGAACAGCGTCACGTCCCAGGCGATTTCGCCATAGCTGTCGGTGCGCTGTGTCTTGCGCTTTGCGGTCAACTGCACCCAGATCCTGTCCCCGGGGCTCACGGGTTTTTGAAAACTCAGAGCGTTCAGCCCGGTGTTGGCCAGCACCGGTCCCGGATCGGGCTGCACAAAGAGCCCGGCGGCAAAGCTGAGCAGCAGATAGCCATGCGCCACGCGCCCGGGGAAGAAGGGGTTCGCCCGCGCCGCCTCGTCATCCATATGGGCGTAAAACGTGTCGCCGGTGAAATGGGCGAAATGCGCGATATCCTCCAGCGTGACCTCGCGCGCCGCCGTACGCAGGCTTTCACCGATCTCGATCTCGTGGAAACTGCGCTGAAACGGGTGTTCTGGCCCGGTCGAGGTCGTGGCCCCCGCCACCCATTGGCCCGTCACGGCGCGCAACACATCCGGGGAGCCCTGAATCGCGGTGCGTTGCATGTAGTGCAGAACGCCACGTACGCCGCCCAACTCTTCGCCACCACCGGCGCGGCCCGGCCCGCCATGCACAAGATGGGGCAGCGGCGCGCCATGCCCCGTGGCTTCGGCCATGCTGGTGCGATCCGTGATGTAGAGCCGCCCGTGCCAGGCCGCGGAGGCCAGCGTGAACCGGCGTGCCACCTCCGGGTCCGCACTGACCAGCGAGGCCACAAGCGATCCCCCGCCGCGATTGGCCAAAGCGGCGGCGTGGTCAAGGTCGCGGTAGGGCAGCAGGGTCGAGACCGGGCCAAAGGCCTCTGTCGCATGGACATGATGCGCCGCATCCGGATCGGCGCAGCGAAACAGCATCGGCTGCACAAACCCCGGCCCCTCAGGCAGGTCGATCTCTGGCAGGACCTGTTGTGCCTCTGATCCGATCAGCGCGGCCTTTTCAAGCACGTCGGCCCTTTGTTCGGCGGAGGCCAGCGCGCCCATGCGCGCATCCCCCGCAGGGTCGCCCACGGTTGTCTTTGCCAGTCGCGCGGCCAGCGCCTCTGTCACGGCGTCCATCAAGGTGGCGGGCGCGATGATCCGACGAATGGCGGTGCATTTCTGTCCTGCCTTTACGGTGATCTCTTGGGCGGCCTGTTTGACGAACAGATCGAACTCCGGGCTGTCCGGGGTCACATCCGGCCCCAGCACGGAGGCGTTCAGGCTGTCCTGTTCGGCCATGAACCGCACCGACTGCCGCAGCAGGTTGGTGTTGCCCCGCAACTGCAGCGCCGTGTCTGCCGAGCCGGTGAAGCTGACCACGTCCTGTGGGCCCATCCGGTCCAGCAGATCGCCGGTGCCACCGATGATCAATTGCACGGCCCCGTCCGGCAGCAGGCCCGACGAGACGATCAGGCGAAAGCAAGCCTCCGTAAGGTAGCAGGTCTGCGTCGCGGGTTTCACGATGGCAGGCATGCCTGCCAGCAGCGTTGGCGCAAGCTTTTCCAGCATCCCCCAGACCGGAAAGTTGAAGGCGTTGATGTGCAGGGCCACCCCCTGCCGCGGCACCGCGATGTGTTGTCCCAGAAAGCTGCCGCCGCGCGACAGGGTCTCGACCGCGCCATCAAGATAGACGTGACCATCGGGCATCTCGCGCCGGCCCTTTGAGGCGATCACCGTCATGGTGATGATCCCGCCTTCGATGTCGACCGCGCCATCCTTGCGCGTCGCGCCGGTCAGAGGGTTCAGCGCATACAGCTCTTCCTTGTGGGCGGTCAGATGTTGCGCCAGCGCCTTCAGCATCTTCGCCCGCTGGTGAAAGCTCATCTCGCGCAGGGCCGGACCGCCCTTGTCCAGCGCGTGACGCCGCATCGCCGCAAAATCGAGTGTGGCGCCCCCGGCATCGGCGATCCGGGCGCCGGTCACGGGGCCATAGACGGCGCGCGCATCGGCGCCCGGCGCGATCCACTGACCTGCGGCAAAGCTTGCCGGTTGCAGAATTTCCATGGTGCGGCCTCCCTGTCTGGTCGGGCTTTGGGGATTGCGTCTTTTGCCCGCCGGTCTGGTCAGACTGCGTCAAACCGCGCCGAAGATCAACATACTTGACCGTTTGGTCGGTTTTGTGCATCGTCCTGCACAACGAAGGAGGGTGCCATGACACCTGAACAACGCGCGCGCCGCTCGGCGGATGCCATGTGGGCCAATGACGCCGCCAGTCAGGCGCTGGGCATGCACATTAACGAGATCTCGCCGGGACGGGCGGTCCTGTCGATGCAGGTGCGCCCGGACCATCTGAACGGGTTGGGCATTTGCCATGGCGGGTTCATCTTTACGCTCGCGGACAGCGCGTTTGCCTTTGCCTGCAACACCGCAAACCAATTGACCGTCGCGCAGGAGAACCAGATCACTTTCCTTGCTCCGGGCCAGCCCGACGAACGCCTGACCGCCACGGCGCAGGCGCAGGCGCAAGCCGGTCGGACCGGCGTCTATGACGTCCGGGTCACCGGTGAGGATGGGCGGACCGTGGCGCTGATGCGCGGTCTGTCCCGGACGATCAAAGGCGCCCATTTCGACGAGGACGACGAGGACAAGGAGACGCAGGATGCGTGAGGCATGGCTTTGTCAGGGCACACGAACGCCGATTGGCCGCTACGGCGGCGCGCTCGCCTCTGTGCGGCCCGACGACATGCTGGCCCATGTGATGCGCGCGGTGGTGCCCGAGGGCCTGCCGGTGGACGAGGTCATCATGGGGTGCGCCAATCAGGCGGGCGAGGACAATCGCAACGTGGCGCGCATGGCCGCGCTGCTGGCAGGGCTGGGCGAGGATGTGCCCGGCGTGACGGTGAACCGGCTCTGCGGGTCGGGGCTTGACGCCGTGGCCATGGCGATGCGGCAGATCAAATGCGGCGAGGCCGAGATCATCGTGGCGGGTGGCGTCGAGAGCATGTCGCGTGCGCCCTTCGTGATGGGCAAGTCCGAGACCGCCTTTGCCCGACAGGCCGAGATCTTTGATACCACCATCGGCTGGCGGTTCGTAAACAAGGAGATGCACGCAGGGTTTGGCACGGATTCGATGCCTGAAACGGCAGAAAACGTCGCCGAGGAGTTCGCCGTCAGCCGGGCCGATCAGGATGCCTTTGCCCACCGGTCACAGGAACGGGCCGCGCGGGCCATTGCCTCGGGTCGGATGGCGAAAGAGATCACGCCGGTCAAAATCCCTCAGCGGCGCGGAGATCCGGTCGTGGTCGACACCGACGAGCATCCCCGCGCCACCACGCCGGAGAGGCTGGGATCGTTGAAGGCACCGTTCCGAGCGGGCGGCAGCGTCACGGCGGGCAATGCCTCTGGCGTGAATGACGGCGCCTGCGCGCTGATCATCGCGTCGCCCGAGGCCGCCGAGAAACACGGGCTGCGCCCTGTTGCGCGGCTGTTGGGGGCGGCGACGGCCGGGGTGCCGCCACGGATCATGGGGTTTGGCCCGGCTCCGGCGTCGGAGAAACTGTTGGACAGGCTGGGGTTGCCGCTGTCTCGCATCGATGTGATCGAGTTGAACGAGGCCTTTGCCGCGCAGGCGCTGGCTGTGACCCGGCACCTGGGCCTGCCTGACGACGCCCCGCATGTGAACCCGCATGGCGGGGCGATTGCCCTTGGTCATCCGCTGGGCATGTCCGGCGCGCGGCTGGTGCTGACGGCAGGGCAGTCGCTGCACGACCGGATGGAGCGTATCGCGCTGTGCACGATGTGCATCGGCGTGGGACAGGGCATTGCCCTTGCGATGGAAAAACTGTGATCCCGTGCCTGAGCGTGGTTGAGCCCTGACGCGGATTTTGACCTGAGGCCCGGGTCTGGACAAGCAACAGCCTGTCGTGCGGGGCGGGCGTTTGAATGAGCTGGGCCTTCGGATGAAGGTCGGACCGATCTGTGAGGACACTATGGAAGATCTCTCCCCCAAGCCAGGTGACCTGGAGCCCATCGAGACCGCTTCGCGCGATGAGATCGCCGGGTTGCAGCTGTCACGGCTGAAATGGACCCTGTCTCATGCCTACGAGAACGTGGCGCAGACGCGGGCAAAGTTCGATGCGGCGGGTGTGCATCCCGATGACCTGACCAGCCTTGAGGATCTGGCAAGGTTCCCCTTCACCGTGAAGGCGGATCTGCGCGAGAGCTATCCATTCGGCATGTTTGCCGTGCCGCAGGCGCAGGTCGCGCGGATCCATGCCTCGTCCGGGACCACGGGGCAGCCGACGGTGGTGGGCTATACTCGGAACGACCTCGATACATGGGCGACGGTGGTGGCGCGGTCGCTGCGGGCCTCCGGGTTGCGCGCGGGCGATATCCTGCACAACGCCTATGGCTACGGGCTGTTCACCGGCGGGTTGGGCATTCACCTCGGGTCTGACAAGCTGGGGCTGACCACGGTGCCGATTTCCGGCGGGATGACACAGCGGCAGGTGCGGTTGATCGAGGATTTCGGCGCGGTCGGGATCACGGTGACGCCGTCTTATGCCTTGTCGATCATCGACGAATACGCCGCACAGGGCCGAGATCCGCGACAATCGCCGCTGAAGGTGGGGATCTTTGGCGCGGAGCCCTGGACCAACGCCATGCGTCACGAGATCGAGCAGGCCTTTGATATGCATGCGGTGGACATCTACGGGCTGTCCGAGGTCATGGGCCCGGGGGTCGCCAATGAATGCGTCGAGACAAAGGATGGGCTGCACATCTGGGAAGACCACTTTTACCCCGAAGTGATCGATCCGGAGACCGGTGCGGTGCTGCCGGACGGGGCATTGGGCGAGTTGGTCTTTACCTCGCTGACCAAGGAGGCGTTCCCCATCATCCGTTACCGGACGCGGGATTTGACGCGGCTTTTGCCCGGCACCGCGCGATCGATGCGCCGGATGGAGAAGGTCACGGGGCGCTCTGATGACATGATCATCTTGCGCGGTGTGAACGTCTTTCCGACGCAGATCGAAGAGCAGTTGATGACCGTCAAGGCGCTTGCTCCGCATTTTCAGCTGGAGTTGAACCGGGTTGGCAACAAGGACGAGATGCGGGTCCGGGTGGAGCCATGGCCTGACGCGCAGGGGGCAAGTGCCGAAGCAGGACAGGAGCTTGCGGGCAAGATCAAGGCCGTGGTCGGCGTGAGCGTTGTGGTCGACGTGGCTGCGCCGGGCGGCGTGGCGCGCAGCCAGGGCAAGGCGGTGCGCATCGTCGACAATCGTCCGCGTGGGGAGGCGGGCTGACGTGCGCCGCTCGGGCCCCCCGCGGGGCCCATCGCCCCGCCCACCATCCCGTGAGGCCCATCGCCCCGCCCACCATCCCGTGAGGCCCATCGCCCCGCCCACCATCCCG
>JBELMB010000071.1:0-23607 GCA_042088665.1 Sagittula sp.
GATCTCGCCGGACAGGATACGCTCCCGCAGGGACGGATCCAGAGGCGAGCGATAGCCGTTGTCCGAAAGCCATGTGGCGACCTGGATGTCGGTCATCCGGAAGTTGCCCTGGGATTTCGCAAGCTTTTCGAGGTTTGGATAAAGGTTTGTCATGACGAACACGACAAATGTCAGGCAAAGCGCGGTCAGCAGCATCACGCCAACCCTGCGCAGGATAAACAGTCCCATTTCGGCCCCTGTTTTTGGCCAGGCCCGCGTCTTGTGCGCCGGTCCGCAGCGAGAAATGCACCCCCGTTTCTGCGAGGCACTTCGAAAGAAAAAGGGGCCGCACCAGCGCGGTGCGACCCCCTGTTGATCGTGAGATCAGGCTGCGAAGCCCCACTTGTAGATCTGCGGCAGGTAGGCGATGTGCATGTCCACACCGACCAGACCTTCCACGTGGTGACGCTTGATCGAGCGCCAGTAAGGCTGGATCGTCACGCCTTCTTCGATCACGATGGCCTGCAGTTTGGCCATCACTTCGCGGCGTGCGTCCGCATCGGCGATGGAGTTGGCTTCGGCCAGCAGGGCGTCGAACTCTTCGTTGGCCCAACCGAACTCGTTCCATGCCTCACCGGACCGGTACGCCAGACCCAGAACCTGGGTGCCCAGCGGACGGTGGTTCCAGTTGGTCGAGGAGAACGGGTACTTTGCCCAGTCGTTCCAGAAGGTCGAGCCGGGCAGAACCGTCCGCTTCACCTTGATGCCGGCGTCGCGCAGCTGGGCTGCCACGGCGTCGGTGGTGTCCTTGCGGTAGCCGTCGTCGATCGAGATCAGCTCGTGCTCGTAATCCGCCATACCGGCTTCGGCCATAAGTTCGGCGGCCTTGGCAGGGTCATGCGGCAGGCGCATCACCGAAGGGTCGAATTCCGGGTGCATCGGGCCGACGTGGCAGTTGTCCGCAGCGATGCCCAGACCGGCATAGCCCAGTTCGAGACAGATCGCATTGTCCACGGCCATGGAGATCGCCTGACGCACGCGCTTGTCGGCATAGATCTTGTTGCCGTTCTCGTCTTCGGCCAGCTGGTTGGGACGGATCACGATGGTCGCGCCCGAAGCCACTTCGGAGCTGACCATGCCGATGGCGTCGAGGATCTCGATGAACTCGCCTTCGGATTCCCAGTTCATGTCGATCTCTTCGCCTTCGTAGGCAGAGATCACGGCAGCCGGGTCGGTGCCATAGTCAATGAACTCGATGCGGTCGGCATAACCGCCCCGGCCCTCGGCATAGCCCCACCACTCGTGGTCGGTGTTCTTCACCAGCACGGCCTTGACGCCCACTTCGAGGCTCTCGGGCAGCATGAAGCCGGTGCCAATCGGGTTGCCGACCATGTTGTCCGCGTCATGCGACGCGTGCACGATGGCCGCCGGGTAGTCTGCCATGCCCGCGATCACGGTGATATCCGGCGCGGAGGTCTTGAGAACAACGGTATGGCTGTCCACGACGGTGATGGCACCGTCTGCGGCCTTGTTGGTGGCCGGATCGATCAGCGAGGCCATGCGACCGGCCATCGAGTTGCCTTCGACGTCCTTCTCGCACCACAATGCGATGTTGCGCGCGACATCTTCGGCGGTGAAATCGTCACCGTTGTTCCACTTCACGCCCTTGCGGACATTCAGCGTGTACTCGGTGGCGTCGTCGTTGGCTTCCCAGCTTTCCAGCAGCATCGACTCGAAGGAACCGTCGGAGTTGTACTCCACGAGGTATTCCAGCCAACCAGCGGAGAAAGTCGCAATCTGGGTCCAGTCGTAGGTGCGCGGGTCCTTCATGGCCCGGACTTCCATCTGCATGCGGATGGTGCCGCCCATCTGGGCGTGCGCCGCGGCGGCGGCCGGGCGCTGCAGACCGGCAAGCGTATACGCCGCCGTCGCTGTCACACCCAGTGCCGTGGTACGGGCAAGGAACTCACGGCGGTCCATGAGACCTTCCTTGAATTCGCGCGCGTACATCTCAGCGGCGGGGTGTACCCGCTGCATGTCTTTCATCAATGTCATCCTTGTCTCCCTGTGACACTTGTTATTCTTACGTGACGTCACCAGTGCGACCGCAGCGGTCATCCCATGCCGCAGTCGCCTTTCCCCACGTTGTCGTCCATTCCGCATAAGAACCAATGCGCCGTCAACGCTTGGTTTGGTGCTTTTGAGCACGTTTGCGACATATCCATTATACAAAAGCGACATGGCCCGGGATGCAACCCACAAAGCGGTGGGATCAGCAAAATTTATGACCGCAAAAGAGGCGCGGCTCAGGCCTTGATCATCTGGGCCTTGCGGGCCGCCGCACGCAGCGCCGACGGCGACTGTCCCGTATGGGTCTGAATGAACCGGGAGAAGTAGGCAGGCGAGGCGAACCCCAGCGCGCGCGCCACCTCCTGCACCGCGGGACGGGGACTTTCGAGCGCATGGCGGGCGGCGTGCAGGCGCCGTTCCGTCAGCACTTCGGCGGCGGTCTTGCCGCAACAGGCCCGGCAACTGCGCGACAGATGCGTGGCCGTCACGTCCAGATCATCGGCATAGGCGGACAGCGCCCGTGCCGCCCGGTAGTCCCGTGTGACGGCCCCCGAAAACCGCCGCACCAATCGCTGCGCCGCGCTCTCCGTCGGGGTTTCGGCGCAGCCCGCGACGATCTGCCGATGCAGCCAGATGCCGATGAGGCGTGCCCGCGATTCCAGACTGTCGCGCATCAGCACGCCCTTGCGCGTGATCTCGCGGTGCATGGAGTCGATCTCACCCGTCAGTTCCGCCTGCGCAAAGCTGTCGCGGATGCGCAGCAGCATCGGTTCCTGCGGCTCACGCGGGGCAAGACCCGGCGGCGCCTGCATGAACAGCGACTGCGTACCGGCCTGCAACTCCACCGAGAACAGCGTTCCCGCGGGCAGGAACAGCGCATTGTGCATGGAGATCCCGCGCATCACCCCGTTGACCACCGCACGGCCCTGACCCTTGGTGATCCACAACAGCATGTGGTCGTCTCGGTGATTGAGCAACCCATAGCGCCATGGCGCAGGTTGCAACTCCAGCATGAAGGACCCGCATCGGATTTCGCCTTTGGGGCGTGGTGCCGCCGGCGGCATCGGGTTCTTCATGAAACCGGGACGGCCCATCAGAAATCCCCCGGTTGTATGCGCGGCCAATCATTCATGCGGGCCTTGAACCACGTCCTTTGACGCTTGGCAAACTGCCGGGTGAGGATCGTGGCGCGCTCGATCACCTGCGGCAGCGTCATCTCTCCGGCCAGATGCGCCATCAGTTCCGCCGCGCCGATGGCCTTGGCCGAGGGCAAGCCGGGATGCCAGTTGGCGGCATTGGCACGGGCCTCGTCCAGAGCGCCCCCCTCGACCATCTGCGCAAACCGATCCGCGATCCGCGGCGTCAGCCAGTCCCTTGGTGCATCCACCAGCAACGGCTGCGCCTGCGCCAGTGGCAGAAGCGGCGGAGGCGTGTCCCGCTGCCAGCCGCGCAACCCGCGCCCGGTCGCGGTCAGAACTTCCCAGGCCCGGGCCACGCGCGCCGGGTTTTGCAGGTCGATGGCGGCAGCCGTTTCGCGATCCAGTTCCGCCACCATCGCGGCCAATCCATCGGTGGCCAGCCGGGCCTCCCCTTCGGCGCGCACGTCGGCCGGGGTTGGCGGGATCTCTGCCAGCCCTTCGGTCAGGGCGGTAAAGTACAGGCCCGTGCCGCCAACGATGATCGGCCTTTCTGCCATCGGGGCAGCGTCCGGCTTTTCGCCATTTGATCCGGATGCCGGGCCTGTTCTCGCCGCGGTGACAGGCCCCGTCACCGGGGGCATGGCTGCGCTTGCCAGCAAGGGGGCGACCTCGCGCAGCCAAGCCCCCACACTATAGGGTTGATCCCCCGGCACATGCCCATACAAAATGTGCCGCGCGCGCGCTTCGTCCATTGCGTCCGGGCGCGCCGTCAACACCTGCCAATCCGCGAAGACCTGGATCGCATCGGCGTTCACGATCACGCCGCCCTGCGCCTCCGCGATGGCAAGCGCCAGCGCGGATTTCCCGCTCGCCGTGGGACCGGCAATCAACACCGGGCGCGCCGGATCCAGCCCCTGCAAGCGCTTTGGCAAACCGATTTGCGTCGCCATGTCTCCCCTTGGTGTCCCTTTGTCCTGCGGCCGCGCGGCGCTTTGCGCGCAATGCGGCATTGCAGCGGAGCTGATTTTCCGCCAAATAGGCCCCGACCTTACCCCCCGATCGAGATGGAGCGCAACATGAGCGAGAGCGATCAGCCCGCCCCCACCTATAAACGTGTGATGCTGAAAATTTCGGGCGAGGCCTTGATGGGGGATCAGGGCTATGGCCTGCATCCGCCCACGGTCGCACGCATCGCCGCCGAAGTGAAATCGGTGCATGATCTCGGGGTCGAGATCTGCATGGTCATCGGCGGCGGCAACATCTTTCGCGGGCTGGCGGGCAGCGCGCAGGGCATGGAACGCACGACCGCCGATTACATGGGCATGATGGCCACGGTGATGAACGCGCTGGCCATGCAGTCGTCGCTGGAAGACATGGGCGTCTTCTGCCGGGTGATCTCAGCGATCCGGATGGACGAAGTGGCAGAGCCCTATATCCGCCGCCGCGCCGTGCGCCACCTTGAGAAAAAGCGGGTCTGCATCTTTGCCGCGGGCACGGGCAACCCGTATTTCACCACCGACACCGCCGCGGCGCTGCGCGCCTCGGAGATGGCCTGCGAGGCAATCTTCATGGGCAAGAAGGTGGACGGGATCTACGACAGTGACCCGATGAAGAACCCCGAGGCAAAGCGCTTTGACAACATCTCTTATGATGACGTGTTGCAGCAGAACCTGAAGGTCATGGATGCTTCCGCGATTGCATTGACGCGCGACAACAAGATGCCGCTGATCGTCTTCTCGCTGGACGAGCCCGGTGGGTTCTGCGGGATCCTGGCCGGTAAGGGCACATATACGCGCGTGCATCCGTAACGGACGGTTTCGCGAGGGACTTGAGCCAGCCCTTGCACTGGCTGGCTCACATGCCGGCAAAGCAGGTCTGCCGTCACCGATCAAGCGAGGGCCGCTCCAATCGTCGGCACATCATGAAACAGCGCGGGGGTCTCCCAGCCGTTTCATGGCGCCGTCGAGGGACCTGTGCCGCGGATCGCAGCTGCCGATGCAGAAGCCCCTGCGTGATCCTTGGATCGCCGACGAAACGGGTGTCGGCCGCCTCACTCCAATGCGGACGGTTGCCCGTGCATCTGTCCGGCCGCGCCTGAAATCCTGTTCAAGCCGACCTCGCATCATCGGCCATGCGCGCAGCCATGGCCGCGGTCACGGTGGGCTGCGCTGCGGCATGCGCGCTTTGCCAAGAGATATCCGCCGGGGCAGGGGCCTTGTGCCCGCCGGACGCTGACGCTTTGCCCGGGGGGCGAGACTGTCGAAGCTCCGCCCGTTCCGCCCGGGGCGGCGCACCGAAGTGCCGACGATAGCTGCGGGTGAAGGCCGAGGCAGACTCAAACCCCGTCGCAGTCGCGATTTCCGACACCGGGCAGCGCGTGTCGCGTACCAGGTGGCGCGCACGATCCAGCCGCAGCGCCAGATAGGTGTCCGCCGGGGTGAGGCCCATCCCCTTTCGGCACCGCAGGCGCAGTTGCTTGCCGCTCAATTCCAGTTCCGCCGCGATCCTCGTCAGCGGCAGGGGATCCGCCAGATGCGCAAGCATCACCGTGATCATCCGCGCCAGCAGGGGATCCTCCGTCTGGGGCAGGCCTTGCCTCATGGCGTGCTGTTTCAACCGGCCATGGGCCAGCGCCTCTGCCGTTTGCCCCGCCAGCGCGGCCCCATGCACCCGCGCGATCCAATCCAGCAGCGCCTCGCCCGACGCCACGCCCCCGGCGCTGGTCAGCCTTGCGCGATCGAACACATGGGTGCGCGCCGAGAGGGCAATATCCGCATGACGCGCGCGCAGATCCGGATCCAGATCCTGCGGCAGAACCGCCTCCCGCCCGGCCAGAAACCCCAGCTTCGCAAGGATGAGTGCACCACGGTCAAGCCCGGCCAGACAAGCCCCGGCCGCCGCCCCACGGGCAAGAAAGCCGCGCAGCCCCATGGGCAAATGTTCCAGCGGATCGGGTCCGGCGCAGAGCATGATCAGGTCAAACCCCTGTGCGCCTTCCCAGTCGTTTTCATCCGCGCGGATCTCGGTCCCGTCGCAGCCCATCACCGGCGCGCCCGTCACCGTGCGCACCCGGCAGGTGAACAGCGGCTGTCCCGCGCAGGCGTTGGCAAGGCGCAGCACTTCGCGAATCAAGACGTATCCCAACATGGGAAATCCGGGGAAGAGGATGAGGCAAACGTGCATGGCGATCCGGTGGCTGGGCAGCGGCGACCACATGGGCCGTCTGCCCGAATTTGCCACGAAACAGGTTAACGACCTCTTTCCAGCGCAGGCCCCCGGCAGCACCCACCCGCGATTTCCGGCGTGGTTTCCTGCGGCCCAGACACCGCGCAGCCCTATACAAGCCGTGGACGCGACGGTTATATGGCGCAAAACGGGAGACCCTGAGCATGTCCGAAGACTTTGAACTGGATACCGACGACCTGACACGCCGGATGGAGGGGGCCATGGGCAACCTCAAGACCGAATTCGCCTCGCTGCGCACCGGGCGCGCCTCGGCCTCCATGCTGGAACCGGTGATGGTGGATGCCTACGGCGCCATGACGCCGATCAACCAGGTGGGCACCGTAAACGTGCCGGAACCGCGCATGGTCACGATCAATGTCTGGGACAAGAGCCTTGTGGGCAAGACCGAGAAGGCGATCCGGGAATCCGGTCTGGGCATCAACCCGCAGCTCAACGGCACGATCATCATGTTGCCGATCCCCGAGCTCAACGAGGAGCGCCGCCGCGAGCTGACCAAGGTCGCCGCGCAATACGCCGAACACGCCCGCGTGGCGATCCGCAACGTGCGCCGCGACGGGATGGACCAGATCAAGAAGGCCAAGAACGATGGCATGAGCGAAGACGATCAGCGCCTTTGGGAAGATGAAGTGCAGGAAATGACCAACGAGTTCATCAAGAACGTCGATGCTGCGCTGGAAACCAAGCAAGGCGAGATCATGCAGGTCTGACTCAGGTCTGACGCGGGCCGGGCCGGGTCGGACCGGGGGCCATCGGGCCCGCGGCCTGACGTGATCGGACCGGCCCGGCGCGGCACCCACAACGTCCTTGCCGAACGACAGGCCCGACCATGAACCAGACGATTCGAGCCCATGCGCAAAGCCTTGTTTTGCGGGCCTGCCCAAAGCCCTGAGACCGGCGGTGCGGCAAGGGGATATGCGCGCCCTTCTGGTCGCAGCCAGAGGACAAACCGCCTCGCACCTCTGTCACCAAAGCGTGCAAATTCCCCGCGCTGCACCCCTTGCGGCGGTAAGTCGCCGGAGCTGCTCACGCGTCATCAACAAACTTCAAGACATCGTAACCTGTTGGGGATATAGCTTTTTCAGGACAAGGTTCGGGGGATCTCCGCGCGGAACATGCGTTTGCAATGCATCTTTCGCTAATCCCTTTGGATTATTGTTTGGTTTGAGCTAAGACACACTGGCCCTGCTGGCGCTAACAAGGAAGTTGTTTTCATGACCAAGGCCGATCGTGCGATCCACGGACCCAAACACGTGGCGATCATCATGGACGGCAATGGCAGGTGGGCGACCAACAAGGGGCGGCCGCGGCTCTTTGGTCATCACGCCGGTGCCCGCCGCGTGCGCGAAGTTGTCGAGGCCTGTCCCGATTTCGGGGTCAAATACCTGACCATCTTCGCCTTCTCGACGGAAAACTGGAAACGCACACAGGTCGAAGTGGCCGGTTTGATGAGTCTCTTTCGCCGCTACATCATGAAGGAAATGCAGGCCTTCGTGCGTGACAACGTGCGCGTGCGCTTCATCGGGGACCGGCCGCGGCTCGACGAGAAACTGCGCAACCTGATGGACGAGGCCGAGGAATTCACCAGTGCCTGCACGGGCGTGAACCTCACCATCGCGCTGAACTACGGTGGCCGCGACGAAGTGGCCCGCGCCACGCAACGGCTGGCCGAGGACGTGAAGGCAGGCCTGCTCTTGCCAAAGGATGTGACGGTGGAAACGCTGCCGCGCTACCTTGATACCCATGTGCTGCCGGATCCGGATCTCGTGGTCCGCACCAGCGGTGAGGCGCGCATTTCGAACTTCCTGCTCTGGCAGTCCGCCTATGCAGAATATGAATTTGTCGACACGCTCTGGCCCGACTTTAGCGCAGAGGAATTCGGCCGGCTCGTGGGGGCCTTTGGGCAACGCCACCGCCGGTTCGGTGCCGTCACCGTATGAGCGCCGCGCGCTGGGACGACCTGGCCGTGCGGCTTGGCACGGCGCTCGGCATGGTGGCTTTGGGCCTGCTCGCGGTCTGGCTGGGCGGGCTGTGGTTTCATGTGCTGATTGCCGCGGTCTGCGGGCTGATGGTCTGGGAACTGGTCTGTCTGCTCGACAGTGGCAGCAGTCAGTCGCAGATCCTTCTGGCCATCCTCGCGGCGCTTGTTCTGCTCGTGGCGATTGAACTGCCCAAGGGAATCGCCCTGCCATTGCTGCTCTTGCCATCGGTTCTGGGCCAGTCGCGCATAACCTCCGGACGCGTGACCTATGGCGTCTTCACGGCGCTGATCCTGCTCGCCGGGTATGGCATGATGGCCTTGCGCGACGATTTCGGGATCACCTGGATCTTGTGGATGATCCTCGTTGTGGTGGCCACCGATGTGGCGGGCTATTTCGCGGGACGCGCCATAGGCGGACCAAAGTTCTGGCCAAGGGTCAGCCCCAAGAAGACTTGGTCCGGCACGCTGGCCGGCTGGATCGCGGCTGCGCTGGTCGGTTTGGTCGTCGCCACGACAACCCCTGCCGGTTTGGGGCTGATCGGCCTGTCCATTGCCGTCAGCTTGGCCAGTCAGATCGGTGACATCGCCGAAAGCGCCATGAAACGCCGCGTGGGCGCAAAGGACAGCTCCAGCCTGCTGCCCGGACATGGCGGGGTGCTGGACCGCTTTGACGGCATGCTGGCCGCGTCGGTTTTCCTTGTCATCATTGGCTGGATCGTGGATTTCCCCCCCGGCGTATAGAGGAGGCGGCGCAGGTCACATCCCTGTGGTTCTGCCACGGGACAGGTTGAACAACGGGGCCGATTGATAGATTGAAAACTGTGGCAGACAGAGCTTGTCGGGGGTTTCCCTGACGCGATACCTGCCCAAGGGATCGACCAGAGGCTGCGTCGGAAGAC
This sequence comes from Sagittula sp., assembly GCA_042088665.1. Lineage (GTDB taxonomy): Bacteria > Pseudomonadota > Alphaproteobacteria > Rhodobacterales > Rhodobacteraceae > JBELMB01. Next base: position 9,312 of record JBELMB010000071.1, read on the forward strand.
AGGTCTCCGACCCGGGATGAAGACGGGGCTGAACACGGGGCCGCAGACGCGGCCGAACACGGGGCCGAACACGGGGCCGCAGACGAGACCAAAGACTGGGCCGGGATTGGGCCGAAGGACGGGCATGCGACGAATCTCAATCTTTGGCGCCACCGGGTCGATCGGGCAGAACACCATCGACCTGATCGCGCGCGATCGCGATGCCTATGACGTGGTCGCGTTGACCGGGGGGCGCAACGTGGCGCAACTGGCGCAGGACGCGCGCCGGTTGAACGCCCGTGTCGCTGTCACCGCCGACCCGAACCTGTTGGAGCCGCTGCGCGCCGCCCTCGCAGGCACCTCGACCGAGGTGGCCGCCGGACGCAACGCCCTGCTGGAGGCCGCCGAGCGGCCCGCCGATTGGGTGATGTCCAGCATTGTCGGCGCCGCCGGGCTGGAGCCGGGCCTGCGCGCGCTGGGGCAGGGGGCCACCTTGGCGCTTGCCAACAAGGAAAGCATGGTCTGCGCGGGCGCGCTCATGATGCGCTCGGCCCGCGCGGCGGGGGCCGCGATCCTGCCCGTTGACAGCGAACATTCCGCCGTCTTTCAGGCGCTGATCGGCGAAGACATCGCCGCGGTGGAACGGGTCATCATCACCGCATCGGGCGGCGCTTTTCGTGACTGGCCGATCGAGGACCTCGAGACCGCGACCCCCGAACAGGCCGCCACCCATCCCAACTGGGACATGGGCCAGCGCATCACCATCGACAGCGCATCGATGTTCAACAAGGCGCTGGAACTGATCGAAACCCGCGAGTTCTTTGGCCTCGACCCGGCCCGGATCGAGACGGTTGTGCACCCCGAAAGCATGATCCACGCCATGGTCGGCTTCAACGACGGGGCGCTGATGGCCCATGTCGGCCCGCCAGACATGCGCCACGCCATCGGCTTTGCCTTGCATCACCCGCACCGCCGTCCGCTGCCGGTCGAACGTCTCGACCTTGTCAAGCTGGGCAGCCTGACCTTTCGCGCGCCCTGCGAGACACGCTGGCCGGCGCTGCGACTGGCGCGCGAGGTCATGCAGGCGGGGGGCCTGATGGGCGCGGTCTTCAATGCCGCCAAGGAAACCGCGCTGGACGGTTTCATCGCGCGCCGCCTGCGGTTTCCGCAGATGGCGCATGTGGTGGAGGAAACGCTCTCCCGGCTTTCGTCGCAGGCAAGTCATATTGCTGACGAGATTACACTTGATATGGTTCACGAAGCGGACCATCTCGGTCGGACACAAGCCGGCGAGATCATAGACCAGCTTGAAACCTAGAAGGGGCACATCTTGGACCTGACGACACTGACCGCAACCTTTGGCGGTTTCCTCTGGACCGTGATCTTCTTCATTGTGGCGCTTTCTGTGATCATCGCGATCCACGAATACGGTCACTATATTGTCGGCAAGAAATCGGGCATTTTCCCAGAGGTGTTTTCCCTCGGGTTCGGCCCGGTGATCTGGTCGCGCGTCGATGGCGACGGGACCAAATGGCAGATCGCGGCGATTCCCTTTGGCGGCTACGTGAAGTTTCGCGGCGATGCAAATGCCTCTGGCGGCGTTGACGAGGACGCCATGCAGGATCTGACCGAAACGGATGCGCGCACGACGATGCACGGCGCGCCGCTCTGGGCGCGCACGGCCACCGTCGCCGCCGGGCCGCTGTTCAACTTTGCCCTGTCGATCGTCATCTTTACCGGCGTCTTCCTGTTTCGCGGCGAAGTGATGGAGCCGCTGACCGTCGGCGAATTGCGCCCGCTTCCGGTGGCGCAGGAACTGCAGGTCGGGGATGTCCTGATCTCCATCGAGGGCGGCGCACCACCCGCGTTCGAGCAGTCCGAAGCCTACAACACCTTCATGAAGGCGCTGCCCCACAACCCGCAGCTGGACTACACCGTGGAGCGCGACGGACGCGAGATCACTGTCGCCGGTCCTTATGTCTACCCGCCCATGGCCACCCAGATCGCGCCACGCTCTGCTTCGGGTGACGCCGGGATGCGCCCGGGCGATGTGATCGTCTCCGTCGACGGAGAAGAAATCTGGGCCTTTGAACAGCTCAAGGAAAAGGTCGAAGGCTCCGAGGGCGCGACCCTCGCGCTCAAGGTCTGGCGCGCCGGCGACATCCTCGATGTCGATCTGACCCCCAAACGCGTGGACGAACCGCAGCCCGGCGGCGGCTTTGAAACCTTTTACCGCATCGGCATCGTTGGCGGCGTGGCCTTTGAACCGGCCACCCAGACACCGGGCTTTGTCGATGCCTTCTCCGGCAGCTTTGTTCAGGTCTGGCGCATCATGGAAGGCTCCGTCTCCGGGTTGTGGCACATGGCAACGGGCGCGATCAGCACCTGCAACCTGTCCGGCCCCATCGGCATCGCCGAGACCGCCGGGGACATGGCCAGTCAGGGCACCACGAATTTCATCTGGCTGATCGCCGTGCTCTCCACCGCCATCGGCCTGTTGAACCTCTTCCCGATCCCGGTGCTGGATGGCGGCCATCTGGTGTTCTACGCCTACGAGGCCGTTTCCGGCCGCCCGCCCAGCGACAAGGCGCTCAAGGTGCTGATGTCCATCGGCCTGACTGTTGTCCTTGGGTTGATGATTCTTGGTCTGGGCAGTGATTTGTTCTGTCCCTGACGACAAAACCTCCAAACTATGTCAAACTAGCGCCTCAATCCCCCGCCATAGTGCGGGGGACATTTGCTTTTGAGGACTCGAATCCATGCAGACCCTGAACGCGGGATATCGCAGCATGACCGTCCTGCTGTCGATCAACTGGGATCGACTGCTGTATATCTTCACCATTGCGCTGGCGCTCTATGCCGGTGCGGTGATCGGCACGGCCCTGAACTGATCCTCAGAGATCCGGGCGCGACCATGGACGGCGCGATCTGACCATGGCGAACGCCCTGAGCGGTCCCCGCCAGCCATCGCTGCGCGCAGCGCCGAAACCGCCAAGACCCCGGTCAAATCCGGACCCGGGCGGCAAAGGCTCCAGATTTCCCGCATTCGGAACCACTTCCCGCGGTTCTGTGCCTTCCTTGCCCAAACAGCGACAGCCCGCGCAAAACCGGCCTCTGGGCTTTTGACAAGCCCCGGCAATCCCGCTAGGCACATCCCGAGGGATGTCGAAGTGGAAAGCGAAAATGGCACAGGTCATTTCCGCGCGGGGCGCGCAGAAAACACCTAATAACAAACACGTGCGCAGAGCGCTTCATGCGAGCTGCATGACCTTGGCGCTCAGCCTTGGTTTCACCGCTGGGGGCCTGCCGGTCCCTGCGGCCTACGCACAGAATTTTTCTTTCAACGCCGTCGACGTGCAGGGCAACCAGCGCGTCGAGGATGGCACCATTCTCACGTATGCGGGAATCGCGCGCGGCCAGACCGTCTCTGCCGGTCAGCTGAACGACGCGTATCAACGCATTCTGGGATCGGGCCTGTTCGAAAACGTTGAGATCGAACCAAAAGGCAGCACATTGGTGATCCGGGTCGTGGAATATCCCACGGTCAACCGCATCGCCTTTGAAGGCAACCGCCGGATCAAGGACGAGGACCTCGTCGCCGTGGTGCAATCGCAAAGCCGCCGGGTGTTCAGCCCGCGCGTCGCCGAGGCGGATGCACAGGCGATCTCGGAGGCCTACGTGGGACAGGGCCGTCTGGCCGCCCGCGTCGCACCCAAGGTGATCCGCCGCAGCGACAACCGCGTCGATCTCGTGTTCGAGATCTTCGAAGGCGGCGTCTCGGAGATCGAGCGCGTCGGCTTTGTCGGCAACTCCATCTACTCGGACCGCCGTCTGCGCCGCGTGATCGAATCCAAGCAGGCCGGCCTGCTGCGGGCCGTGATCCGCAAGGACACCTTCATCGAGGACCGGGTCGAATTCGACCGGCAACTCCTGAGCGACTTCTATTCGGCGCGCGGCTACGTGGATTTCCGCATCACCGGCGTGAACTCCGAGTTGTCGCAAGAGCGTGACGGCTTCTTCGTGACCTTCAACGTGGAAGAAGGCCAGCAGTTCCGCGTCGGCACCGTGGACGTTCAGTCCGACCTCGCCGAAGTGGACGTGGACCTCTTCGCCTCCAAGCTCAAGCTGAAGGAAGGCGTGGTCTACTCGCCCCTGCGCATCGAGAACGAGATCGCGCGCCTTGAGACCCTCGCCATTCGCGAAGGGCTGAGCTTTGTCCGGGTCGAGCCGCGCATCAGCCGCAACGACCGCGACCTGACGCTGGACGTGGAATTCATGCTCACCCGCGGACCGCGGATCTTCGTGGAACGCATCGACATCGAGGGCAACTCCACCACCGTCGACCGCGTGGTGCGCCGCCAGTTCGACGCGGTTGAGGGCGACCCCTTCAACCCGCGCGCCATCCGCGAAAGCGCGGAGCGGATCCGCGCCCTTGGCTTCTTCCGCAACGTGGATGTGCAGGCCCGCGAAGGGTCCACGCCGCAGCAGGTCGTCGTCGATGTGGATGTGGAGGAACAGCCCACAGGCTCGCTGAGCTTTGGCGCGAACTACTCCTCTGTCACGGGTGTCGGCGGGACCTTTGCCTTCGCGGAGCGTAACTTCCTTGGCCGTGGTCAGGCGTTCAGCATCAACATCAGCGCCTCCGGCTCCAGCGAGAGCTATTCGGTCAACTTCGTCGAACCGGCGGTCTTCGGGCGCGATCTCGCCTTTGGCATCGCGGCCAATTACACCACGACGAACGACATCGGGTCGTCGAACTTCGACACCACCACAGGCCTGTTCCGGCCCTCGCTGTCCTTCCCGGTCTCCGACAATGGCCGCATGCAGTTGCGCTATACCACGGAACTTTCGGACATCGACGCCACCGGGGCCATCGCGGGCGGCGTCATCGCCACCGAGGCCTTGGAAGGCGAGCGCATCGACAGCTCCTTTGGCTACACCTACTCCTTTGACACGCGCCGCGCCGGGCTTTCGCCCGTGACGCGCTACGTGCTGGAATTCAGTCAGGACTTCGGCGGGGCAGGCGGCGACACCAGCTTTGTGCGCACGGGGGTCAAGGCCGTGGCCCAGACCCGCGTGATGAGCGAAGAAGTGACGCTGCGCGCCACTTTCGAAGGCGGGGCGCTGAACTATTCCAAGGGCGAAAGCCGCAACACGGACCGCTACGTGATCACACCCTCGGTGATGCGCGGCTTCGAAGTGGGCGGCATGGGCCCCCGCGAAATCGGCGCCAATGGCGACGATGACCCGCTGGGCGGCAACTACTTTGCCGTGGCGCGCTTCGAGGCGGAATTCCCGGTCGGCCTGCCAGAAGAATACGGCATTTCCGGCGGCGTCTTCTATGACGTCGGCTCGGTCTGGGGCGTGAACGACGGGGCCAAGGCCGCGGCGGGCGGACAGATCGTCAGCGGTGACTTCGAAACACGTCAGGTGATCGGCTTCTCGGTCTTCTGGGACAGCATCCTTGGCCCGCTTCGGCTGGACTTTGCAGAGCCTCTGCAAAAGAACAAGTATGACGAGATCAAGAACGTGAACCTGACCATCTCGACCCAGTTCTGATCCATGGCGCAAGGCCGGGGCCTTGGGGCGCTGCAGCCCGCACTCTTGTGGGCTGCCTGCGCGGCCTCCCGTTTGCGGCCCCGGGTGCATTGCATGGCCTTGCGCCCGGTTTTCCTGATCCCCGGTCGCCTGATCCCTGCTCTCCTGATTTGCGGCCTCCTGATGTGTGGTGTTGCCCTTCCCGGGCAGGCCCAACCGCTGGGTGGTCCCCTGAACGAGGGCGTCGTGCGCAGCCCCCTTCTGGTGATCGATTTCGACCGGGTCTTTGCCGAAAGCCAGATCGGCCAGCAGTTCAACGCCGCATTGGAACGTGAAGGCACCGCCCTCGTGGCCGAGAACCGCCGCATCGAGGCGGAACTGACCGAAGAAGAACTGCGCCTGACCGAACAGCGCCCCGGCATGGCCCCGGAAGAGTTCCGCGCGCTGGCGGATGCCTTTGACGAAAAGGTCCAGCGCCTGCGTGGCGAGCAGGACGCCAAGGCCACCGCACTCGGCAGCCGCAACGAAGAACAGCAGCGGCGGTTCCTGCAAGTCGCGCAACCCGTGCTTGAAGGCTTGATGCGGGAAACAAATGCCGCCGTGATCCTTGAGCGGCGCTCGGTCTTTGTGGCGGCGGATGCCGTCGATGTGACCGATCTCGCCATCGCGCGCATCAATGCCCGCCTGTCGCGCCCGGATGATCTGTCCCTGCCCGCCGAAACGCCGCAGGGCGCGCCGGAAAGCACGCCGGAGGAGGGGGCTGTTTCCCCTCAGACCGTCTCGCCAAACGCCACCTTGCCGGAAACCGACCCGCCCGCGGTCACGCTGCCCCTTGGCACGCCCGCGGCACCCGCCGACTAGCGGCGCGATCCGCCCGGGCACGCGCCCCCCCGCCAAGGCAAAGGCCCGCCGCCCGCAAATGGCTGCACGCTTGCCCCGCCTGCGCGGGCTTGCTAGGGGACGCGCACGAAGATCAGACAGAAAGCGATCCCATGAGCGACACGCCCCTTTCCGCCGATATTCAGACGATCCAGCGGATCTTGCCGCACCGGTACCCGTTCTTGCTGGTTGACCGTGTGGTGGACATCATCGGCACGCAAAGCGCTGTGGGCATCAAGAATGTCACCATGAACGAGCCGCACTTTCAGGGACACTTTCCCGGAACGCCGATCATGCCCGGCGTGACCATCGTCGAGGCCATGGCGCAGACAGCCGCAGTCATGGTGGGCACATCCCTGAACCTCATGGATCAGGATCTCAAGATCTACTTCATGTCGATCGACAACTGCAAATTCCGCCGCAAGGTCATTCCCGGCGATCAGGTGCGCATGAACATCGAAACCCTGCGCGGCGCGCCGGGCCGCAAGGTCTGGAAGATCCGCGGCGTGGCCGAGGTTGACGGCGAAATGGCCGCAGAGGCAAACTTCACCGCCATGATGGACCTCGGCGAATGAGCGCGACGCAGATCCATCCCATGGCCTTTGTGGAACCGGGCGCGCAGCTTGGCGAGGGCTGTGTCGTGGGGCCCTTCTGCACCGTGGGACCAGAGGTGGTTCTGGGCGACCGGGTGCATCTCAAAAGCCACGTGGTGATCACCGGCCAGACCGAGATCGGTGCCGATACAGTGATCTTTCCCTTCGCCTGCATCGGTGAAATCCCGCAGGATCTGAAGTTCAAGGGCGAGAAGACCCGCCTCGTCGTGGGCGCGCGCAACCGCATTCGCGAACACGTCACAATGAACACCGGCACCGAGGGCGGTGGCGGCGTGACGCGCGTGGGTGATGACGGGCTGTTCATGGCCGGCAGCCATGTGGCGCATGACGGGCAGGTCGGCAACAACGTGATCTTTGTGAATTGCGCCGCCATTGCCGGGCATTGCGTGATCGAGGACGAAGTGATCATCGGCGGGCTGTCCGCGATCCACCAATGGGTGCGCGTTGGCCGCGGCGCAATTATCGGCGCCAATACCTTTGTCACCAATGATGTGATCCCGCATGGCCTTGTTCAGGCCCCCCGCGGCAAGCTCGACGGGCTGAACCTTGTCGGCCTGAAACGCCGCGGCGTCGACCGATCCGACATCACCGCCATGCGCGCCGCCTTTCAGATGCTGGCCCAGGGCGAAGGCGCCTTTCAGGACCGTGCCCGCCGCCTGGGTGACGAAACCGAAAGCAGTTTCGTCCGCGAGATCGTGACCTTTATCATGGGTGACAGCGATCGGTCCTTCCTGACGCCGGGCTGATGCTGGCGCTGATTGCAGGCCAGGGGCGTCTGCCCGAGGCGGTGCAGGCGTCGCAGCCGGGCAGGGCGCTGGTCTGCGCATTGGAGCATTGCCCGCCGGAACACCTGACCGTGGACCGGGTGTTCCGGCTGGAAACCATCGGCAGCCTTCTGAACTGGCTCGCAGATCAAGCCGTGACGCAGGTCTGTTTCTGCGGCGCGGTGACCCGCCCCGAGATCAGCGCTGACGCGGTGGACGCCGCGACCAAACCCTTGGTGCCCAAGGTCTTGCGCGCGCTTGAGCGCGGTGATGACGGCGCGCTGCGGATCATCATGGCGCTGTTCGAAGACAAGGGGTTTCACGTGCTGGCGGCCCATGAGGCCGTGCCGGGTCTTTTGCCGCCCGAGGGGCTTTGGGGGGCCAAGACCCTGCCAGAGGGCGCCGAAGCCGCGGCGCAGATGGGGGACTCCGTGAGCCAGGAACAGTCAGCCGAGGATCTGGGACAGGCCTGCGTGGTGCGCGCAGACCTTGTGATTGCCCGCGAGGGCAAGGATGGCACCGATGCCATGCTGCGCGCGCTTGGCCGTGGAAACCTGCCCGAGGCGGCACAAGACAGGCCAGGCGCCCTGCTGTACAAGGCGCCCAAACCCGGTCAGGACCGGCGCGCGGACCTGCCGGCCATCGGGCCGGAAACCGTGCGCGGCGCGGCACAGGCCGGGCTGGGCGGCTTGGTGATCGAGGCAGGCGGGGTGATGATCCTTGACCAGTCTCAAACCGCACGGGCCCTGGCGGAAACAGGACTGTTTTTGTGGATACGCGCGGCGCCCGGGCCGTCGGGCGTCGCCTCGACCCAAGGGAAAGCGCGCTGATGCATGTCTTTATCACGGCCGGAGAGGCCTCTGGCGACAAACTCGGCGCGGCGCTGATGGCGGGGCTCAAGGCACGCGTGCCGGGGATCCGGTTCACCGGAATCGGCGGGCCCCGCATGACCGCCGAAGGGCTGGACTCGCTCTTTCCCATGGACGAGATCTCCATCATGGGGATCACCGAGATCCTGAAGGAATACCGCCACCTCAAGGCCCGCATCCGCGAAACCGCCGACCGCGTGGTTGCGGATCAGCCCGATGTGTTGATCACGGTGGACCTGCCGGAATTTTCGCTGCGCGTGGCCCGGCTGGTCAAGGCGGTCTCTGACGTGCGGGTGGTCCATTACGTGGCACCAACCGTCTGGGCGTGGCGGCCCAAGCGTGCGCAAAAGATGGCGGCCCATGTGGACCAGGTGCTGGCGCTCTTGCCCTTCGAGCCACCCTATATGGAGCGCGCCGGGATCGCCTGCGACTTTGTCGGCCACCCCGTGGTGACCGATCCGCTGGCCTCCGAGGCAGAGGCGCAGGCCTTTCGCGACGCGCGGGGCATCACCGGTGAGATGGCCCTGATCCTGCCGGGGTCGCGACGCTCGGAGGTGGGGCGGCTATTGCCGGTCTTTGAACAGGTGGCGGTGCATCTGCAGGACATCCGTCCGGATCTGCGCCTCGTGCTGCCCGCCGCAGATGCCGTTGCCGACACGGTCCGAAGCGCCGCCGTGAACTGGCCGGGTGACCCGGTGGTGATCGACCCGCGCGAGGATCCGGGCGGCACCGCAAAGCGCGCCGCCTTTCGCGCCGCGGATGTGGCGGTTGCCGCATCGGGCACCGTGTCGCTGGAACTGGCCGCGGCGGGCACGCCGATGGTCATCGCCTATGACATGAGCTGGCTCTCGCGTCAGATCATTGGCCGGATGCTCTTGGTGGACACGGTCACGCTGGTCAATCTGGTCTCCGAAACGCGCACGGTTCCGGAATTTGTCGGCCCGGCCTGCCAGCCTGTTCCGATCGCCGAAGCGGTCTCAGCGGTGCTTGCTGATCCCGGCCCGCAGGCCGAGGCCATGGCGCTGACCATGGCCCGGCTGGGCCGCGACGGCCCGCCACCGGGCGACCGCGCCGCCAACGCCGTGTTGGAGCGCCTTTCGCAAGGCCAGACCCGCCACTGAGGCCAGAATAGCCACTGACCCGCCACTGACGCGCCGCGAGACAACCCAAGGGTTCACCACGGACACCGGGTGTCCGGGGGACTGTTCAGGCATTCTAGACCCCAGAGATGGCAGACGGCCTGCGCCGCCTCGTTCGCGTGCCTTTTGACGAAACAGACCTCGGCGGGCGCGCTGTAAAGTGACGTTCCTTTGGCCAAGGCCGCTCGCAGGCAACCAAAAGCGGGAGTGGGTGACCAAAGCGTCCCTCTCCCTACCGCCCTTTATCCTGTGGCGATTCGGAAAAGAATTCCTTTCCATCCGACATAATTTCCAAGGTCGATCGTGCAAAAGCACCAGACAGCGCCCGGTCGCGCCAAAGCGCCTCTGACCCAGTCACTTGACCTTCGCAGGTTTTGTGTCCGATTTCCCGGTCTACTTGGCGCCCGTCTTGGTCCTCGCCTTGGTGCCGGACTTTGCCGACGACATCGCCGCAGATTTGGTGATCGATTTGGCGGAATTGGCCTTGCCCGCCTTGCGCATCTTTGCCTTTGCGCTCTCTTCCACGGTGGGCGCCGTCATGGACGGATTCGCGTCCTTCGGCGTGCCCTTGTCTCGCGCCGCCTTCTTGTCCGCCGCGCGCTTGGCGCTTTTCTTCTTGGTGGAACTGGCCTTCTTCTTTGCTTTTGGCCGGTTTGCTTCTGGCTGGTCGGGTTTCGCTGCCCTCTTGCCGGAGGCTTCTTTTTTTTCGGCCCGGGCAGCCTTCTTCTTGCGCGTCTTTTCCCCGGCTTTTTTCTTGGCCATCTTTTGCGACCCGTCCTTGCCGTTCTTGCCTGCCTTCTTCTTTTTCGTCTTCTTGCGAGCGGCCTTCGCCTTTGGCGTCTCGGCCGCGCCCTGAGCCTCGGACAAGGCGGCCGCCTCCGCCACATCACCCGCAGCGGACACATCGGACAGGGGCAAACCGTCAACCGGCTCTTCAGCCGGCGCCGCAGTCAATGCCGCCACGGTTTCCTCCGCGACCGGCGCGGGCAAGCCGCTGGCGCGGTTCGGCACGGGGGAGGGACGGGGCCGCGACGCCTGTCCTGCCGCCTCCACGGTCTCGCGCGCCGCGGCAACCAGACTGCGCGCGCGCAACATGTTCACCCGCGGCAGGGCGCACAGATCCGCCTCGGCGGTCGCCGCCAAAGCCTGCGCGCTCTTGATGCCCTGCGCCATCAGCGCCGCCGCAATCGCCGGTCCAACGCCGCGCACCCGTTCCAGATCCTTTGTCATTGTGGTCCTCCTTGGCGGGCGAGTAAACCAAATCGCGCTCAGCGTGTCTACAACGTATATACGTAAGCGGTACGAATTCGGGATTCCACCTGCGCAGCGCCATCCCCCCTTGCAAACCATGAAAAACCGCTGTACGCGCCCCTCCACACCCCGCAGGCGGGGGCGGGCCTTCCGGGGGAGACATCCCCGAAGGTCCACCGGTTGAGAGACCGACCACCAGACCGCCACACCCGGCACACTGGTTCAGGTCTCTTGATCCTCCGCCAAGGCTTGAAACCGGAAAGGATAAGAACGCATGGCTCTTCCTGAGTTCTCCATGCGCCAGCTGCTCGAAGCTGGCGTGCACTTTGGCCACCAGACGCAGCGCTGGAACCCCCGCATGGGCGAGTTCATCTACGGCGCGCGCAACGGCATCCACATCGTCGACCTGACGCAGACCGTCCCGATGCTGGACGCGGCGCTGAACGCGATCCGCGAATGCGTCGCCAAGAACGGCCGCGTGCTGTTCGTCGGCACCAAACGCCAGGCCTCGGCGCCGATCGCCGAAGCGGCCGAGAAATGCGCGCAGTACTACATGAACCACCGCTGGCTGGGCGGCACGCTGACCAACTGGCAGACCGTGTCCCAGTCGATCAACCGCCTGCGCGAGATCGACGAAAAGATGGAAAACGGCGCCGACGGCCTCACCAAGAAAGAGCGCCTGAACATGGAACGCGACCAGGGCAAGCTGCAGGCGTCGCTCGGCGGGATCCGTGAAATGGGTGGCGTGCCCGACCTGCTTTTCGTCATTGACGTCAAGAAAGAAGCGCTGGCCGTGGCTGAGGCCAACAAGCTGGGCATCCCGGTTGTGGCCGTGGTCGACACAAACTGCTCGCCTGCGGGCATCGACTACATCATCCCGGGCAACGATGACGCCGCCCGCGCCATCGCGCTTTATACCGATCTGGCCAGCCGCGCCGCATTGGACGGTATGACCGCCATGATGGGCGACGCCGGCATCGACCTTGGCGCGCTCGAGGATGCACCGGCCGAAGAGCTGATCGCAGACGCGGACGCCGCCGCAGCTGGCGCCTGATCGCGCTGCACGGAACCCTTTGTAACGCGTCAAAGGGTTCCACCGCCAAAATCCCTTGAGGGGGTCCGCCGCGCGGGCACTGTCGCAAAACCGACATGTGCGCGTGGCATGGGCGTTCCAGAAATCGGGCGTTCCAGAAATCGGGCGTTCCAGAAATCGGGCGGACCCGAAAGACACTGGCGGGACGGCCAGGGCCGCGTCCCGCGCCGCCACCGCCCGCGCATTTGCAAACGACGCCATCCAGGCGAAGATGACATGAGGAGAGCCAAACCATGGCGATCACTGCGAAACAGGTGAAAGAACTGCGCGAAATGACTGGCGCAGGCATGATGGACGCCAAGAAGGCGCTGGTCGAGACCGACGGCGACATGGACGGCGCCGTGGACTGGCTGCGCACAAAGGGTCTGGCCAAGGCCGCCAAGAAGTCCGGTCGCACCGCGGCAGAGGGCCTCGTCGCGGTCAAGGTCGCCGGCGGCAAGGGCGTCGCGGTCGAGGTCAACTCCGAGACCGACTTCGTGGCCAAGAACAGCGATTTCCAGGAGATGGTGAACGGTGTTGCCACCGCTGCGCTGGGTGTTGCGGACGTGGACGCCCTGAAAGAGGCGGACATGGGCGGCAAATCCGTGACCGAGAACATCACCGACAAGATCGCCACCATCGGCGAGAACATGTCGCTGCGCCGCATGTCCTCCGTTGAAGGGGAGGTCGTGGCCGCCTATGTGCACAACGCTGCGGCTGAGGGCCTCGGCCAGATCGGCGTTCTGGTCTCCATGACCGGCGGCTCCGAAGAGTTCGGCAAGCAGGTCGGCATGCACATCGCGGCAATGAACCCGCAGGCGCTCAACGAGGCGGCACTCGACCCGGCTGTGGTCGAAAAGGAAAAAGCCGTCCAGATGGACATTGCACGCGAGTCCGGCAAGCCCGAAGCGGTGATCGAAAAGATGATCATCGGCCGCATGAAGAAGTTCATGGCCGAAGTGACGCTGCTGGGTCAGGCCTTTGCGCTGGACACCGACAAGACCGTTGAACAGGCGGCCAAGGACGCTGGCGCCGAGATCACCGGTTTCGTACGCATGCAGGTCGGTGAAGGCATCGAAAAGAAGGAAGAGGACTTCGCCGCCGAGGTGGCCAAGGTCGTTCAGGGCTGATCCGCCCCGCGATCCTGTCGACCCCGGCCAGCTTTGTGCCGGGTCCGAGAGACCAGATTGCCGTTCAGGGTCTGTGACGACCGGGACGGCAGGTTCTTCAGACGGCGCCATCCTCAGAGGTGGCGCCGTTTCGCGTTCAGGAATCAGATTTCTGGCACCGGAATTCAGCGCCGGATTTCAGGGCCGGATTTCAGGGCCAGTCAGACGATCACGCTTGCGGGCCTGACAAGGTCTCGGCCCCCGTATGTGGCCGGGCAGGGGCCTCGCCCCCGGGAGGATCCGTCCCTTCGGCCCGCGCCAACAGACGGTCCAGCGCCCGGTGCTTGGCCGGGCCGCGCATCTGACGCGCGCGCAGGATCTGTTCCCAACGCAACGCATGTTCCGCAAAGAGGCCGCGATCCGCAATCTCGAGATACCGGTCTGCCAGGGCACAGGCGCCCACCCGCTCCGGCACCCCATGGCCAAGCAGCATCCACACAAAAAGCCGATACCCAATGCGATGGAGCACATCGGGCAACGGCCCCGGTGCCGACACAGCGAAGCGCGCGGCTGCCGCGTCCAGAGCATCCTCCAAAGGGCTGGCGGGCAGGGGTGGCGGGCTGTCTGCGCTCAGACCCTGCGCAGCGCTGCGCGGGCTGTGGCGCATCGCGTCTTCAGCGACAAGCACCGGCCCCAGCACCTCCCCCAGCATTGCATGGGTCAGCCAGAGCACCGGCACGTCGGGCACAAACAGGCCCCGGGCGTGCCGCACCAGATCCGCATCGCGCGGGTCCGGGCCGCGCGCGTCCAGCGCGACGAGCAGACGCTCGAACGCCTCCAAGGCCGCGTGTTTCGGACCCAGCGCCTGCACCAGCCCCCATCCCGCGCGCGCCGCCTGCCGCGGCAACACAGCCGGACGCAAGATGCGCGCGACCAGCGCCGCCTGCAGTTCCGGCCGTGGCCGCGCGGTGGAGACAAAATGCATCCACATCCAGTCCCAGCCGGCGCGACCAAGATGACGCTCGACCTGCATCTCGACCTCGCGGACCGGCAAGGGTTTGGGCGCGCGCAAGACGAGGCTC
>JBELMB010000290.1:0-4468 GCA_042088665.1 Sagittula sp.
CAGGACGGCTTTGACCTGGGCGCCATGTCGCCACAGGAGCAGGACGCCTTTGGAGCCGCCGTGCGCGCCTACCTGCTCGACAACCCCGAAGTGATCATGGAGGCGGTCGCGGTGCTCGAACAGCGCGAAGCGGCGCAGCAGGAGCAGGCAGACCAGCAATTGGTTGCGGCGCATCAATCCGCACTTTGGAACGACGGTTATTCCTGGGTCGGTGGCAACCCCGAAGGCGACATCACCGTCGTCGAATTCCTCGACTACCGCTGCGGCTATTGCCGTCGCGCCCACCCCGAGGTGCAGGAACTGGTGTCTTCGGACGGCAATATCCGCCTGATCGTGAAGGAATTCCCGATCCTTGGCGAAGCCTCCGTCGTGTCCTCGCGCTTTGCCATTGCGACCCAGATCGTGGCCGGCGACGCGGCCTATGAAACGGTCCATAACGCCTTGATCGCGCTGGACAGCGCCCCGGGCGAGCCGCAACTGGAGCGGCTGGCACAGACGCTGGGACTGGATGCCGATGCGATCATCACCGAGATGAACAGCCCCGAAGTGGGCCGCCGCATCACCCAGACGCGCGCGCTGGCGCAGGCGATGCAGATCAACGGCACACCGAGCTTTGTGTTCGGCGACCAGCTGTTGCGCGGCTACGCGCCGCTGGCCACCATGCAGCAGATCGTGGCGGACGCCCGCGCCGCGCAATAAACCGGTTTTCGCGGCCCCGCCGTCGCAGGTCCCGGCCTGCGTCGTCGCGGGGCCTATCCCCTCTTCCCCGCCGTGGTCAGATGTCTGTTGCGGCGGGGAAATGCAGCACCATCCGCGTGCCCAGCCCCGGAGCAGACAACAGGTCGACCCGTCCGCCGGATTGCTCCACGATGCCCTTGACCATCGACAGACCCAGCCCCGTGGACTGCGCTCTGGTTGAAAAGAACGGCTCAAACACCTGAAGTTTCATGTCTTTCGGGATTCCCGCGCCATTGTCCGCGATGGCCATGCTGACCGTGGGCTGCCCCAGCGCGGTGGAGGCCCAGGCCTCGAAAAAGATCTCTCCTCCGGCTGGCATCGCGTCGCGTGCGTTCAGCACGAGTTCCAGCAGCACGGATTGAACCTTGCCCATATCCACATCCAGCCCCGGCAGATCCGGCAGCGGCGCCTGGTTCAGCCAATGACGCGCGCCCAGCACGCTGCCGATCAGCGGAGAGACACCGGCGAGGATCTCTGCCACCGTGGTCTGGCGCGTCTCAAGCCGTGCCTTGCGGGAAAATGCCAACAACTGCCCGATCATCTCGGCGCCGCGTTTGGCGGCTTCCTCGGCCTCTTCGATGAGTTGTGCGCGTTCGCCGGGCTGCTGCGCCAGACGGGAAAGTTCGATGCTCCCCAGAACAACGGTCAGCAGGTTGTTGAAATCATGGGCCATTCCGCCTGCGATCTTGCCAAAGGCGTCGCTTTTGGCGCGCTGGATCTCGACCTCTTGCGCCCGCCAGTTGTCCGCCCGCGCGCGCCAGACCGACCAGATGGACATGACGAAATAGACAAAGACCAGCACGAACAAGCCAGACAGCAAGACCGTCTCTGTCGCGCTGCCGCCGCGCATCACATGCACAACAGGGATCGCGACAAGGGTTATCGCAAGGGTCACGCTGTCACAGATCCATAGAAAGGCCGCGTCCGACCGGATCCAACTGACCGTCAGCATCCCTGTCGCCAGCACGGCCATGGCCAGCACCAGAAAGACCGGTTCGTGCAGCCACCACAGGTAAATCGCGAGTGCAGTATAGATGAAGCCGTCCAAAAGCACCATCATGGCCAACCCCATGGTGCCCCAGAGCCCCATCCGATCCGGGATTCGGGCAATGGTGCGCACAAAGACAAAGTGGAAGGCGATGCGCACAACGTACCAGATCAGCAGTTCCCACAGACCGTAGACGTGCCAGAGCGCCAGCGCCGAGATGCCGAGAAACGGGTACCTGAATTGGGCCTCCAACCGTCCGATCGGGGCCAAGCGCTTGATGACACGCGTATCCAAAGGCAGCAGGCTGCCGAAGGGGTCGGACATGGCCACACTCACCATAATTGGAACGGGGGTATTGGCCCGCGTTTGTCGCGGACCAATGACGGGCAGACGGGCTTACTCGGCCGCCTGTGTCTCTGCGCTTTCGGCGTCAATCACCGCAGCGCGTTTTTCAACTTCTTCGACGATATGCTCGACCATCTGGTCGTTGCTCATCTTGTGGCTCGCCTTGCCCGCCAGATAGACCATGCCGGACCCGGCACCGCCCCCGGTGAAGCCCACATCGGTCATCAGCGCTTCGCCCGGGCCGTTCACAACGCAGCCAATGATCGACAGGCTCATGGGGGTCTTGATGTGTTCCAACCGCTTTTCGAGGGTTTCGACGGTTCTGATCACGTCAAAGCCCTGACGCGCGCAGGAGGGACAAGAGATGATGTTCACACCGCGATGGCGCAGGCCGAGGGATTTCAGGATCTCGTAGCCGACCTTGACCTCTTCGACCGGATCGGCGGACAGGCTGACGCGGATCGTGTCGCCAATGCCCATCCACAGCAGATTGCCGAGCCCGATCGCGCTTTTGATCGTGCCAGAGGTCAGCCCGCCCGCCTCCGTGATGCCAAGGTGGATCGGCGCGTCGGTCTGTTCCGCCAATTGCTGATAGGCCGCTGCTGCCATAAAGACGTCAGAGGCTTTGCAGCTGATCTTGAACTCGTGAAAATCGTTGTCTTGCAGGATCTTGATATGGTCCAACCCGCTTTCGACCATGGCGTCGGGACAGGGTTCGCCGTATTTGTCCAGCAGGTGCTTTTCCAGCGATCCGGCGTTCACACCGATCCGGATGGAACAATTGTGATCGCGCGCCGCCTTGATGACTTCGCGCACGCGGGCCTCGGACCCGATGTTGCCGGGGTTGATGCGCAGGCAGGCCGCACCGGCCTCTGCGGCCTCGATCCCGCGACGATAGTGGAAATGGATGTCCGCCACGATCGGCACCGGGCTTTCACGGACAATCTCTTTCAGGGCGCGCGCGGAATCTTCGTCTGGAACAGAAATCCGCACGATGTCGGCTCCGGCCTCCGTGGCGGCTTGTACCTGGGCGATGGTGCCGGCGATGTCGGTGGTGACCGTGTTGGTCATGGTCTGTACGGTGATGGGCGCGTCGCCGCCCACCGGCACGTTGCCCACCATGATCTGACGGGAGCTGCGGCGGTAGATGTTGCGCCAGGGGCGCACGTGATTCAGGCTCATGGCACGGTCTCATGTGTTCGGTCAGGTTGACACTACTGCGATGACGACTCAATTGCCAGAGTTGGTGCACAGGCTGTTTCAGACCATAGGCCCCGATGTCGCAGCCTGACAGCGCAGGGCGGTTTCGGTGTCCGCGAAGAAAGGGTTTGGCCGGTGCCTGACGTATTTCGCGCAGGGGGGGGGCTTATCGCCGTGATCAGCGGTTTGACGTGGCCGCGTCGATGTTCAGCTGGGCGACCACACGGGCCAGCACCTGATTCTGGGTCAGGTCTGCCACGGTCATCTTTTGCGTGATGTCATCCGCCGACAAAGCCAGATCGCGTCCGAATTGCCCGCGCGTGCCGTAGGGGCCAAAGGTCTGGCCATCCACGGCAAAGAAGACCCCGCCAGCATTGCCGGAGAAGATCGTCGGCGCCTGATCGGTCTGCGGCACCTGATAGGTCTGGCCCGCTTGCAGCACCTGCGCAAACAGCTTTTTGCCTGAGGGCGCAGTCACTTCGACCCATGTTTCCTCGGTCGCCACAACGGTGATCGAGGGGGGCTGATCGGCCAGAACCCGGGGCGCGGTGTATACCTGTGCGGCCTGCGCGATGGCGCGCGCTCTGGGTGCGACGCCTGCGACCTGCGGAGAGACACCGGACACCTGCGGCGCGGCCGGGGCCACGATTGCGGGTACGGCGCTGGCCACCGCTGTGGCGCCAAACTGCTGTTGCAGGTCGAGTTCCACAAGAACGGCCATCAGATCGTCGTCTGCGCCCGGTCGTGCCGGCGACATGTCTGCGCGGATCTCTGCGGCGGCAAGCGTGACGTTCTCGGTCACCGCGCCGCGCGCTCCGACGGGGCCAAAGGTGGTGCCGTCCACGCTGACGTAAACAGATCCCGATTCGCCCACATTCATTGTCGGGGCCGCAGCATCGCGTGGCACGGCAAAGGTATCGCCGGTGTTCATCACGCGGGAATAGAGTACGCGGCCGTCTTCATCGGTCACTTCGACCCATGCGGGGCGCACGGCCACGACAGAGATGCCGCCGCCCGCGCTCGTGCCGGACAGCGCCCCGAGGCCCGTGTCGTTTGCACGGTTCACAAGACCCTGCGCCAGGGCACGGGCTGCAAGCGTGCTGTCCTGCACCTGCGGCAAGCCGGGCGGCAGGCCACCCGCGTAGACGCCACTGGTTTCCGGGTCGAGAGTGGAAATCGGTCCGTCCCGCGCGATCA
>JBELMB010000291.1:0-1495 GCA_042088665.1 Sagittula sp.
TCCGATCTCTGATCCAGAGGCCCCTTGGTGACAGGGGGCCGCCTGACAGGACGGAGCAAGACAAACGAAACCCCCGGCCCCTCAGTGGTGCCGGGGGTTTTCTTTTGGCATCAGAGGATTGCGCCGGGGCGTCAGCGCAAGGCGTCGGCCAAGGCGTCAAAGACCAGCCGCAGCCGGGCATTGCCAAGGATGTCCCGGTGCGCCACCAGCCAGACCGGAAAGGGGAGGTCAGCCTGCCCTGCCGCGACCCGCGCCACGCCCGGATCCGCATCGCCCAAACGGCTGTCCAGAATGCCGACGCCCAGCCCCTGCCGCACCATTTCCCACATGGCAAGGTAGCTGTTGCATGTGACCGCAATCGGCGCCTGTGCGACCGCCGGGCACAGGCGCGCCATGCTGTTGCGAAAACTCTCTGCCGGAGCGGGCACAACCAGCGCCATCTTCGCCCAGTCTGCGGCCTGCTCTACCCGGCCATGCGCCGCGATATAGTCATGCGCCGCATAGAAATTTGCGCCACCATCGGCGAGCCGCCGCGCCACGAGATCCGGTTCATCGGGGCGAAAGTTGCGCAGGGCGATATCCGCCTCACGCCGCAAAAGGTCTGAGGCCGCATTGTCCGCGATCACCTGGATCTGCAACCCCGGCTCGCGCGCCTTGAGATCCTTGAGGACCGGTGGCAGCAGCAGCCCGGCATAGGCATCCGAGGCGGAAATCGTGACCGGTCCGGCGATCTCTGCGCCTTGTCCATAGGCCGCGAGCGACAGCGCCCGTGCCGCCTCCCCCATCTTGCGCGCATGATCCAAGAGAGCCTCGCCTGCCGGGGTCAGCTCCAGCCCGCGGCCGAAACGCTCAAAAAGGACGACGCCCAGTTCCTTCTGGAAGGCCTCGACCTGACGGCTGAGCGTCGGCTGCGCCAGACCGAGGGCCCGGGCCGCCGCCGAGAGGGACCCTTCTTCGGCGGTCACGAGGAAGGCGCGCGCGCGGTTCCAGTCAAAGGTGACGGTTTTCCAATCCATGCAAAAACACATACCAGACGCCAGATATGCGTCAATTTCGTTGAGCGGGCCAACAGAGTATTCCCGCCTCATCGGCACCGCGTTTGCGATCTCGCCAAGGCGCTTCAGCGCCGTTCAGAGCAGATCCCAAGCCCGCCCGATCCATTCATTCGTTTCAAGGAGGTGACCCCATGACGGTCTTCGACACCCCGCAATCCACGGCCTATGCCCGCATAACCGGGCTCCTTTATCTGGGCATTGCAATTTGCGGCATCTTTTCCATCGCTTACGTGCCCTCGCAGATCGTGGTCACCGGTGATCCCGGCGCGACCCTTGGCAATGTGCGGGATCAAATGGGCCTGTACCAGATGGGTCTGGCGGCGGACGCCTTGCTGATGCTGCTGGAGATCATGACGCTGAGCATGCTCTACATGATGTTCAAACCCGTCTCATCGACCCTGTCCTTTGCCGCCGCGATGGCACGGTTGAGCATGGTCGTC
>JBELMB010000291.1:1595-4457 GCA_042088665.1 Sagittula sp.
CGTCATGTTGTTCTTTCACGCCGGGGTGCTGGCCCTGACAGAAGGCGCGCCCGCGGTGATGGCGCTGAGCACCGAGACTACCATCGGTTTGGCCGGTCTGCTCCTTGAGATGCACCATGCGGGGATCTGGATCTGGCAGGTCTTCTTTGCGCTGCACCTCGTGTTGCTCGGGGCCTTGGTGCTGAAATCCGGGCGGTTCCCGCGGCTTTTGGGCTATGGGCTGATGATCGGGGCCTGGGGCTATTTGCTGGACTCCGTGCATGCCTTTGCCTTCCCCGAGGTTGCGGCCCTTGGGGGTGCAAAGATCGCGCTGCTGTCGGTGGTGACCCTATCCGAACTGGGTTTCGCGTTTTGGCTGGCGGTCTTTGGGCCCCGTGAGACACGGGAAGAAACATGGGCAAGGGCAGGCTGAACGGGCGATCCCCGGCACCGTGCAAAAGGGCGTGATCGGCAATGCCCTGCCCTGCCCCATCCGCACCGGACACAAGCTTGTCGTTTGTCAAAGCCATGCCGCCTGTGCCATTCTTCGCCAGAACGACCCGCCGCGCCAAATCAACTGTGTGCCCCCTCACCGGAGGGACCTGCTGACCGAGATCTGACAGACAACGCGAGGCGCCACGCATCATGGTCTGCCCTTGCGCTGGAAACCAGCCTTGATCAGGGCAGCAGAGACCATTTCGCAGGATCCATGAGAGGGCGCGCAGCCTTTGCAGCGCAGAGGGCGGCCCAAAACAACGATACGCGTTTGAACAGAGGAGCGCAGAAGATGACAGGGACTATCCGCACCACAAAAGGACGTGGACGCCTATACGACAGCGTGTTGGAGACCATCGGCGACACGCCGGTCATCCGGGTGAACAACATCGACACCCACGGCTGCACCATCTACGTCAAGGCCGAAGCCTTCAATCCCGGCGCCTCCATTAAGGACCGTCTGGCGGTGAACATCATCGAGGCGGCGGAACGCTCCGGCACGCTGAAGCCGGGACAGACCGTGGTCGAAGCCACCAGCGGCAACACCGGCATCGGTCTGGCGATGGTCTGTGCGCAGAAGGGCTATCCGCTGGTGGTCACCATGGCTGAAAGCTTTTCGATCGAACGCCGCCGCCTGATGCGGATGCTAGGCGCAAAGGTCGTGCTGACCCCCAAGGCCGAAAAGGGCTTTGGCATGTACAAGAAGGCCGCCGAACTGGCGCAGGCGCATGGATGGTTCCTTGCCTCCCAGTTCGAGACCGACGCCAATGCGCAGATCCACGAGGCCACCACCGCCCGCGAGATCCTCGCGGATTTCGAAGGTGAAAAGCTGGACTACTTCGTGACCGGCTATGGCACCGGCGGCACCGTCACCGGCACGGCGCGGGTGTTGCGCGAGGTGCGACCCGATACACGGATCGTGCTGACCGAACCGGCCAATGCGCAGCTACTGGGCAGCGGTCACGTACAGGAGCGCGGCGCAGGCAATGCCCCCGCCGCCAGCCACCCGGCGTTCGAGCCGCATCCCATTCAGGGCTGGACCCCGGATTTCATCCCTCACGTCCTGCAAGAGGCCGTGGACGGTGCCTATTATGACGAACTGTTGCCCGTGGTCGGCGCAGACGGCATCCAGTGCGCCCGGGATCTGGCCCAGAAGGAGGGCATCTTTACCGGCATCTCCGGTGGCTCGACCTTCTCTGTCTCGCTGGACGTGGCCAAGACCGCGCCCGATGGATCGGTTATCCTGTGCATGTTGCCCGACACCGGCGAGCGCTATCTCTCCACCCCGATGTTCGAGGGCATCGGCGAGGACATGAACGCAGAAGAAATCGAGATCTCGCATTCCACGCCGGGCATGCATCTGGGCTGATCCGGGTCCGACAACAAGATATCAGGAAGGGCGGCGGTCGGGCCGCCCCTTTTTACGACATCTGCGCCGCGAACAGGTGTTCTGTCTGGCACGGGGACCTGTCGCGATCCGGCTTTTGGCACGGTCGAGGCCCGTCGCTCGGTTGAGCAAGCCTGCTGCCGCTGATC
This sequence comes from Sagittula sp., assembly GCA_042088665.1. GTDB lineage: Bacteria > Pseudomonadota > Alphaproteobacteria > Rhodobacterales > Rhodobacteraceae > JBELMB01. Next base: position 3,606 of record JBELMB010000291.1, read on the forward strand.
CCCAAATCATTGACTTTGCGACGCTGAACCGCGCTCGGATGCGCCGCCGACGGGGTCTGTTTGAATTCACCGAGACTGTCGCAAACGCGATGGATCCGTCTTTTTGGGCTGTGCCAATCTGGCGTTCAGGACGCCGACAGCTTTGCCCGGATGCCGCCATGCCAGTTCGTGTACAGCTCGCCCCATGGGCGCCCCCGAAGGTCACGGATCTCGCTCACAAAGCGGCGTCTTCCGCTCTGCGGTGTGGGTGGGAAACGGCGTTTGCGACCGGACTGTTTCGCTGCACGCCGGGTCATTGCCGCCTGCCGTTCCTTTTTCATCAGGCTGTCCTTTTGCATCAGACTGTCCTTTTGCATCAGGGTGTTTGCCTGCGTCTGAATGGTGGCCGGTCGCGCCGCGATCAGGCTGATCAGGATGCGCCGCGCCATGGAATTGGCGCCAAACCGTTCCTTGCGCGTCTGCGTCACCCCCGCGGCACCTTTGGCGACACAGCCAAGAAACGTTCATATGCCCCCCAGACAGCCGCGAGGATCGTGTTGCCTCTCCGCAGCCGTCCCGCGGGGCTTTTGGACCGTCGGAGTTCGAAAGCAGGCAATCCACTCTCCGGATATCTCTTCAGGGGTCGAAAGACGTTTGGGGCACATCGCGCGATTGTGCCGCGCGCGCCTCTGGCCACTGACCAAGCGCCCGGAAATGCGCCGCATGACGGATCAAGCCCGCGGGTTGCGAAAATGCGCCATCCCCTTGGCAAGCGGCGCACCGCCTTCGACCTTTGCGCCACGCCGGGCCTCCGACGCGGGCAACATCCGCGCCAGATGCGCCCGCTGCACCGAAAGCACCCCCCGATGCCCC
>JBELMB010000292.1:0-4446 GCA_042088665.1 Sagittula sp.
GCGGCTTACATGTCCTACGTCGAAGGCCGCGACCAGTTCTCCCGCCCTCAGCTGATGTCCACCGTGCGACAGGCCGAGGCAGAGGAATCCAGCCGTGAGGATCGTCTGCGCAGCTTTGGCCAACTCCTGCGTGAGGGCAAAATCAAGAAAACCACCGGTGGCCGTTTCACCGCCTCCGAACGGATCAGCTTCAAGCCAGACCGCGCCGCGGTCTGACACCGCCTTTCAACGATCCCGACCAAACATAAAAAAGGGCGCTCCCGGAGCGCCCTTTTTTCATATCCATCTTCGAAAAATCCACAACAGCGCCAAATTGCCCACTCACCGCGACACCAACGGGTCGGCGGGCGGGCGCCTTTCGGCGCAGCCGAAACAGAGCCGCACCGCCAGCCCGTTCCCGACTCTAGTCCGCGTCAGGATCCGCCTGTCCAACACCTTTGAAGATCGGCTTCAAAGGCAGGATCCAGGCCACGCCAAACACCACGTAGATCACAAATTCCACCGACGCGGGCAATTGCCAGAGGTCCATCCGGCTCAACACCCCCCAGGCCAGCGCCAGATACAGTGGCAGCCCGATCAGCAATACCACGAGAGACCACCGTCGCCGTGCCTTGTAGCTCATAGCCATGCCTGGCCCTCCCTGTCCTGTCGTTCCCACCTTGGGTCTGTCCGGGGACCTAGTCCGCAAAGGGGTCAGTGACAAGAATCGTGTCTTCGCGCTCGGGGCTGGTGGACAACAGCGCCACCGGACAACCGATCAACTCCTCGACCCGACGCACGTATTTGATCGCCGCCGCCGGCAAGTCTGCCCAACTGCGCGCGCCTTCGGTCGACGTGCTCCAGCCCTCCATCTCTTCGTAGACAGGCACACAGCGCGCCTGCGCGTCTGCTGCAAATGGCAGGTGGTCCAACCGTTCGCCGTCCAAATCGTAGCCGACACAGATCTTCAACGTCTCAAAGCCGTCCAGCACATCCAGCTTGGTCAGCGAAATTCCGTTCACGCCGCTGGTCACGCAGGTCTGGCGCACCAGCACCGCGTCGAACCAGCCACAGCGCCGCTTGCGGCCCGTGGTGGTGCCAAACTCATGCCCGCGTTCGCCAAGGCGCTGACCATCGGCATCGTCCAATTCTGTCGGAAAAGGCCCCTCGCCCACGCGGGTGGTGTAGGCCTTCACGATTCCGAGGATAAAGTCGATGCCCCCCGGCCCGACGCCCGTCCCCACGGCGGCCTGCCCGGCGATCACGTTGGACGAGGTCACAAAAGGGTATGTGCCGAAATCGACGTCGAGCAGCGCGCCTTGCGCCCCTTCAAACAGGATTCTGTGCCCCGCGCGCCGTTTTTCGTTCAGCACCTTCCAGACCGGACCGGCAAACGCGAGGATGTCCGGCGCGACCGCACGCAGCGCCGACAGCAGCGCGTCGCGATCCACTTCCGGCAGACCCAACCCACGCCGCAGCGCGTCATGGTGTACCAACGCCCGATCCACCCGCGCCTCCAGCGTGGCCGGATCCGCCAGATCCGACACCCGGATCGCGCGCCGTCCGACCTTGTCCTCGTAGCACGGCCCGATGCCGCGCCCGGTGGTGCCGATCTTGGCGACGGAATTCTGGCTCTCCCGCGCGCGATCCAACTCGCCGTGGATCGGCAGGATCAGCGGCGTATTCTCCGCGATCATCAGCGTCTCGGGCGAGATATCCACGCCCTGAGCGCGCACCGTGGCAATCTCTTCGACCAGATGCCAGGGGTCCAGCACCACGCCATTGCCGATCACCGACAGCTTGCCCTTGCGCACCACCCCGGAAGGCAGCGCATGCAGCTTATAGACCTTGCCGTCCACCACGAGGGTGTGACCCGCGTTGTGCCCGCCCTGAAAGCGGCAGATCACATCGGCCCGGCTGGACAGCCAGTCGACAATTTTGCCTTTGCCTTCGTCGCCCCACTGGGCGCCTACAACGACCACATTTGCCATGATTTTCCCTCTGACGGCATCAAACCGGGGCTTGTATAGACGGCCCGCGCGCGGCACGAAACCGCAAACCGACACCGGTGCACTGGACATTTCCGCGCTGTCCGGTCAGGCACTGGCAACCCTGAGGAGCGCGCTATGCCCTTTCTGACCCGTTGGCTCTTTGCCTTTGTACTTCTGGCCGCAACCTATAACCCGACCGAGTGGAACTTTGCCCGGCTGGCCGTGACCCATCTCGACACGCAATTGCCGCTGATCGTGCTCTGCGGATTGCTGCTCTTTGTGGGCTACGTCATTTACCTGCGCGCCACGCTGCGGTCGATCGGCGCTTTCGGCATGGTGCTGGTGCTGGCGCTGGTGGGGGCGATCCTCTGGGTCTTGTGGGATTTCGGGCTGCTCGACCTGTCGAACCCGCAGCTGGCAACATGGATCGGACTGCTTGCGCTCTCGGTGGTGCTGGGCGTCGGATTGAGCTGGTCGATCATCCGGCGGCGGCTGTCGGGACAGGCCGATGTGGACGACGTCGACGCCTGAGCCAGACCCGCCAAAACCTGGCAGAGCATTCAAATTCAGGCACTTGACGTCCGCCCCGACAGTCCCGACGCGCCTAGACAGGCGAGCGCGACACTCCGGCACCCCAGTCCTGTCTCACGGCGTGAGATCAGCCCGTCCCCCGGTCCGGAAGATGCACGGGCGCGCCGTGCGGGGTCTCCAGATAGGCCTGAGCCCAAGCCGCCTGCACCGCGTCCAGCTTGTCCGCGGGCGCCAACCCCCGCGCCGCCAACAGCCGTTCCAGCGCCGCGAGCCAGGCCGTGAAGTAACCGTCACCACCGTCGCACCCCGGCCGCGCCGCCAGTTCCGCCCCAAGGGTCTCTGCCCAGGTCGCGGCGTCAAAAACCCCCTGCTCCATCAACCGCACCACAAGGGCGAAGGCCTGCGCATGCCATTGCGCCTCAAACGCTTCGGGCGCGCCTTGGGCCATGCCAGATGGCCCGTGGGTCGCCGCCTCGGGGGCCAGCGGCGCGCTCATTCAACGGCCTCCAGATAGCTCTCCCACAGATCGCAACTGACCGTGTCATCCGGGTGCTCGGCCACGCCCCAAATCGCCTCTGCCGCAAAGACAACCGTGTACAGAGGCTCCGGTTGCTCCCCCAGACCATGCGCATGGGCATCGGGCAGGATGTGGCAGCCATGCACATGCGTCACGCGTCCTTCCAGTCCCGCGACGTAGCGGGGCAAACGCGTATGTCCCTTGTCCATCAAGGTGTTGCGCGCCGGATGGCGGGTCAGCACAACGTCACCCGGCGCAAACCGCGGTGCCGGACCCAGCCGCGTGACCGGCGCACCGCGCGCCAGTGTCGCGGGCACCTTCTCGGGTGGCAGACGCCGGTCAACCAGGTCCGGGCGCAAGGGCGGCGGCGCAACCGCGCCCGTCACAGCCCCGCTCAGCGCCGCGCGCGTGACAACACCTTGCGCGACCAGCAGATCCGCCAGTCCGGCCAGCCAGATTTCGTAATAGCTGTAGGCCGTGTAGGTCGCAGGCGGCAGGGATTCGCGGGCAAAGCGCGACCGGTCCAGCGTCCACTGCCCCAACGCGCCCGAGGCCAGCGTCAAGGCAAGCGCCCGCGCGTGCCATTCCTCGGCAAAGGCGGGTGCGTCTTCGGGGTCGGGGCGCACCGGACCATCCCCCAGCCGACCGCCCATATCGTGCAAACGGCTCATGACGCCGCCTCGGGCGAGGTCGCCAACCCCGTGCCGACCATGCTGTCGCGGGTCACCAAGGCCGCAAGCGCCTCTGCCGGCCAGCCCGCCGTGCCAGCGGGCCGTTCAGGCACGACCAGATAGCGCATCTCTGCCGTCGAATCCCAGACGCGCACCGCCCGGCCTTGCGGCAGGGTCACGCCGAACTCTGCCAGAACTGCGCGCGGACTGCGGACCGCGCGGGCACGGTAGGCGTCCGATTTGTACCACCCCGGCGGAATGCCAAGCAGCGTCCACGGGTAGCAGGAACACAGCGTGCAGACCACCATGTTGTGGGTCTGCGGCGTGTTTTCCACCGCCATCACATGCTCGCCTTGCCGCCCGGTAAAACCCATCTCTGCCACCGCCGCCGTCGCATCCTGCAACAGACGGTCGCGAAAGGCCGGATCGACCCAGGCGCGCGCCACCACGGCGGCACCGTTGCGCGGTCCGACCTTGTTTGCATAGGTGTCTATGATGACGTCCAGCGCCTCGGGGTCGACGAGGCCCTGTTCGGTCAACAGGGTTTCCAGCGCCTTGACCCGCAGCGCGGGTTCCGGCGGAAGGAGGCTGTGCGGCGGGGCATCTTCGGCATGATCATGGGGCATATCGGCACAATGCCCGCCCGTCGCGCGGCACGCAAGCCGCGGCACGGGTCCGGCTGTGTCACGCACATCCGTGGCATTGTCCGGGACAGGCCGCACCCGCTCGTCGCAAAGACGCCGCTTGCAGCGTCCCG
>JBELMB010000072.1:0-23315 GCA_042088665.1 Sagittula sp.
CCCGAGGCCTCCCATGGCTGGGTGCTTGGCGGGTTGGCGGTCATGCTGGCCGTCTCCGGCGTGTTGCTGGCCTGGCATGCGGTCAGGACCGTGGTCCTGCGTTGCACCACCGGGCGCGGGTCAAATGCGCTCTGGTTCGGGGTGGCGGCGGCGCTGGCGCTGTATTTCATGCCACCCGGCGTCTGGCAGACGGGGTTCGGGCTGCTTGACGGCACCAGCCAACAGGCTTTGACGCGCGCCGGTGCGTCGCTCTCCGACGTCCTGCCGGGGTTTTCGCTGCTCGATCTCACCCACGCCGGGGCAAAGGGCGGCTGAGCCCCTCGCTCAGACCTCAGATCACGCCGACGAACCGCTCTGGCACGCGGTATTGCTGGGTATAGTCGGGGCGCGCAAAATTGTAGAAGCCCGTGTCGCCCCGCGGCCCCCAGGACCGCATCATGCGCTTGCGCACCCAGCCGAGGTCAAACCCCTCGTGCATCTCGAGATCTGCAAAAGCCTCGAAGACAGCGCGATCCTCGCCGCGCGCCTCGGCGAACCAATGCCGCCCGATGGACGCCTCCTTGACCGCGCTGCCCACCTCCTGTGTGACCTTGTTGCGGGCGTTCATCACCTCGACATAGTTGCGGAAGTCGCAGAACTTGAGGTGAAAAAGATAAAGCGTGTCAGGCGCATGTAGCTGTTCGTACTGGGTAAAATGCCCGCCCCGGGCAATCTTTGCGCCGTGACTGACGATACAGGGCTTGGAGTAATGAGGCGCGAGACGGACGTGCCGTCGCGGCCCAAGGATGCGATCCGTGATCTCGTCGTGCTCCACGTCGATGCGGTGCACAACCTCCAGCCCCACAGGGGTCAGCATCCGGCGCGGCTTTGCCTCTTGCAGGTATTCGAGCAGATTGTGCCCCTCCTCGGGGTCAACAACCACCAACTCGTCCACGTCTCCGACGACGATATGGGTATAGTAACAGCGCAGCCCCTGGACAAAATTGTTGAGCATGCGCCAACGCTTCATATCGAAATTGGGGTGCGGGTCGCCGGGGATGCCGATGATGTTGCACCCTTCGGCCAGACGCGCGACCGCCTCCCCCCGACCGTGGTTCACGATGTAGCAGTTCTCTCGCCCCAAGAGGTCGCCGTAGTACCGCACCCATGCCTTGAGAAAGAACGCGTCGTCGCGGACCATCGTGAGGGCCGCCGCCACCGATTGCATCTGCCGTGCCTCATGTCTTGCGCGCCTTGGCGCTGTTTTGAGGACAGGGTAACGCATTGCGCGGCGTTTGAGAATGCAATCTGCACGACACAAGCCGCGGATGTTTCTGCCTTGGCTCGCGCGGGTTTGCGACACTCTGTCCCTGAGAAATCCGGATCTTGTTCCGGATTTGTTTTCCGAATCGCTCAAGGATGGAGGGTGGTAGGGAGCGGGCAACAATCGATCCGACGGAAACGATTGCCGCGTTCATTGTCGCGTTCGGTGCCGCGCGCGCGAGGCGCAGAAAAACACCTTCGCACCCCGGTGGGGATTGCGGTAAGCTGCAGAAAAACCAATGAGGCAGCTATGATCCCCGACGGGTTTGCGTCCACGGGTTGGCACATCAGGGCAGGCACAGTGCCAGCGCGCCGCTTTCAAGTGTTTGGTGAGCGGTCCTCCGGCACCAATTTCGTCAAGCGGTTGATTGGCCGCAACAGCGGGCTCACCCCGATCGAAACGCTGGGATGGAAGCATGGGTTTCCGCATATGACCGCCATTCCGCATGACGTGGTGGTGGTTTGCGCCGTGCGCGATGCGCGCGCCTGGAGCCTGTCGATGCATGCCAAGCCCTGGCATTGCCCAGCCGATGTGCAGGCGCTGCCCTACCCGGACTTCCTGCGGGCAGAGTGGCGAACCATTGCGGACCGCAAGCGCTATTTCCCGCAAGTGGCGGAGCTTGGCGGACAGGGCGCGCCCCTGCAACACGACCGGCACCCCATCACCGGCCTGCCCTTTGCAAATCTGTTTGCCCTGCGGCAGGCCAAGCTGGACGGGCTTTTGTCTTATTTTCAAAGAGGATGCGCGCTGGTCTTCTGCCAGATGGAGCGCGTCCAAGCCGACCCCGAGGGGTTTCTCGCGGCGCTGCACAGCGGGCTTGATCTTTCCATGCCCACCGGGGCCTACCGCCCCGTGTTCAAACGCCTCGGCGCGAAGTTTCTGTCCGCGACGCCAACGCGGCCTGACACCCCAACCGAGATTGCTCCGGCAGATCTCGCTTTCCTGCGACAGGAACTGGACCTTCAGCGCGAGGCCCAGCTTGGCTATGACTATGGCCCGACCTGACCCGGCGGTCTCAGGCTACAGTTGAGGATCGACGAGGATCGCCCGGAAATCATTCACATTTGTCCCCGTCGGACCTGTGGAGAAAACATCCCCCAAGAGGTCGAATGCGCCAAAGGGATCCTGCCGCTGAACAAAGCCGCGCGGATCCTGACCTGCCGCGCGCAAGCGCGCGAAACTGCTGCCATCGACAAAAGCCCCGGCGTTGTCCTCGCTGCCGTCGATGCCGTCCGTATCCGCGCTCAGCGCCACGACAGGCAAGCCCTCGATGCCCGCGGCCAAGCCCATCAGAAAGGCCGTGTTGCGCCCGCCGCGACCGGGTGTGCCGCGCAGGGTCACTGTCGTCTCACCGCCTGAAAGCAGGACCACGGGCCCCTTGAACGGACGGTTGCGCAGGGCGATTTCACGGGCCAGTGCTGCATGCACAGCGCCCACATCTGCGGCCTCGCCCTCAATCGCGTCGGACAGGATGGCGGCGCGAATCCCCTGCGCCTCACATTGCGCCGCGGCAGCCTCCAGCGACAACCGGGCGGAGGCAACAACGCGCACGACATTGTCTTCGAAACAGCTGTCGACCGGGCTTGGCGCGGCAGACGCATCACTTGCGATATGCGCCATAACCTTTTCCGGCAAAACGATGTTTCGCGTTTCGATCATGGACAGCGCGTCCTCTTGCGTCACCCAGTCCGGCACGGTCGGGCCAGAGGCCACCTGCGCCGGGTCATCCCCCGGCACGTCAGAGACAACAAGGCTGACCACGCGCGCGGGATGCGCTGCCGCAGCAAGGCGACCGCCCTTGATCCCGCTGACATGCTTGCGGATGGCGTTCATGACGCCGATCGGCGCACCGGAGGCCAGAAGCGCCTCGTTCAGGGCCTGTTCATCGGCGAGGTCCAGCCCTTCGGGCGGGGCGGGCAGCAGCGCCGAGCCGCCGCCACAGATCAGCGCCACCACCAGATCCGCAGGCGTCAGCCCGGCAACCGCGTCGAACATCGCCTGCGTGGCCGCAAGTCCCGCCGCGTCCGGCACGGGATGAGAGGCCTCGAGCACTTTCAGATGACGGCAGGGCGCGGCATAGCCGTAACGCGTGACCACGACCCCCTCCACGGGGTCCTGCCAAAGCGTCTCGAACGCGGCGGCAAGCTGCGCCGCCCCCTTGCCAAGTGCCACGACAACGGTCCGGCCCGGCGGCTTTGGCGGCAAGACATCGGCCAGCGCCTGCATCGGGTCGGCAGCCCCCACTGCCGCATGAAAGAGGTCGGACAGAAAAGCACGCTTATCCATTGGTCGTCTCCGCATGCGCTGCGGCAAGGCGTTCGACTGCGGCTGCCACCTCTGGCAGCGGCGGGCAGGATCGCCGTGTCTCAAGCGAGACATGCAGCAGGAACTGGTCACAGGTTGCCAGCATCTGATGATCCGCCGCGCGCTTCATCTCGTGCCAGAGGCGCAGTTTCTTGCCCTCGCCCTGCACCACGCGCGTCTCGACATAGACGGCCTCGCCCGCGTGGGTTTCCGAGAGGTACTTGATCGTGGTTTCCGCCGTGAAATAGCTGTTGCCCGCGGCAATGTAATCCCGGTCGGCCCCCACATGGGCCATGAGTTCCTCCGAGGCGTCAGAGAAGACCTGCCCGTAGCGCCCCTCGTTCATATGGCCATTCACATCCGTCCAGTCGACGGGCACCACGCGGCGCATGGTGACCAGCGGCACGTCCTCGATCAGGGGCGCGCGCAGCCTCGCGTCATGTTCAAGGATCAGCGCGCCCGCCGCCGCATTCTGCCCCTTGAGCGCGCGCAGGATGGCCACGAGGTTGTCGTCGCGCAGGCGTTCCAGTTCACGGATGCTATGGGCGCCGGACTGGGCGTCCGATTGGTCGGCGATGAGATCGACAAGCTCTTCGGTGAACTCCGGCACGTCCATCAGCTTGGTCCATGGCCATTTCAGCGCCGGACCGAATTGCGCCATGAAGTGGCGCATGCCCGCTTCGCCGCCAGCCACGCGGTATGTCTCGAACAGACCCATCTGCGCCCACCGCAAGCCAAAGCCATAGCGGATCGCATCGTCGATCTCTTCGGTCGTGGCGATACCGTCCTTGACCAGCCAGAGCGCCTCGCGCCAGACGGCCTCAAGGAACCGGTCCGCGATATGGGCATCGATTTCCTTGCGCACATGCAGAGGATACATGCCGATATCGCGCAGCACGGCGCGGGCGGTCTCGATCGTGGTGTCCGTGGCGGCGCCGGGCACCAGTTCCACCAGCGGCAGCAGGTAGACCGGGTTGAAGGGGTGTGCGACGACGATCTGCCCGGGCGCGGGGGCACCTGCCTGCAGCTCAGAGGGTTTGAACCCACTGGTCGAAGAGGCCAGCACCGCATCGGGCGCGGCCGCCTGGATCCCGGCGTAGACCTTCTGTTTGAGGTCCAGCCGCTCCGGCACGCTTTCCTGAATGTAGGTGGCGCCGGTGACGGCCTCCGCCAGATCGCTGTGAAAAGTGATCTGTCCCCGAAGGGGCATCGGCGCCTCAAAGAGCATCGGCAAGGCGCGCGCCGCGCCATCCATGACTTCGCTGATCTTGCGCTCCGCTTCCGGGTCGGGATCAAAGACCCGCACATTCCAGCCCATCAACGCAAAACGGGCGGCCCAGCCGCCGCCGATCACGCCCCCACCGATGATCGCCGCTGTCTTGTTCATGTGACTCGCTCTCCAATCTGTGCCAGCGTCGGGTTACGCCATGCGTCCCGCCAGACCAAGAGGCAAACCCGCGGGCCCGTCTGGTCTCAAAGCGTCAAATGCGGGCGTCAGGCGACCCGGGGCCAGGTCTGGTCAAGGGACGTATTTTGCGGGGGGTGCGGGTATGGGGTCAATGCACCGCATGCGTGGGCAGGCCAGGCCGCAGCCTTCAGGGCGTGAGACGGTCCACGTCATACCCGTACCAATCAAGGATCTCGCGCGCGGCGTTGAGCCGTTCCCGGGGCAGGCCTGCGCGGTCGATGATGGCAAACCACGCGCCTCCCGGGTCGCCAATGGCCGCGGTGCGGTTGTCCGCATCCATCCAATGCACCCACAGCCGGGAGGTGCCCCAGACAAAGCGCCCCTGCCCTTCAAAGCGCAGCGCGCGGGTCTCGGCCCCCAATTGCATGGCCGCTGCGTCAAAGGTCAGCGTGGCCCCATCCGGCACGCCGCCCCCCAGAACGATGGTCCACGCGCCAGTCAACCGGTCGGGGGTCACATTGGCCTGCGAGGCCACCGGCGCGGTCGGGTTGCGCAGCGGCAAGCTGGGGCTTTCTTGCAGGGGCTCGGTGCATCCAAGGGTCAGCAGGACAGCCGCCAACGCCACAAGGGTGGTTGCCTTCACGGCAGCCGCGCCAGAACGGCGGGCGCGAGGGCCTGCCCAAGGGCGCGGTGGGCGTCCATCTCCCAATGAACGCCATCCACGGGGGACACATGCACCACGCTGCCAGCGTCGAACATGCCAAATCCAAGGCGCGCCGCCCCTTCGGCAAGCGCCTCTGTCAGGCCGATCTGCCGGGCCTGCGCGCCGACAAAGACCGGCGCCAATACCCCGGTTTCGATCACCGGCACTGGCGATATGATCATCACGTCGCGCACGACACCCTCGGCCTTGGCCGTCAGTGCCAATCGTTCGACCGAGCGGGCAATTTCCCAAGAGGTCACGGAAAACCGGACTTTCAGGTCGTTGGTGCCCAGCATCAGGACCATCAGGTCGATGGGCCGGTGCGAATGCAGAACCGCGGGCAACACCGTCAGCCCGTTGCGCATGCCGCCCTCGATCACATCGTCATGCACGGTTGTGCGTCCGGGCAGCCCTTCGGCGATGACCTCGTGGTCCTCTCCCAGCGCCTCCGCCATCACGTCAGGCCAGCGCGCCCCCCGGGGGTGGCGGTCCTGCGCGCCCAACGCCTTGAGCGGCGCCGTGCCGTGGGTGTTGCTGTCGCCGTAACACAAGATAACCGCCATCGCCCCTCCTTTGCCCCAAGCGGGGCCGCGTCCTGCGTCAAACCTGCCTGAATTGCCGCATTTAGGCCATAGTTTGGCACCGAGATCCGCCCGCTTTCTTAGCGAAAGATGTCTGTATCAGGATTGTCTCTTGCCGGAACGCTGCCCATGACACCGATCTCCTCCTTGACCGCGCCCAGTGCGCGACGCAGCAGCCATGCCAAACTGTTTGCGCTTTACCGAAACGAAGCCGCGGGGGACCCCCTTGAGCCTGCCCCTCGGCGGCCGGATCCGGGGCTGAGCGAGGCGGACGTCCAGATCATTCGCGCCACGGCGGTGGCCTCGCTTGACCGACCGCGTCTGACGCGTGGGGACATCTGGTGGGACAGGATCCAGCGCCGGTGGGATGCGCTGATGGGCGAATGGACCTTGCCGCAGGTGCCGGTGCCCGTGACAGTGTCGGGCACATCGCCCGCGAAGGCCTGACGACAGGCGGGGGTTCCTTGCCTCAGACCATGGTGGGTGGGTCTGTCCGCCCCCCACAGGCGGCTCGCCTGACAGCCGTTACCGGGCGCGCGCCCCGGGGCGTCAGCCGCGAAATCCGCTGGCAACCACGTATTTTTCCGATGAATCCGCGCGGCTGGCCGGTGGCTTGAAATTGATCACCTTGGCAAACCGTTGCTTGAGCACGTGTTGCAAACTGCCCTCAGCGCCCCCTGCGAGCACTTTCGCCACGAAGGTTCCGCCGGGGTCGAGCACATCAAAGGCCAGTTCCGCCGCCGCTTCGCAGAGCGCAATGATGCGCAAGTGGTCTGTCTGCTTGTGACCGGAGGCGGCGGCAGCCATGTCCGACATGACCACATCAGCCGTTCCGCCCAGCCAAGCCTTGACCTTTTCATCGGCGCCGTCGCTCATGAAATCAAGTTGGTGCTGGTCAGCGCCCGCGATCGGGTCCACCGCCTGCAGATCCACGCCCAGCACGCGCCCGATCGCCTTGCCCGGCTTGTCCCCCAGCGCATTGACCCGTCGCGCGGCGACCTGGCTCCAGCCGCCCGGTGCGCTGCCAAGATCCACGACCCGTGCGCCCGGCACCAGAAAGCGGAACTTGTCGTCGATTTCGAGGATCTTGTAGGCGGCGCGCCCGCGGTAGCCGTCCAGCCGCGCGCGCTTGACATAGGGGTCATTGAGTTGCCGTTCCAGCCAGAGCGTTGACGACAGCTTGCGCCCGCGCGCGGTCTTGACCTTGACCTTGAGGTCGCGCTGTCCGCGACCGGAAGAGTTCTTTGGGTCCTTCGCCATCGTGTCTGTCGCCTTGCCGTTGGTCCGGTTGCCGGTCCGTGTCTGGTTGACCCGTGTCTCGTGGGGCCGCGCTGCCTTCGGTCCGAATGTCTCCGCGCTGTATCGGGGGCCGGAACAGGATCCGCCGCGCAGGTCCGGGGTGATCGCCCTCATGGCCATTGCAAGGGGCGAAGGTCAAGGCCCGGGCCGGGCGAAGGCCCCATTCGGCGCCGGATTGCCCAACAGGCAGGCCAACTGTTGTTCAAAAGCGGCGCCGGGGCGTCACCGCGGGGATGTTACAGCGGTCCATCCTCCAACACGCCATCCGCAGACATCTGTGCATAAAGCAGCCCCTCGCGCAGGCCTCGGTCCGCGACGGACAACCGGTCGGTCGGCCACAGACGCAGCAAAGCTTGCAGGATCGCGGAGCCTGACATGATCAGCGCATGCCGGTCGGGACCGATTCGCGGGTCGCGCCGACGGCCTGCGGGACCAAGATCGAGATAGCGCTGGATCACCGCCTCGATCTGATCGGAGGACATGCGCAGCCCATCCACCTTGGTGCGGTCGTAGCGCCGCAACCCGAGGTGCGAGGCCGCCACGGTTGTCACCGTCCCGGAGGTGCCCACGATCTGGAACCCTTCGCGCGCCTGTTCGTCCTGATAGGGCGCAAAATCGGCGAGATTTTCCTCGAAATACCAGCTCATGAGCGCATAGCGCGCCGCGTCGTCGGACACGTCCGAAAACTGATCCCGCAGCGTCGCCACGCCCAGAGGCACAGAGATCCAGTCCACGACCTTGGCGGTGGGAAAGGGGCTGTCCGTGGTGTGGAACCCGGCGTGCAGCCGCATGATCGCCCGCGGCCGCTCGCGCGGCTCAACGGAGCTGAGGTCGATCCAGACCAGTTCCGTGGACCCCCCGCCGATATCCACAACCAGAAGCTGCTCCGTCTTGGTGGAGACCAGCGGCGCGCAGGAAATGACCGCGAGGCGGGCTTCTTCCTCGGGTTGGATGATCTCCAGCGTGAGCCCGGTCTCACGGCGCACATGGCGGATGAAGTCGCGGGCGTTCTTGGCCCTGCGGCAGGCCTCCGTTGCGACAAGACGCATGCGTTTGACGTTGTGGCGCTCGATCTTTTGGCGGCACACACGCAGGGCGCTGACGGTACGGCCCATGGAGGTCCGGCTCAACCGGCCGGATTTCTCCAGCCCATGACCAAGCTGAACGGATTTGGAAAAACTGTCTACAACATGGAATTGACTGCCCTTTGGCTGGGCAACCAACATACGACAACTGTTTGTTCCCAGGTCCAACGCCGCATAGAGCGCGTTTGGATCGGGGTTTTCGGGCGCGGTACTCTCAACCGGTCTCGGGAAAGCGTCCGCGGCCTTGGGACGCTTGGGCGCCATGATCTCGCGCCTCTTTCTAATTCAACTTGACAATCACGATACGCGCGCAGCGGGGATCGCGCAAGCGTCATGACGGCGTGGCCCCAGCGGGTTCGCGTAGAGCCCTGCAAGAAAGGCATATTCTTGGTCAAGGAAGGGGCGCAGCAGGTCCAGCGTGGCGTCCTGCAGCGTCTCGAGGCGCAGGCGGGTCGCGCGCGCGCTGGGATTGCTGTGTGGCAGGGTCACGGTCTGACCGCTGCGCTCTGTCAGGTCGTCCCCAAGCCAGGCAAGGTCAGAGGTCCGGTAGACACGATCAAAGCCAGCAAGATCGGGGCCAAGGTAGACATGCGCGCCCAAGACGTGGTTGCGCACCAGAGACGACTGCTGGCGATACCCGTCCAACAGTTGAAAGAAGGTGTCGGGGTCGGGCATCAACGGCAGGCCGGAGGCGCGCAGGCGCGGACTGTTGCGCAAGGCACCGCGCTTGACCACGATGTCGGTATAGCACGAGATCAGCCGCCGGGCCGGATCGCGCACCACGCAAAAGCGCCAGTGATCCGCCACGCGCCGCCAACTGGGCGCATGATAGCGCGCCGTGGGATAAAGCCGGTGCCATGTGGTCACATCGCTTATGTCCAGCGCGCGCAGATCCACCCGCGGATCGATCCCGGCCAGCGCCTGCTTGACCGACGTGCACCCGGCCTTGGGCAGGGCGGCATAGGCGATCCGGTGCGCTGGCAGCGTGATCACATCGGCGCGCGCCCTTGCTTTGTGTTGCGCCTGTTGCTGCCGCTTGCCTTGATCTGGCATGCCACCCTCCGACTGACCGCTCTGCGCCCCCGCGGGGACTGTGGCGCCAAAACCTTAAGGAACCTCATCTTTCTGCTGAAAACTTTGAGGTTTCAGATGGCTTGGCCTCGGGCCACGGAAGGCTTAGCTATTTGTCATGGCGGGAAAGCGCCAAGAGGTCGCAGTTGACGCGTCAGTCGTCGAAAACCGACGCAAGCCGCGCGGCGACCGCGGGTACCAACGTGCAGTGCTTAGAGAGGAATCATCATGGCGGATCTGACCATCGTGTACTGGCGCGACATTCCGGCCCAGGTCATCGTCGGCAAGGGCCGGCGCGGGGCCAAGGCGCAGTTGCCCGAACGCTTTGAACAGGCCATTGACCGGGCCGCCATGAAAAGCGGTGCCGCCGAGACCGATGATTACCTCGCCGAGTGGCGCAAGGCCCCCTCGGGCAGTGTCGAAGGGGATGCGCAGGACGCGGCCCGCGCGGCGGCCGAGGCGCTGGACCGCGACTACGACCAGGAGCGTCTGAAGGCGCTGATCGCCAACAATGGCTGGGCCGAGGCGCCCACCGCGACGGTGCCTGACACCCAGGCTCAATGACCTTGAAGGAGGCTCTCATGGCTCTGCTCAACTTCCGCAAGCGCGACACCCAGACGGCGCCCTCCGGCAATGCGGGGGCACTCGAGGCCTTCTTGCAGGGCTATTCGATCGAGGTCATGCCGCGCACCGCGGCCAAGGTCGAGGATTTCCGCGCCCTGCTGCCCGAGGGCACGCGCGTCTACATTGCCCATATCGAGGGCACGCCGATCGAGGAAATGGTCGCCACGGCCAAACGCCTGTCCGAGGCGGGCTACCCGGTGATGCCGCATTTCCCTGCCCGCATCATCAAGGACGCCGCGACACTGGAGAACTGGATCGCGATGTACCAGGGCGAGGCAGGCGTGGACCAGGCGCTGCTGCTGGCCGGTGGCGTGTCCGAGCCGCATGGCGCCTTTCACGCGTCCATGCAACTGCTGGAGACGGGGCTGTTCGACAAGGCCGGGTTCAAGCGGCTGCACGTGGCCGGGCACCCGGAGGGCAACCGCGACATCGACCCGAACGGTGGCGATGCGCTGGTCATGGAGGCGCTGCGCTGGAAGCAGGGGTTCTCAGAGCGGACCGATGCACAGATGGCGATGGCCACGCAGTTTGCCTTTGAGGCCGGGCCGATCATCGACTGGGTCAATCGCCTGAACGCCGAGGGCATCACCCTGCCCGTTCACATCGGCATTGCCGGTCCGGCAAAGCTTCAGACGCTGATCAAATTCGCCATTGCCTGCGGTGTGGGTGCCTCGCTGAAGGTGCTGCAGAAGCGCGCGATGGATGTGACAAAGCTGTTGTTGCCTTATGAGCCCACCGAGGTGCTGAACGAACTGGCGGCGCACAAGGCCGCCAATCCGGATTTCGGCATTGAGAGCGTGCACTTCTTTCCGCTGGGCGGCATCAAGACCAATGCCAACTGGGCGATCGAGAACGGCGGCGCGGCGACGCGACCTGCGCTGGGGGGATGACCCGGCCTGCGCTGCTCTTTGACCTCGACGGCACGCTGATCCATTCCGACGCGATCCATATGGCGGTGTTTGTCGACATGATGGCGCCCTATGGGATCGATGTGACGGAGGCGTTCTACATGTCTCATGTGCATGGGCGCCTGAATCAGGACGTGTTCCGAGAGCTGCTGCCGGGTCGCGTCGACCCCGATGCCATGTCCGAAGAAAAGGAAGCCGAGTTCCGCCGCCGCCTGCCCCACCCCAGCCCCGCCATGCCCGGCGCCGAAGGGTTGATCCGACTGGCCGTCGAAGAAGGTTGGGCGCTCGCCGTGGTCACCAATGCCATGCGCGCCAATGCCGATTGCATGCTGGAGGCCATCGGCTTGCGCGACGCCTTTTCCACGGTGGTCATTGGCGAGGAATGCGCACGTGGCAAGCCGGACCCCGAACCTTATCTCGAGGCGATGCGCCAGTTGGACGTCGCCCCGGAAAATTGCCTCGCCTTCGAGGACAGCCCCTCCGGCATGCGCGCCGCGGCGCAATCCGGCGCTTATGCGGTGGGTATCCGATCCTCTCTCGGTGACCGGGACCTGCGCGCCAATGGCGCCTGGGAAACCCTCGCCGATTTCAGTGACCCCGCGCTTGAGGTGATCCTCTCGCGCCTGACAGGAGACCTTTCATGACTCGCACCATCGTCGAGAGCAAAACGAAAACCGCCGTGATCGGCTTTGACGAGCCGTTTTGCGTGATCGGAGAGCGGATCAATCCCACCGGGCGCAAGAAGCTGGCGGCCGAACTGGAAGCGGGCGATTTCTCGACCGTGGAAAGGGATGCGCTGGCGCAGGTGGCCAGCGGGGCGACCATTCTCGATATCAACGCGGGCGTGGTCTACAATTCCAACCCCAACCCAAATGAGACAGAGCCGCCGCTGATGCGCTCGATTGTGGAGCTGGTGCAAGGGCTGGTCGAAGTGCCGCTGTGCATCGACAGTTCCGTGCCGGGCGCATTGGAAGCCGGGCTGGAGGCGGCGCAGGGCCGTCCGCTGCTGAACTCCGTCACCGGCGAAGAAGAACGACTGGAAGCGATCCTGCCTCTGGTCAAGAAGTACAACGTGCCGGTCGTCGCGATCTCCAACGACGACACCGGCATTTCCGAGGATCCCGAGGTGCGCTTTGCGGTCGCCAAGAAGATCGTCGAGCGGGCCGCAGATTTCGGCATCGCGCCGCATGACATCGTTGTCGATCCGCTGGTCATGCCGATTGGCGCCATGGCCACGGCGGGCCAGCAGGTGTTTGCCCTCGTGCGCAAGCTGCGCGAAGAACTGGGCGTGAACACCACCTGTGGCGCGTCGAACGTGTCTTTCGGCTTGCCGAACCGGCACGGGATCAACAATGCCTTCCTGCCGATGGCGATGGGCGCAGGCATGACCTCTGCGATCATGAACCCTGTGGCGCTGCCCATCAACCAGAAGAAGATCGAGGAAAAGAAGGCCGAAGTGCTGGCAAAGGGCGTGATCCTGCCCGAGGACATGGATGACGAGACCTTCGTCAGCCTCTTTGGCATGGGCTCGACCAAGGCGCGCCCGGGCAAGGAGATGGAGGCCATTCGCGCCGCCAACCTGCTGACCAACAACGACCCGCATGGCGGGGAATGGATCCGTTTCAACAAGCCTCCCGGCGAAGGCGCGGATGGCGCTGTCAGCGGTCGCCGCGGCGGACGCCGTCGGCGCAGCGCCTGACGTCAGGGGCCGGTGAAAGGCCTGCGCGTGACGCGGAGGGGACGGGAGACCGTCCCCTTTTTCGTGGCTTCGGATCCAACGCGGAACCGCGTTTGCTATCCCGAGACGACGGATCGGCGGTGACGGACCAGACGTGCGGATTTCGGATCATGACGACACGAAGTAACTGAATCTTTTCCGAATCGCCCAAGGATGAAGGGCGGTAGGGAGAGGGATGATTTCAACAGCGCCCTTCGTCGTCAGCTCGCCGATTTGTGACGATCCTGCAGGGGCACGTCGCGCGCGTGGCCCGGTGCACGCGCTCTCCACACGCTCTGTTCTGCCAGATGACCTCAAGCTCTCCAAACGAAAAAGGCGCGCCCCAAGGGAGGCGCGCCTTTCGCGTCAAACCGTGCCGTGCGTCTTAACTGCGCTGCCCGGTGGTCAGGCGCACGCCTTCGTTCTGCAGCGCGCGCCACAGCAGTCCGTCACGGTCGTAGACATCGGCCCGGTAATTCATATGTCCTTTGGCCTGGGTGAAGGCCGTGCGGTAGATCAGGTGCACGGGAACGGGCTCCACCAGAGGCACCTTCGTGTTCTGACCAGAGCGCAGGATCGACTGGAAGTAATTCACCGGATCGTCATGCTGAACAGCCAGCAGCGCATAAGCAAAGTCATGCGGATCATCGAGACGGATGCAGCCATGGCTGAAGGTCCGAACGGCGCGGCTGAACAGATCCTGCGAGGGCGTGTCATGCAGGTAGATGTTGTAGCGGTTCGGGAACATGAATTTCACGCTGCCAAGCGCGTTCTTCGGTCCCGGTCGCTGCCGCATCGAAAACGGGAAGGTCCGCCCGGAATACTGCCCGAACCCCTGGCCACGCCCAACGACTCGCCCGCGCGAGTCGATGATGTCCAGATGCCCGACGGCGCCCGGATTGGACCGAAGCAGCGGCAGGTATTCCCCGACAATGATCGAGCGCGGCACATACCAATACGGGTTGATCACCATGTGCTCCATGACGTCGGAAAACTCCGGCGTGCGGCGGTCGCGGTCCTGATGACCGATCACGGAGCGCGTCTTGTAGGTCAGCTTTTCGTCATCGATGATGCGTGCGTGGAAGTCCACGAGGTTGACCAGCACGTGCCGCTTGCCGCGACCCTCGGGCAGGTTGAGCCAACGCTCGCGCTCCATGGCGACCATGACCTGCTGCAGCCGTTTTTCCGGTGCCACATTGATCTGCGCCATGGTGGTCGCCCCGGCGACGCCGTCCGGCTCCAACCCGTGGTTTTCCTGAAACAGCCGCACAGCGGCGCCCATGCGTTCGTCAAAACGCATGCTGAGCGAGGGCGCCATGTACCCCATGGACACAAGCCGGTTGCGCAATGCGACCACGGCATTGCCACTTTGCCCCGGTTCCAGCTTTGAGGCGGGCACCGTCGCGCCCCAACCGCCATGGGCGATCTTGTGCTCCAGCTTCAGCTTGGCGCGCATCAGCCGGGTGTATTCCGGGCTGGAAGGCACAAGGCTGCGGAAAACCGCGATCGGATCTTCCGTGGTCAGGCGTGACAGCAGGACCTCATCGGGTCGCCGCGGCAGGTCGCGCTTGATGTCAGAGATCACGCGGCTGGGATCTTCCAGCACGCCGGACTGCAAGGCATGGGCAAAGCTGAGGTAGACGCGCGACAGCTCAACCTCCAGCAGGCCACGCTCGCGCCCCGTGCGCGCTTGCGCCATGCGCCGCGTCAGGGCCTGTGCGTCAAAGCGCGCGGCTGGCAGGCCGTGCACATCTGCCATGGAAAACGATTCGATCAGGGCCTGTCGACGTGCCTGGTCTTCGGCGCCTGCGCCGGTCCAGATCGGTTCGAACCCGCGGGCGCGATAGAATGCGGCAATACCGTCATCCTCCCCCAGCGTCTCCGCCACCGCCTGCTTGTAGGCGGTTACCTTGAAGGAAAACCCGTCCTCCGCCACAGCGGCCCCGGTCATCGAAGCCCCGAGCGCGGTGGCCAGCAGCAGGGCCCGCAGCTTGGCCCTGGAGTTGGTCAGCATCATTTTCTATCCCTCATACAAAACATCCACCCCTGATTTGAAGTTGTCTGACAATGGGCTAGCGCTGTCCATTCACAATTGAGACAGGCCCGGCCCGGCGCCCTTGACGGCAAAAAAGCCACACCCGTGATGCCATTTCAACACAGGCCTTTTGGGTGCGCAGCTTCCTGCCCATTCCCCCTTGATCCGGGAAACACATTACAAATCAGTCTTTTTTCATCGCCCGATTCGTGCCATACAAACGCTGACATCTGGGGATAGATGTCAGGGACCACGTGATTTGAAGGGCTTAGACCAGCACGCAGACAAGCTGGAATGTTAACACTCTTCTGGTCACATGCGACGTGCAGAACGGTGCACGCTGCATCGACTGAGATGATGACGCCGTAGGCAACGGCACCACGAGCGACCACGGGACAGGCGCGCAGAGCATGGCAGATTTTGAAACGGGCAGTGTTACGCGCCGGGGTATCCTGGGCGCTTTTGCAGCGACCGCAGTTGCGGCGGCTCCGACCTATTCCAAGGCCGCGGGGCTCTTGCGTGGAAGTGGCGATATCCGCCGCATCCGCATGTACTCCGGCCGGACCGGCGAACGCATCGACATGATCTACTGGGTCGAGGGCCAGTATCTCAAGGATGCGATCCGCGAGGTGAACTTCTTCATGCGCGACTGGCGCACGAATGATGTGAAATCCATCGACACGCGCACGGTTGACCTGATGGCGGCGTCTCACCGTCTGATGGAGTGCACCGAACCCTATATTCTGATTTCCGGCTACCGCAGCCCAAAGACCAACGCGATGCTGCGGTCGCGCTCTTCCGGCGTTGCGAAAAACTCGCGTCATTTGCGGGGTCAAGCAGCGGACCTGCGATTGACCTCGCGCTCTGTCACACAGATTGCCCGCGCCGCGGCCGCCTGCAAGGCGGGTGGTGTCGGTCGCTATTCTGGGTCCAACTTCGTACATATGGATTGTGGCCCTGTGCGCAGCTGGGGGGCGTAAACCGGTCATCATCGGTCTGTGTGAGGGGCGCCTGTCAGGGCGCCCTTTGTCGTTTCCTAGGGCCGTTTTCGCAGGAAAAGGCCGTCCGGCACAGTCAGGAATACCTGACGCCCTCGGTCGCAAGACACCAAAGGTTTGCTAGAAACGCCTTTCCCACCCTGCCCGACCTTCGACCAAATGCGTGCATCTGACGACATGGCGGGGGAGGTCCGCGTTGGCGTCCCATCCAAATATTCGCCCAGACGAGGCCCAGACGGCACGCGCCCCGACTGTTCTAGTGATCCGTCTCAATTTCCTGGCACCGGACGGCCAGTCCCGTGATGGCCGTTGCCCCGCGATGCGCCTGATCCGTCGCAACGATAAGCCCCGTCACCGCATGATTGCTTGGGCACGCTGACTTGGCTTGCCATGCCTTGCACCCCGGTCGGGCATCCGACAGCGTGCGCAGGACCACGCCCGAGGTACAGGGCCGCGCGTAGCTGTAAGGCGGGCGCAAGAAGCCGTCTTTTGTCTGCACCCGCAGGCGAAACGGCAGGCCAGTTTCGCGTTCGGACCAAAGCTTTGGATCCGCAACGCAATAGTCCGGCAAGGTCGACAGCGCGATGCCCTCGAGCCGCGATCCACTGCGGTCAAGGCATACCGCAACAGCCGTCACCGCCTGTCCCACTGGCACCCGAATCGTCTTTCGGCTGTCAAAGGCCGTGGCGGTTGCGCGCGTTCCGCGACAAAGCTCTTTGCGCAATGCGTCGGCCCTTGGACCATCCGGCGCGCGATGTGACAGCTCCAAAAGGCATACGCCGTCTTCCGCCGCGCCAAAGGACAGCCCCGTCATCACGCGGCCCGGTCCCGGATCGAGAATCGTACTGACTTTGCCGACCCCGGACAGCGGCGCCACAAAGACCGGGCCATCCACCAATCGCGTGTCAGACGCAACGGCCGCCGTGACCCCCAAAACCAGCACTGCAACAACGGACAGGGCCCGCGGCAGATGACACCGCGCCAAGCTGGCCCGGGACACGAAGAATCGCCGCCATCCCGTCACGCGCTTGCCTTGCGTTTCTTCAGCACGCCCGCATGTTCTGCCAGATCGCGCGCGATGGCAAAGGCCCCCTGTATCTTGTCCTTGTCGCGCTTCCAGTCGCGGCGCACCACGATCTTGTTGTCCTTGACCTTTGCCATCCCATCCTGCGCGTTGATGAAGGCCACCAGCCCCTGCGGCGAGGCGAACTTGTCGTTGTGAAACTGCACGGTTGCCCCCTTCGGTCCGCCGTCCAGCTTGGCAATACCCGCGCGTTTGCACATGGCCTTGATCCGGACCACCAGCAAAAGCGTGTTCACCTCACGCGGCAATTTCCCAAAGCGGTCAATGAGTTCCGCGGCAAACCCTTCGAGTTCAACCTTGGTCGTCAGCCCCGACAGACGGCGGTAAAGCCCAAGGCGCACATCGAGATCCGGCACGTAGTCCTCGGGGATGAGGACGGGCACGCCAAGGTTGATCTGGGGCGCCCATTGCCCGTCGTCATCCGAGAGGCCGGACAACTCGCCGGCCTTGATCTTGGCGATCGCCTCTTCCAGCATGGACTGGTACAACTCGTATCCCACGTCGCGCATCTGGCCTGATTGCTCTTCGCCCAGAAGATTGCCAGCCCCGCGAATGTCCAGATCCTGACTGGCAAGGCTGAACCCGGCCCCCAGCGTATCGATGGCCCCCAACACGCGCAGGCGCTTTTCGGCGGTGACGGTCAGCTTGGCCCGCGGCTTTGTCGTCAGGTAGCAATAGGCCCGCGTCTTGGACCGGCCCACCCTGCCCCGGATCTGATACAGCTGACTGAGGCCGAACATATCCGCGCGGTGCACGACCATCGTGTTGGCCGTTGGAATGTCCAAACCGGATTCGACGATGGTGGTGGCCAGAAGCACGTCGAACTTGCCATCGTAAAAGGCGTTCATCCGGTCGTCTAGTTCCCCGGCGGCCATCTGACCATGGGCCACCACATAGGTGATCTCCGGCATCTGGGTCTTCAGGAAATCCTCGATTTCGGGCAGATCGGCAATGCGCGGCACCACGTAAAAGGATTGCCCACCGCGGTAATGTTCACGCAGAAGCGCCTCGCGGATCGTCACCGGATCGAATTCCGACACATAGGTGCGGATCGACAGGCGGTCGACGGGCGGCGTGCCAATGATCGACAGATCGCGCACGCCCGTGAGGCTCAGTTGAAGGGTGCGCGGAATCGGTGTTGCCGTGAGCGTCAGCACGTGGATGTCGGACCGCATCTGTTTGAGGCGCTCCTTGTGCTGCACGCCGAACCGCTGCTCTTCGTCGATGATCAGCAGGCCGAGGTTGTTGAACCGAATGCCCTTGGCGAGCAGCGCATGGGTGCCCACGGCGATGTCCACCGTGCCCTTCGAGATGCCATCGCGGGTCAGGGCCGCCTGACGGCTGCCAACAAACCGGCTGAGTGGTGCGACCTGGATCGGAAAGCCGCGGAACCGCTCGGCAAACGAATTGTGGTGCTGACGCGCCAGCAGCGTGGTGGGCGCAATCACCGCCACCTGCACGCCGGACATGGCCGCGACAAAGGCTGCGCGCATGGCCACTTCGGTCTTGCCAAAGCCCACGTCGCCACAGATCAGCCGGTCCATCGGCAACCCGGCGAGCATGTCGTCCATGACATCTTGGATGGCTTTGAACTGGTCGTCGGTTTCCGTGTAGGGAAAGCGCGCGGAAAAACTCTCGTAGGCGCCGGGCGGTGGATCCATGATCGGTGCCTTGCGCAAGGCCCGCTCTGCGGCGATGCGGATGAGGCGGTCGGCCATCTCGCGGATGCGTTCCTTGAGCTTGGCCTTCTTGGCCTGCCATGCGCCGCCGCCGAGCCGGTCCAGCAACCCCTCGTCATGGCCATATCTGGACAGCAGTTCGATGTTCTCGACCGGCAGGTAAAGCTTTGACCCTTCGGCATAATGCAGCAAGAGGCACTCATGCGCGGCACCTGCGGCAGTGACGACCTCCATCCCCTGATAGCGGCCGATGCCATGGTCGACGTGGACCACCAGGTCACCGGGGCTGAGGCTTTGGGTTTCGGTCAGGAAGTTCTCGGCCTTGCGGCGCTTCTTGGGTTGGCGGATCAGCCGGTCGCCCAGCACGTCCTGCTCGGAGATCACCGTGATGCGCTGGTCGTCCCAAGGCGCCTCGAACCCGGCCTCCAGCGACCAGACCACAAGGTGCAGCCCGCGTTTGCCGATGCGGCTGCCGTCCTTGATCGGGATCGCCTCGGACAGGCCTTCGTCCTCTATCAACCCGGTAAGTCTTTCGCGCGCGCCTTCGGAGTAGGACGCAATGACCACCGGCCCATCGTGGAGCTTTGCCTTAACATGATCGACCAGAGCCCCGAAAAGGCTGACGTTTTCCAGTTGGCGTTCGGGTGAGAAGCTGCGCCCGATGCGTCCACCTGCATCCACAACACCGGGGCCAGAGGCCTGCGGCAAGGGATGGAACTGCACTTGGCGGCGCGCCTGAAGGGCCGCGTCCCATGCGCTTTCGTCAAGGTACAGCGTCTCTGGCGGGATAGGTTTGTAAACCGTGCTGCCCAGCGTCTTTTTCTGCGACATGGCGTGGCGGCGGGTGTCGAACTGGTCGGCGATGCTGTCCCAGCGGCTGATACGGGCGGGCGTCAGCTGGTCGTCCAGCAGCACCGGAGCCCCGGGCAGATAGTCGAACAAGGTCTCAAGCGTCTGGTGAAAGAAGGGCAGCCAATGTTCCACGCCCTGATGTTTGCGCCCTGCGCTGATCGCCTCGTAGAGCGGGTCATCGGTCCCGGCGGCGCCAAACTCGATGCGGTAGTTCTGGCGAAACCGCGTGATCGCAGCGTCGTCGAGGATCACTTCGGACACCGGTGCCAATTCGACCAGCGACATCTTGTCGGTGGTGCGCTGCGTGGCCGCGTCAAAGCGGCGCGCGCCGTCCAGCACATCCCCAAAGAAGTCGAGCCGCACAGGCCCGCCCTCACCCGGCGGAAAGATGTCGATGATGCCGCCCCGGATCGCGTAATCGCCGGGTTCGGTCACGGTCGGCGATTGCGAAAATCCCATGCGCACCAGAAAGTTGCGCAGGCTGGCCTCGTCCACGCGGTCGCCGACACGGGCCGAAAAGGCGGCCTCGCGCAGGACCGTGCGCGCGGGCACCCGCTGCATCGCCGCAGACAGCGTGGTCAAAAGGACAAACCGCTCCGGCATGCCATGCACCAGCCCGGCAAGCGTGGCCATCCGCGCCGCAGAGATATCCGCATTGGGCGATACCCTGTCGTAGGGCAGACAGTCCCATGCGGGAAAGACCACCACCGGCACTTCGGGCGCAAAGAACCCAAGCGCCGCCTGCAGCGCGGCCAGCCTCTTGTCGTCGCGCGCCACATGGATCACAGGCCCTTTGGCCCGTGTCATTTCTGCCTGTACTTGTCGTGCGTCGAACCCTTCGGGGGTTCCGCCCATGATCACCCGGTCTGCCATGGACGCTCAAATGGCCCGCTGACCGGCTTCCGTCAACCGTCCGCGGGCGGAGTTTCGCCTTGCCACAGCATCATGAGAGGTTTTCGCGTGCCGCAAACCTGCCGACGCCCCGATCAAGGCGATCACGCACCACAGGAAAAAACCTGTGCGCGCCAGCGCGCCTTTGGATAACATCTGCCCGGGCAACCCCGGTTACAGAACCGTGGCGGACAGGTTCTGGAACATGCCCCAAAGCGCCGTCACAAAGATCGAGACGATCCCGATGAACTGCGTGATCATGCGGTGGATCCGCATCCTGCGCCACAGACCCTCGCCCGCGTTGTCCCCGCCGCGGATCATCCGCGCCGAAGCAACGCTCAGCAGTCCCCACGAGGGTCATCGGCAGCCCCAGCAGGAACAGCGCCTGCGCCAGTTCGATGTCATACATGAACCCCAAAAGGCCTGCCCCGGACAGAAAGGCCGACAACAGCCCCGACAGCCAGAGCCCCGATTCATCGACGATGTAGAGAAACCGGTTGGTGTTGATCCGCACCAGATCTTCGAGGTCCTTGGCCGCTTGACCGCCTTGCCGTTGCGCCCGACCGACCATGTCGAAAGGAACACCCAACACCCAATGGCTCGTCGATGACCAGATAAAGGCCAGAACAATCCAGAACCAGAGGTTCGAAAAGGACCGCATGTCGATCACTTCGAAGACCTTGCTGTACCAGTCCAAACCGCCGCTCTTTCCTGCTTGCCCGTGTCCTGTTCCGGTTGATGCCCTGCACGGCCCCCGGGTTTTGTGCCTTATGCCGTCAAGCCCCCCGTCTAGGCAATGGGGGCTTGTGACGCAAACCGTTCCATGTCACCCAATAACACCAAAGACAAGGTGTTCCACATGCTCCCTGCCCCCGCCTCCTTTCCCGACCTCCGACTGAGACGTCTGCGCCGCACGCCTGCCATTCGGGCACTGGTGCAGGAAACAACGCTCTCGCCCGCCGATTTCATCTGGCCGGTGTTCGTGCGCGACGGCGAAGGCGTGGAAGAGCCGATTGCCTCCATGCCCGGCGTGTCGCGTTTGTCCGTGGACAAGGTCGTGGACGCCGCGCGCATGGCGCATGGGTTGGGGATTCCGTCGATCTGCCTGTTTCCCTACACCGACCCCGCGCTCAAGACCAAGGATTGCGCCGAAGCCTGGAACCCGGAGAATCTCTCGAACCGCGCGACGCGCGCGATCAAATCCGCCGTGCCGGAGATCGCCGTGATGACCGATGTGGCGCTCGATCCGTATAACATCGACGGCCATGACGGCTTTGTCGAAGATGGCGAGATCGTGAACGACCGCACGGTGGAGGCACTGGTCAAACAGGCGCTCAGTCAGGCGGATGCCGGGGCCGACATCATCGGCCCCTCGGACATGATGGATGGAAGGATCGGTGCGCTGCGCGGCGCGCTGGAGTCCGAAGGCCACCAGAACGTGCTGTTGCTCAGCTATGCGGCGAAATATGCCTCGGCCTTTTATGGGCCATTCCGCGATGCGGTTGGCGCGTCAGGGGCGCTGAAAGGCGACAAGAAGACATACCAGCAGGACCCGGGCAACGCGGATGAGGCGATGCGGCTGATTCACCGAGATCTGTCCGAAGGCGCGGATATGGTGATGGTCAAGCCGGGCATGCCCTATCTCGACATCTGCCGCCGCGCCAAGGACATGTTCGGCGCACCGACCTTTGCCTATCAGGTCTCGGGCGAATACGCGATGCTCGCGGGCGCCGGTGAACGCGGCTGGGTCGATGGCGAAAAGGTCATGCTGGAAAGCCTGATGAGTTTCAAACGCGCCGGGTGCGACGGTGTCCTGACCTATTTCGCCCCTGCCGCAGCGCGCCTTCTGAACGGCTGAGCCGTCTGACTGTGCGCTTCGGCCCCGGTTGCCAAGGCAAAGACCCTCCCGAAACAAGCCACTGGATGATCGGACGCGCAGGTCTCTGCCGCAGACACATTGCATGAGGTGACAAAGCGCCAGCAGCGGCGTATAAGCGGGTCAACCGGCAGCAAAAGCCGGACCTTCAGGCATCGGACGGAAAGAGCAGATCCCATGACATATACCCGACGCAATGTGCTTGGCGCACTGGGCGCGACTTCTCTTGTGGCCGCATGCGGCAACGGTGTGGGTGGCAAAGGCCCGCAAACCATCGACGCCCGCGTCGACACCACCCTGTCGCAGCTTTACGCCGATTATCCCGCGACCCGGGATCTGGCGGCAAAATCCAGCGGCTTGCTGGTCATGCCACTGGTCACCGAAGCAGGTCTCGGCATCGGCGGCGCCTTTGGGCGCGGCGCGCTGCGGGTCGGCGGGGCCACGATCGACTACTATTCGGTGGCCAAGGCCTCTGGTGGCCTGCAGATCGGTGCACAACAGTACAGCCACGTGTTGTTCTTCATGACCCCGGAATCGCTCGAAGTGTTCCGCCGCTCACCCGGCTACGCTGCGGGTGCCAACATCGAATATGCCACGCCCGGCCGAGGAGAAACTCTGGCCGCCGAAACCACCACCTCACTGGCCCCGGTCATCGCCGTGATCTTCGGCCAGGCTGGCCTTCGCGTCGGAGCCACCCTGGAAGGCGTCAAATATACCCGGATCATCCCCTGACCCCAAAGCCCCGTCTTTGGGGTCAGGGTGGCAAAGTGGTCTTTTCAAAGAAAAGATCCACGGCCACACCCATCCATCCCAGGCGCCCCCCCCAAAAAAAAGCCCACCTTTGGTGTGCAAAGTATCATTGCGGTCCTTCCAAATGAAAGACAAACACCCCGTGCC
>JBELMB010000293.1:0-4354 GCA_042088665.1 Sagittula sp.
GCCGAGGTAGTCGTCGGGCACGAGGATGGTCGCCTTGATGCGCGGTTCCTCGATATGGTCGAGCTTTGACGGGTCGGGCATGTCGGCGGGGTTGTGCAGCTTGATCTCCGTGCCGTCCTTGAGGAAGACGTGGTAGATGACGCTGGGCGCGGTGGTGATGAGCTCGATGTTGTACTCACGCTCGATCCGGTCGCGGATGACCTCGAGGTGCAGCAGACCCAGAAAGCCGCAGCGAAAGCCAAAACCCAGCGCGGCAGAGGTTTCCATCTCGAACGAGAAGCTGGCGTCGTTCAGGGCGAGTTTCTCGATCGCGTCGCGCAGGTCTTCGAATTCGGCGGAATCGACCGGGAAGAGCCCGCAGAACACCACCGGTTGCGAGGGTTTGAAGCCCGGCAGCGGCGTCTCGGCGCCCTTTTTCTCATGCGTGATGGTGTCGCCGACGCGGGTGTCGCGGACCTGCTTGATGGAGGCGGTGATAAAGCCGATCTCGCCGGGGCCGAGCGCCTCGACGGTATCCATCTGCGGGCGAAAGACGCCGATGCGGTCGACGCCGTATTTGGCGCCGGTCTGCATCATCCTGATCTGGTCGCCCTTTTTCAGCACGCCGTCCATGATGCGCACCAGAACGACGACGCCGAGGTAGGCATCGTACCAGCTGTCGACGAGCATCGCGGTGAGCGGAGCGTCCGGGTCGCCGGAGTGCGGCGGCGGCAGGCGTTTGACGATGGCTTCGAGCACGTCGGGAATGCCGATGCCGGTCTTGGCGGAGATCAGGCAGGCCTCGGAGGCGTCGATGCCGATCACGTCCTCGATCTGTTCGGCGACGCGCTCTGGTTCGGCCGCTGGAAGGTCGACCTTGTTGAGGACCGGGACGATCTCGTGATCCGCCTCGATGGCGGTATAGACATTGGCCAGCGTCTGCGCCTCGACCCCTTGCGAGGCATCGACCACCAGCAGGGATCCCTCGACCGCGCGCATGGAGCGGCTGACCTCATAGGCGAAATCCACGTGGCCGGGGGTGTCGATCAGGTTCAGCACATAGGTCTCGCCATCATTGGCGGTATAGTCGATGCGGACGGTGTTCGCCTTGATGGTGATGCCGCGCTCGCGCTCGATGTCCATACTGTCGAGCAGCTGCTCTTGCATGTCGCGATCAGCCACCGTGTTGGTGGACTGGATGAGCCGGTCGGCCAGGGTGGATTTCCCGTGGTCGATATGGGCAACGATGGCGAAGTTCCGGATGCGTGAAAGCGGTGTCATGACAGGGCATATGCGGCGGTTTGGGGGGGCGGTCAAGGGTTTGGAGCGGGTCTGCAAAGCGGCATATGCGCCGGGGGCAGAGACAGCGGGACGGATTGAGGATCAAACGGGTGCAGGCCTGCGCAAACACGGGGTTTGAGCGGCGCGCAAAGGGTCACGCCCGACCCCGGGTGGACGTTTGGAAAGCCTGTGGGAAACGGGACCTTTCATAGCGACACTGCAAGGGATCCCGCGCGCGAGATCGCCGGAAACGCCCCCGGGGGGAGGGTGTTGGTCGCCGCGGGCGGGACGCCCGTGCCCGGCTGGTGGTGGGTCTGCCGTGAAAGAAAGGCAAACGCATCGCCTTTGGATTGAAATCCGGATCGGGGTTTGTACTCTGCCCGCGAGCCACGAAAAGGACAGCCCGTGGAATTTGAAGATCGCCGTGCATTCGAGGCCTGGCTGAAGACGCAAAGCCGGGAGGTCTGCGTGGCCATTGCGAGCCGCGCGGCGCTGCGGGTCTGGCCGATTGTGACGGCCAACAAGTATTGGAGAAAGGGGACAAGGCGCGTCAGGCGCAAGAGGAGCTTGTGCTCTTGTCAGCCTGGCGTGCCGTGATTTCTGGGGTTGCGAGCACCCTGCCAACCCCAGAAATCAAACGCGCCGCCTCCGCCGCCACCGCCGCCTTCTCCGCCACCGACGCCTTCTCCACCGCCGCCTCCGCCGCCACCGCCGCCTTCTCCACCGCCGCCTCCGCCGCCTCCGCCTCCAACTCCGCCGCCTCCGCCGCCTCTGTCAGCTTCGTCGTCTTCGTCGACGATTTCGTCTACCCCGACGCCTCCGCCACCGCCGCTGCTAGAGCCGCAATTTACGCTGACGCGGGCTATACCCCTGAGGAGATGTTTCAACGCCCGCTCTGGCATGGCCAAGGCCCGCCAGAGGAATTGCGCCCTGAGGCGCTGGGGCCAACGTTTCTGGAGGGCGATCAGCACTTTGCCTTCTTTGACGATTGGTACACCCGCATGGCCGCGGGCGATCCCCCGGATTGGCGGCTGCTAGAGCGCATCGCGCTGATCCCGGAGGAGACCTGGAAGGCGGGGGCCGATGCCGTCTCTTTCGCGATTTCAGAGATCGAGGCGGCGTTTCTTTCTGAAACCGCCCCTCTGGCGGAAAAGGTCGACTTCAACCCGGATACGTCCCGGTTTTTCGTCACGCCGATCCCGTTGCAAAATGCGGGTTTCATGGCGACGCTCATGGAACGCACGCAGGACGCGCTGGAGGATGCGCTTTGCGGTTCGAACGGGTTGCGCGAAGACATGCGCGAGGTGCGCGTGCTGCGCCGGACCCACAAACGCTATGGCAATGATCCGCAACGGGTCGAGATGGATTACACCTCTGTTGCCGTCACGCTGCGGCGCAGCTTTGACAGTGAGGAACTGGACCGATCGCCAGACAACCTTGGTCTGCTGGAGGCCGTGGAAGAGGGCGCGCGGGGCCTGCGCGCGCATCATCCGGAGGTCGACGCCAACCGTCAAAGCCTTGCGGCGCAGGCGGTGAAAGAGCTGCCCGCAGAAAAGATCGAGCTGTTGCTGGACGCCGCCGATGTGCTGCCCCAGGCCAGCGAAGGCGAGATGCGCGACGATTTTGCGCGCGACATTCCCCAGTTGATCAACGATGCCACCACGCCCTTGCCCAGCGGTGCCCCGCCCCTGCCGGGCATGGATGAAGCGACGCGGATCTTCAATCGCAGCGCGCAGATGGCGGTGCAGTGGGACGGGTTGAAAACCCTGTACACGGGCACGATCGAGGCTGGGTCGTCGATCTTTGACAGCAAGGCGTTCAAGACCGTGCGCCTTGGCCTGACCCTTGGCGGCTTGTTGAGCGCAATGGTGTCGCTGGGCCTGTTCCTGTTCGGGGTTCTTTAGCCCCACGCTTGATCCCATCCGCCCCATGGCGCATTATATCCACAAGGGCAGTGCCGGGCGAGACAGGGAAACCCTGCCACCGGAGCAAAAGGACAGGTGCGATGACAAGACTTGGCGTGGCGTTGGCCGCGGTAGTGCTGGTGGCGGCGTGCGGGGGTGGCTCTTCGCGCGTGGACCGCGCCGTGGGCGGGGCCTCTCCGACGATTGCGTCGGGGCCGATTTCCGAGGCGTGTCAGCGGGCAGGGCGCAAGGCGGCGAACCGGCGCTTGTGCGGCTGTGTGCAGGCGGTGGCGAACCGGGATTTGTCCAGTTCGGACCAGTTGCTGTCGGCGGAGTTCTTTTCGGAGCCGCATCAGGCGCAGGAGATCCGGCAGTCGGACAATCCGCGGCATGAGGCGTTCTGGAAGCGTTACACGGCCTTTGCGGCGCGGGCGGAGCAAACCTGTCGCGGGCTTTGATGGGATTGCGCCCTGTGTTTGACCTTGCGGCTCCGGTGGGGTCCGTGGCCGCGTCGCGGTGCGGTGCGGTGCGGTTCTGGGCGCGGGGCCTTTGGCGGCGGTGCCGGGGCCTTGGGCTTATGCATGCGCGGCTGCGATTGGCCTGCCGGAGTCTTGATGCCGGTGTCTTGATGCCGGTTCGGCCCGGCGCTGCGCCGTCCCGGCCGCTTTGGCGGCGGAGCGCGGGCCGGGATTTGCCGTCCGGTTCATGGTCCCTGGGCCGCGCGCTTTCGGGTTTCAGCGGATCAGGGTCGGGTCACCCGTGACGGGGTGAGCTTGCTGCCGGCTTCGCGCTGGGCCTCGGTGCGCAGAGCGGCGCGGTTCGGGTTCGGCTTGGGCACCGGGGGCAGGGCCTTGCGTTCCAGCCGCGGGGCGAGGGCGGTGACCGTATCTGCCATGACCACCGTGTTGCGCCCCTTGTTCTTGGCCGCATAAAGCGCCTCATCCGCGCGGGAAATCAGATCAAGCGGCAGGTCCTCTTGCCCCGGTTGGCCGATGGCGACCCCGATGCTGAGCGTGACGGTGATGCGCAGCCCGCCGGGCAATTGCACCGGGCGCTGGGACATCAGGCGGCAGATCCGTTCCGCGGTGAGATGGGCCGCGGTGCGGTCGGTGTCTGGCATGGCGACTAGGAATTCCTCACCACCCCAGCGGGCAACGAGATCGGCGGCGCGCAGATTGTCCTTCAGCCGC
>JBELMB010000073.1:0-22956 GCA_042088665.1 Sagittula sp.
TGGCACACCCCGTGGGCCGTCTGATGGGCTGTTGGACGGATCCTGCCTTGGTCTGGTGGCGGATGGCGCGACAGTGGTGTTGCGTACCTTCTCCAAGGCCTACGGCATGGCCGGGTTTCGCGTTGGCTGGGGGCTGTTCCCGCCTCTGATCGCAGCAGAGTTGCGGAAGGTTCTGAACCCGAATGCGGTTTCGCATGTGGCGCAGTCCGCAGCCGTCGCAGCGGTCGAGGACCATGCCTACATGCGCGAAACCTGCGCGCTGACGGCCGCGGCGCGCGATACAGCCTCGGCGCGTCTGACGGCTGCGGGCCTGCAGGTGCTGCCAGCGTTCACCAACTTCGTACTGATCGATCTTGGCACCACGGCCCGCGCTGTCGGTGCGGACGCAGCGTTGCGGCAAGAGGGGATCTTTCTGCGCGCGCAGGGCGGCGCCGGCCTGCCGCACGCGCTGCGCCTGACCATCGGGCCGGAGGCCGCCATGCAGGCCGCGCTCGCCCGTCTGGAGCGTTGGACAAGGGAGACACCGTCATGACAGCGTCCCGCGGGCGTGCCCGCTTTGGCATCCTCGTGCCTTTCACCAATACGAACCTGGAACCGGACATGGCGCTGCTGCGCCCCGATGGCGTGTCCCTGCATTTTGCGCGGATGGGCGGCTATGACGCTGACGAGATCCCTGACGAGCACCAGATGCAGGGGCTGGGCCACGCGGATCTGGACGCGCCGCTGGCGCTGTTGATGGGGGTGAAACCGGACGTGGTTCTTTATGGGTGCACGTCGGCCACGCTGACCCATGGGCCCGGCTTTGACAGGGAACTGGCCGCACGGATCAAGTCGCAAAGCGGCGCCGCCACGGTCACCGCGGCAGGCGCGCTGGTTCAGGCGCTTGGGGCGCTGGGCGCCACACGCATCGGTTTTGCCTCGCCGTATGTGCCGGGGATCAACGACATGGCGGTGGATTTCCTGGCCCGGATGGGCATCACAACGGTGGCGCGCGCCGAAGTTGCCGAGACGCTGGACAACGACGGTCAGGGCGCACTGGACCCGGAGGCGGTGCTGGCGCTTGGCCTGCGCGCCGCGCACCCGGAGGCCGAGGCGGTGGTCCTGTCGTGCACCGATATGCGCAGCGTCGAGACGATCGCCCGGCTTGAGGCCCGTCTTGGCCTGCCGGTGGTGACCTCTAACCAGGCGCTGGTCTTTGCAGCGCGCAAGGCCTTGGGGCTGACCGCGCCGCTGGCGGGATACGGACAATTGCTGGCAGGAGACCGCGCATGACCTATGATCGGATCGCAGCATTCACCCTGACACCCGGAGCGATCCCGGACAGCGCGCGGCAGATGGCGGCGCGCCTGCTGGTCGATACGCTGGCGGTGGCGGCGGGCGCTGCGGGGATGGAGGCCGGGCGCATGGCCCGTGACCACGCGGTGCGCTTTCATGCGGCGGCCACGCCCGCAGACGCCGCGACGCTGCTCTTTGACGGGCGCAGCGCATCGCTGCCCGGCGCGGCTTTTGCCGCCGCAACACAGATCGACAACCTCGACGCGCATGACGGCTACAACCCGACAAAGGGCCACATTGGCTGTGCCGTGGTGCCCGCGCTGTGTGCCTTTGCCGAAGCCATGCCCGACCTGACCGCCCGCGACGCACTGGACGCGCTGGCCATGTCCTACGAAGTGGCGGCGCGGGCGGGCATTGCCCTGCATGGCACTGTCTCGGACTACCACACCTCCGGGGCGTGGAACGCGCTGGGCGTCGTGGCGCTGGGCGGCCATCTGTATGGGATGCGGCCAGAGCCGCTCCGGCACGCCTTTGGCATCGCCGAATACCACGGCCCGCGCAGCCAGATGATGCGCGAGATCGCGACGCCGACGATGCTTCACGACGGGTCCGGCATGGGCGCCATGGTGGGCTGCATGGCGGTCCTGATGGCGCAAGCCGGGTTCAGGGGCGCACCTGCGATCACCCTTGAGGCCCCCGAAGTTGCACAGCATTGGGCCGACCTTGGCACGCGCTGGACCATCGAGGAAAACTACATCAAACCCTACCCGGTTTGCCGCTGGGCCCACGCGGCACTGGACGCGCTGGACGGGTTGTTGCGGGACCATGAGGTGTCTGCCGACGACGTGACGCAGATCAAGGTAAACTGTTTCGCAGAAGCCGCCGCGCTCTTTCCCGGCATGCCTCAAACCACGTCGGAGGCGCAGTATTCGCTTGGGTTTGCCCTTGCCGTGCGTCTGGTGAATGGCGAAATCGGACCGGAGCACATCCAGGGCCCGGCGCTGCAGGATGCGCGCGTGGCGCAGGCGCTGTCGCGGGTCACCATCCGCGAAGACGCGCGTCATTCCAGCCGGTTTCCCGCCGGGCGGTGGTCCGATGTGACGCTGGCGCTGCGCGATGGCCGGGTACTGGCCTCGGGCGATGTGCACGCGCGAGGTGGTCCCGAAGCCCCGATGACTCCAGAGGATTTCGCCGCCAAGCTGCGCCTGATGACCCGCGCGCTGGACCCGGCGCGGCAGGCGGCGTTCTGTGCGATGCCGGATGTGCTTTTGTCTGGCGACACGCGCTTTGCCGACCTTCTGACCCTGATCCATCCCGCTGTGGAGGCACCCTCATGAGCGATCTGCCCCGTTCTGGTCTGTCCCGTTCTGATCCGCCCCGTGTCCTGCTGCACAATGCGCAGACGGCCAGCCTTGAGGCGATGCTGCGCGCGCGTGTTCCCGACGTGGTGATGGGCACCTGCACCACCTATGCCGACCTGCCCGCAGCGCTGGACCGCGTGAGGCCGGATGTCGTCTACACCGTGCGCTTTGGCGGCTCGAAGGGCTATCCCAAGGACGCCCTGCTGGGCGCGGGTGGGCCGCGCTGGATCGCCAATGGCGGTGCGGGCACGGATCACCTTGGTCAATGGGAGACCACGCGCACCACGGTGACCAATGCCGCGGGGGCGGCGGCGGAGATGATGGCGGAATACATCATCGGTGGCTTCCTGCACTTCACCCTCGATGTGCCGGGGCTGCAGGCCGACAAGGCCGCCCGCATCTGGGCAGAGCAGCGCACAGTGCGGCCCCTGAAAGGGGCAACCTTGCTGGTCGTCGGATTGGGCCACACGGGCCGCGCCGTGGCGTCGCGGGCCAAGGCTTTTGGCATGACCGTGATCGGCACCCGCGCCCGCCCGGTCGAGATGACCGACGTGGACGAAGTGCACCCGGCGGAGGCCCTGACAGATCTCCTGCCGCGGGCGGATTTCATCGCGGTCTCGACCCCGCTCACGCCCCGCACCCGGGGCCTGCTGGATGCCACCTGTTTCGCGCGGATGAAACCCGGTGTGGTGCTGGCAGATGTCTCGCGTGGCGGTGTGATCGAACCGGCGGCCCTGCTCGCCGCGCTGCAAAGCGGTCACGTGGCCGGCGCGGCACTGGATGTCTTTGAACAAGAGCCGCTGCCGCAGGACAGCCCCTTCTGGCGGGTTGAGAACGCACTGATCTCTCCGCATTGCTCTGCGGTGCATGCGGATTGGGAGCGCCTGTCGTTCGAGATTTTTCTCGACAACCTCGACCGCTGGCAATCGGGCGCGCCGCTGATCAACGTGGTGGACCCGGCCCGCGGCTACTAGGCACCGCCGGGGCGTCTGCCGCTGCGTGCCTGCGCGGTTCACGGGCGGCAGATCCAAGGCACCGGTGACGTGCCGCACCCACGGGCAGCTTGCAAAAACCGCGCGTCCATGGCCGCCGGTTGGAGACGACCGGCGAAAAATCCGAACCCGAAGGGCCTGTGATGCCCTCGGTATGGTTGGACCCGCCCCGTCAGGCCCGACCCGCCAAGCATGCCCTCATGCGCGACGCCGTCGCGGGCCCCCTCGAAGTCCCCTTCATCCGCCGTGGTCGAGACATGCAGGGCCATTTCTTCCCACGGCGCATAGCACATCTCCGGGGTGTAGCCCCAGATCTCAAGCACGTCGGCCGTGCGCGCGGGGCCGATGTCGTCGTGATCCGGAATGTGGCGCGCGCTCGGGTGATCGGGGAGGTCACTGGGACGTCAGTCCCGTTGGGGTCTTGCGGCGCGGACATGGGCCTATTCCCTGTCAGGGTGTATCGTTGGGGCGCATCGTTGGGGCATTCCTGCGCGCACGATCGCCCCCTTGGGGGGATGCGGTGCAAGGCTGTTCTCTGCGGGTGTCGCGGCCTTTGCCAATTGCTGCGGTTTGCCAAGGGGCCTTGCCGCTTGCAAAACGGGCCGTTCGCGGGTGTGGTGCGGCAGGGGGATCCGCGATGAACACACCGGCACATCTATTGGTTGGGCTTGCGCTTTGCGCGCGGCGTGATGTGCCGCGCAGCGGGCGATGGGCGGCACTGGGTGGCTTGCTGCCGGATCTGTCGCTTTACTTTCTGGCCGGGGGCGCGCTGTTTGTGCTGCAGATCCCCCCGGAGCGTGTCTTTGGAGAGCTGTACTTTTCACGTCATGGCAAACGGTCTTTGCCATAGACAACAGTTTCATCCTGTGGGGCGGCGGTCTGGCTGTGGCGCTGGCCCTGCGCAACAGGCTTGCCACGGCTTTTGCGGGCGCTGGCCTGCTGCATGTCGCCACGGATTTTCCGCTGCACAATGACGACGCGCGCCCGCATTTCTGGCCGCTGAGCGACTGGGTCTTTGAAAGCCCGCTCAGCTATTGGGATTCCGATCACCACGCGGCCTATGTTGCACCGCTGGAACTGCTGGTTGTGCTGATTGCCACTTTGGTGCTCTGGCGCCGATGGCCGCACTGGGGCGCGCGGCTGGGCGTGGCGGTCGCTTGCGGGCTGGAGATCTGGGTGGTGCGCCAGTGGCTTTTGTTCTTCTGATGCACGCGGCCATGACCAAGGATGACGGCGGCGCCTGCGCGGGCTATGTTTGCGCCAACACACCCCCCTGTTCGGAGACTGCCACATGAAGCTGGGCTGTATCGGCGACGATTTCACCGGATCGAGCGACCTCGCCAACACGCTCGCCAAACAAGGCATGCGCGTGGTGCAGTATACCGGCATTCCCGACCAGCCCGCCGCACCAGAGGTCGAGGCGGGGGTGGTCGCGCTCAAATCCCGTTCCATCGATCCGCGGGAGGCGGTGGCGCAATCGCTTGAGGCGCTGGACTGGCTGCTGGCGCAGGGCTGCACGCAGATCTTTTTCAAATATTGCTCCACCTTCGATTCCACGCCCGAAGGCAATATCGGCCCGGTGGCAGATGCGCTGGCGGACGCGCTTGACGCGCAAAGCGTCATCTTTTGCCCTGCGTTCCCCGGCACGGGGCGGTCGGTCTACCAGGGGCATCTTTTCGTGGCGGACCGTTTGCTGAGCGAAAGCGGCATGCAGGACCACCCGTTGACGCCCATGACGGACCCGGACCTGCGCCGCTGGCTTGCGCCGCAGACCCGTCACGCGGTTGGGCATGTCGGGGCGCACAGCGTCTTTGCCGGGGCCGAGGCCATCGCCACGGCGCTGAAGGCAGAGCAGGTGGCGGGCAAGCGTTTTGTCGTGGTAGATGCCATCCGCGATGCCGATCTGACGCAGATCGGGCGCGCCGCGGCGGGGCTGGCGCTGATCACCGGGGGCTCGGGCGTGGCACTGGGTCTGCCTGCGAACTTTGGCTGCACCCCCGCGCCGGTGCCGTGGCGGGGGCAGGCGGGCCGGGCGGTGGTGCTGTCGGGCTCGTGCTCATCGGCGACGCGGGCGCAGGTGGCCTTTCATGCAGCGCAGCACCCGGTCTACGAGATCCCGGCCGCCGAAGTGATCGAGAGCCGACTGAGCGCGGCGGAGGTGGCGCACTGGCTGATGGCACAAGAGGGGCTGCCTCTGGCCTTCAGTTCCGCCGACCCGGCAGTCGTCGCGGAGGTGCAGAGGCAATATGGCCGCACCCGTTCTGCCGAAATGCTTGAGGCGTTCTTTGCCGAACTGGCGCGCCTTTGCCGCGCTGCGGGCGCCACGCGGATCATCACCGCGGGCGGTGAGACCTCTGGCGCCGTGGTCGAAGGGCTGGCGCTGGGCGCGCTGGAAATCGGCCCCGAGATTGACCCGGGCGTCCCGTGCCTGCGTGCGGGCGATGATCTCGTGGTGGCGTTGAAATCGGGCAATTTCGGCTCGGAGGATTTCTTTGCAAAGGCAGACAAGGCGTTGACAGGATGACAGAAATCGCGCTGCGCGACACGATCTGCACGCTGGCAGGCTCGCTTTTCGACCGGGGGCTGACGCATGGCTCCACCGGCAATATCTCTGCCCGGACCGAGGACGGAGGCCTGCTCGTCTCGCCCACGGGGACCAGTTTTGGCCGGTTGGATCCCGCGCGTCTCAGCCGGTTTGACGCGCAGGGGCGCCATGTGGGCGGGGATGCCCCGACCAAGGAAATGCCGCTGCACAGCGCGTTCTATGACACCCGCAGCACCGCAGGCGCCGTGGTGCATCTGCATGCGACACATTCCGTTGCGCTGTCCATGTTGCCGGAGGTGGACGAGGACAACTTTCTGCCCCCGCTGACACCCTACGCGATCATGCAGTTGGGGCGGGTCAAGCTGCTGCCGTTCTTCGTGCCGGGCGATCCCGCAATGGGCGAGGCCGTGCGCGGCATGGCGGGAAAGCGCGCCGCGGTGATGCTGGCCAACCATGGCCCCGTGGTGGCGGGCAAAAACGTCGAGGCCGCCTGCAATGCTGTCGAGGAACTGGAAGAAACCGCGCGGCTGACGCTCTTGCTGCGCGGCTTGCCGGCGCGGGCGCTGACACCGGCGCAGGTGCAATCCGTGGTGACGCGATTTGATGTGGAGTGGGATGCATGAAGTTTTCCGCCAACCTTGGTTTCCTATGGACCGACCGGTCTCTGCCGGAGGCGATCCGCGCCGCTGCCGCTGCCGGGTTTGATGCGGTGGAATGCCATTGGCCCTACGATGAGGACCCGTCCAAGGTGCGCGCCGCCCTCACGGACACGGGCCTGCCGATGCTGGGTCTGAACACGCGCCGCGGCGCACCGGGAGAAAACGGACTTGCCGCTTTGCCCGGACGCGCGGCGGATGCGCAGGCGTCTGTCGACGAGGCCGTCGCCTATGCGGAGGCCATCGATGCGCAATCCATCCACGTCATGGCCGGTTTTGCCGAAGGGCCTGAGGCGGAGGACTGTTTTGTCAGCACCCTGCGCTACGCCGCGGCGGCGACCCGGCGCGTGATCCTGATCGAGCCGCTCAACGCCCATGACGCGCCGGGCTATTTTCTGCGCAACACCGATCAAGCGGCCACGATCCTGCGTGCGCTGGATCTGCCCAACGTCAAACTGATGTTCGACTGCTACCACGTGGGCCGCACGGAAGGCGACCTGCTCACCCGTCTCAAAGCCCTGCTGCCCGTGCTGGGACACATCCAGTTTGCGGCGGTGCCGGACCGTGGTGCGCCCGACCACGGAGAGCTGCACTACCCGACCGTTTTCGCGGGCATCGCGGCGCTGGGCTGGACGCGGCCACTGGGGGCCGAATACCGGCCAGACGGCCCCACAGAAGACAGCCTCGGTTGGATGGCGGGGCTGTAACCCCGCTTTGACTCGGGTTTGATTGATCCGGGTTTGATTGATCCGGGTTTGATTGATCCGGGCTTGGCGGCTCACGTGGTCGCGGCGCCGGTGACGGGGTGTCTTCAGCCGTGCAGAACCGCCACCGTCTTGAGGACGGAGAAGCCGAACAGCGCCTCGAACCCCTTCTCGCGCCCGTGGCCGGAGAGCCCGACGCCGCCGAAGGGCAGTTCGACACCACCGCCCGCGCCGTAATTGTTCACGAACACCTGCCCGGCGCGCAGCCGTTTCGCCATGCGCATCTGACGCCCGCCGTTCTGGCTCCAACACGAGGCGACAAGCCCGTAATCCGTGCCATTGGCAATCTCGACGGCGTGGTCCTCATCGTCAAAGGGAATGATGACCTGAACAGGGCCAAAGATTTCGTCCCGGGCGAGCAGGTGATCGGGGGTCACGCCACCAAAGAGGACAGGGGCCACATAGGCGCCGTTGTCGGGAAGGTCCGGCGCCAGCTGCCCCTCTGCCACACGTTCCAGATCTGCGCCCTTGGCGAGAAATCCCTCGACGATGGCCTTTTGCCGGTCGGAGACCAGCGGCCCAAGGTCCCGGTCCGCAAGCGCCGGGGCGGCCGTCAACTGGCTGTAGCGGGCGGCCATCTTTGTGGTGAACTCGTCAAGGCGGCTGTGGTGCACGAGGATCCGCGACGAGGCCGAACAGGTCTGGCCCGCGTTCTGGATGCCTGCGTTCACGAGGAAGGGCAGGGCGGCCTCCACATCGGCATCATCAAAGACAAGCTGCGGGGACTTGCCGCCCAGTTCCAGCGTGACCGGCACGATGTTCTGCGCCGCGGCCGTCTGGATCAGACGCCCCACGCCGACCGAGCCCGTGAACGACATGTGATGCACGCCCGGGTGTGATGCCAGCGCGGCCCCGGCCTCGGCGCCAAGGCCGGGCACCACGTTCAGCGCCCCGTCGGGCAGACCGGCGGCGCGCGCCAGTTCTGCAAAGGCCAGCGCGGTCAGGCAGGCCTCTTCGGCGGGTTTGAGCACACAGGCATTGCCCATCGCCAGCGCCGCGCCGACGGACCGCCCGATGATCTGCATTGGGTAGTTCCACGGCACGATATGCCCGGTGACACCATGCGGTTCGCGCAACGTGTAGACGGTGTAGCCGTCAAGATAGGGGATGGTCTCGCCGTGGACCTTGTCCGCGGCACCACCGTAGAATTCCATGTAGCGGGCCAGCGCCAAGGCGTCGTTGCGCGCCTGTGTCAGCGGTTTGCCCACATCGAGCGCCTCAAGCCGTGCAAGGTCATCCACGTGTTCAAGAACCAACTGACCGATCTTTGTCAAAAGCCGCCCGCGCTCTGCGGCGGTGGCGCGACCCCAGGCACCCTGCCGGGCCGTTTCGGCAGCGGCAACGGCGGTCTCGATGTCTTCGGCTGTGCCTTTTGCGATCGCGGTCAGCACTGTCCCGTCGGACGGGTTCACAAGGTCCAGCGTCTCTCCCGACGCGCAGGGCTGCCACCGCCCGCCAATAAGGCAATGCGCTGTATCGATGTCTCCCGGCATGCGGATCATGGCTGTCCCTCCCCAGTCTGTCTGATCTGGCGACAGGTCTAGCATGGCATCCCAGCGGCCAAAAGCGGCAGGGTTCCGGCCACGTCTAGCGCGGGGCCAGCAGGTCCACGAGGCTTGCGGCCATGACTTTGGCCGAGACAATCATGTCCTCGACTTCGATGTATTCATCGGGTTTGTGCGCCAGTTCCAACAGACCTGGCCCATAGGCGATGCAGTTTTTCAGCTTGCCGATCCGGTCGATGTGCTTCTGGTCGTAAGTTCCGGGCGATACGACATAGCTGGCCTCTTGCCCCGTGACGCGGGCGATGGCGCCAGAGACGCTTTGCACCACGGGCGCGTCCTTTTCTGTCATCGTCGGGCTGACTGACCACAACTCACGCAGATCATAGGAAAAGTTCGGCCGCGTGGCGGTCAGGTGGTCAAGGATATCGCGCACTTCGCCTTCGACGTCCTCCTGACTTTCCTCGATCAGGTAGCGGCGGTCGATGACCATCCGCGCGCGGTCTGGCACGCAAGGCGAGGGCAGGCCGGTGAAATCCGGGTCCGGTTCCGCCTGTCCGCCATGCAGGCTGTTGATGTTCAATGTCGAATTGCGCGCGCCCTCGGGCACCACGGGCATCTGCGTCTGCTTGCGGGCGAGGGCGGGGAACAGCCGCTCCTCCATTTCCTGCAGTACGGCGCCCATATGACGCACGGCGCAATCCCCGAGAAAGGGCATGGACCCATGCGCGATCTCGCCGTGGGTTTCGATCTCTGCCCACCAGACGCCGCGGTGGCCGAGACAGATCCGGTCCTTGTGCAGCGGTTCCGGGATAATGACGTGGTTCACATGGGAAAAATGTCCCTTTTCCGCGAGGTAGGCCACGCCACCGTAGCCGCCAGTTTCCTCGTCCGCCGTGCCGGAGATCTCGATCGCGCCGAGGTGGTCGGGGCAGGCCTCGAGAAAGGCTTCTGCCGCGATGATGGAGGCCGCCAGCCCGCCTTTCATGTCGCACGACCCGCGTCCGTAGATGCGTCCATCCTTCAACTCGGCACCGAAAGGGTCAACGGTCCAGCCTTGCCCTGTTTCCACAACGTCGGTGTGCGAATTGAAGTGGACGCAGTCGCCGCTGCCGCGTCCGGCGCGATGCGCGACAATGTTCCAGCGTGGATAGGTTTCGCTGTCGCCGGGGGTGTCAAAGGCGCGGATCAGCGCCACGTCAAAGCCGCGCGGTGCGAGCCGGTCTTTGAGGTATTCGCAGATCTCGCGGTAGTTCTCACCGGGCGGGTTCAGCGTCGGGATTCGAATCAGATCCTGCGTGAGCGCGATCAGATCGTCGCGCTTTGCGTCGATGCGGTCAAAAACGTCTGTTTCGAGTTGGCTGACTGAGGACATGGCGCAAGGGGACTAGGTTGCAGGGGATCTGTCAACACCTGCGAACCTTCTCAACCTGCTTGGCGAAGGTTACGAGGCGTTTTCCCTTTGGTGCACGCAGTCCGAGCGTGATCCGCCGTGTTTTCGGATGACTTTTCGGGCAAGGCTCAAAGCGCCGCGTTGGGCGATGAACCCAGCGCAGGGATGTTCAAACCCATGTAAACGCGCCCGGTGTCCTGTTGTTTCCCGCCCGAAACCCTCTCGGCTTTGGCCGGGGCCGTGCATCGCGAAGGGTTTCAGGCTGCGCTGCCCCAATCCGAAAGATCCTCCGGCTCTGCCCTTGGCGGCGCGGTCACCGTGGTCTCGCCAGTGGAGAACTTTGCCGCCAGCGACACAAGCGTAGAGGCATCGTCGTTCAGGCGCGACGTGGCCGTGGTCGCCTGTTGCACCATGGCCGCGTTGTCCTGTGTCACCCGGTCGAGATGTGTCATGGCGACATTGACCTCCTTGAGACTGCCAGCCTGTTCGTTGGCGGATGCGGCAATATTGGCCATTTTCGATGTCACGTCGCGGAAGTGATCAAGGATGGTGATCAGCGCATCCCCGGCACGGCCCACCATGTTCACGCCCTGGTCCACCTGTGACGTGCTTTCATCTATCAACCGCTTGATCTCACGTGCGGATTCTGAGGATTTCTGCGCCAGTCCCCGCACTTCTGCCGCCACCACGGCAAATCCGCTGCCCGCGCTGCCTGCCCGGGCGGCCTCCACGCCGGCGTTCAGGGCGAGCAGGTTGGTCTGAAAGGCGATGTCATCGATCACACCCACGATGCTGGAGATCTTGTCGGAGCTTCCCTTGATCTCCTGCATGGCGTCGATGGCAGAGCGGACCACTTCGCCGGTGTTTTCGGCATCGCCGCGGGCGGTGTTCAGGCTGCC
The DNA here is from genome assembly GCA_042088665.1 of Sagittula sp. GTDB lineage: Bacteria > Pseudomonadota > Alphaproteobacteria > Rhodobacterales > Rhodobacteraceae > JBELMB01. The sequence goes on from JBELMB010000073.1 coordinate 11,388, forward strand.
CTCGACATCGCGGGCATTCTCAGCGGCGACGTTGACCTGTGCCGTCACCTGATCAAGGGCCGCCACGGATTCCTCCAGCGAGGCGGCCTGGCTTTCCGTGCGTCGCGACAGGTCATCTGCGGCGGTGTTGATTTCATCCGCACCCTCGCAGATGCGCGAGGAAGCCTGCGTCATTTCCCCAAGTAGCGTGCGCAGATCGTCCTGCGCGCGGTTGAAATCGTCGCGCAGTTTGACGTAGCCCTCGGCCATGTCGAGATCGATCCGCTGGGTGAGATCGCCGCGCGACAGGCGTTCCAGCCCTTGACCGATGGCCGAAACGGCGGAGGTCTGCTCTGCCATGCGGGCCTGATGTTCTGCCTCCTGGCGGGCCGTCATTTCCTTTTTCTCCAACAGCCCGTCCCGGAACCCGGAGAGCGCATGCGCGATACGGTAAATCTCCTGGCTGGAGCGGGCAAAGCCGGTGATCTCCTGCAGGTCGCCCTCGGCCAGCCGTTCGGTCGCCTGCAACAAGCGCCGCAATGGCCGTTGCACAAGGAGCCGCGTCAGGATCAGGGCAAGGACCACGCCACCCCCCAGCACATAAAGCAACTGCATGATCCGGGTGTTGGCGGTGGCAATCTCCGCCTGGATATCGGCGGCCATGGTGGCGATCTGACTCTGGCTCTGCATCCCGAGTTCTGCCGCAAGACGGCTGATTTCAAGCACGGCAACAGAGGTCGCCTCCGTGGCCTCCTTCGCGGTGGCATCGGCTTTCAGCACCGAGAGCTTGTAGGGCAGGAGGCCGATTTCGGCATCTGCCAGTGCTGCAAAAGCCTTCAGATCGTCGGCGAGCCTGCTATCGGCAAAATCTGCAAACCCCACCAGGGCCTCCGCTGCGTAACCCAATGGCGCGGAGGCTGCCTTTGCTTCGTCGCTGCCCGGGGCGATGACCATGTTCAGGGCGGACTCCTGGAACTTGCTGATCCAGCTGGTAATCTCGAACAGCGTGTTGATCTTTGTGACCTCATTGTCGAGGAGGTTCTGGATCGAGTCGCGGTTCTCGCTGCCGGCCTCTTCGGCAGCGATGATCAACATGAAAGAGATGTCGTCGATGGCGCCAGACAGGTCCACGTCGATGTCGCGTCGGGCCGCAAGGATTTCATCCTTGAGACCGTTTTGGGCAAAACCGCCTGATGCACGGCTGTCGGCGATGAACCCCTCGAACCGGGCATGGGCCCCGGCGATGGTGCCGACGTAATCCGCCGCATGTTCGATGCCTTCCAGCGTGCCAAGCGTTCCGGTCAACCGTTCAAAAGAGCCGGTCGAAATGTCCAGCAGGATCGACCGCGTGGCACTGTCGTTTGTCAGTTGCAGCGAAAAGAGCGACCCGGTGAGCAGGTTGATCTCTGCCCGGGCCTGCAACAGCTCTTGCAGGGTCAGGAATTGACTCTCAACGAGATCCGCAAGCGTGGCATCGACGGCATCCAGTGTCTCCGCGCCGCTGAGTGACAGCTCGAACACCACATCGTCCGCAAGTTCCGTCATCCTTGCCTGCAAGGTGGCACTTCGAGTCTGCAACTGGGCCAGTTGATCGGCGATTCCCGCTTCGTTGCGGAATTGCACCCGCCGCGCATTTGCCAGTCTTTCCAGCGTGGCGGTGGCGTTGGTGGCATTGTCCTGCACGGTGCCTCTGATCTCTTCGGGCAGAGCCGCGACCGCATGGGTCAATGTCTCAGAGGCCGAGGCCAGTGTGTCCGTCTCTTCCGCCAGCGCGGCGCTATCCCCGGCGACCAACACGCCGACCATGGCGTTCTTTGCGCCATCGGCCGCCGCGATCAAGGCGCTGCTTTGCTGAAGCGTCTGCAGTTTGGACGTGGTCAGCGCGGCCATACTGTCGTTCAAGCGGGTGAAGACGACGCTGGCGACGATGCCCAACAGGGCCGAAACCGCCCCCATGGCCAGCAGGATCAGAACGATCTTGGCGCTGAGGCTGGAGAAGGGAAGGCGTCTGCGTTTGGGTGACGGTGTGATCTGCTCGGTCATGCCTGGCCTCTTCAACTTTGTGGGTCTGCGCACGAGGCGCGCGCAAACCGGGGGGTCTGGGCGGGTCGCAGTGGTCCGGAAACATCGGGGGGGTCAGAGATCCGACCACCCCCAGCCGATTGCGATCCGCAATCTGGCGTCGTCACTGAACGGGTTCGAAGCCACCGTCCTTGGTGATCCGGGTCAGGAAGACGTTCTCCATGCCCTGATTGTCACCGGGGCCAAAGGTCATGGTGACCCCGCCAAAATCCAGCGCCTGCAGGCTGGCCATGGCCGAAAGGTAGCTTTCGCGGGTCAGGTCCTTACCGGCCTCTTCGAGGGCCTTGATGGCGAGACGACCGGTCAGGTAGCCCTCAAGCGTGACAAACCCGGGTTCCGCGTTGGCATCGACGGCTGTCAGCGCGGCCTGGTATTCTGCCACGACCGGCACGGATGCATCCCAGGGGAAGGGCACGACCTGGCTGATGATCACCCCTTCACCGGCGTCGCCAAGTTCCTGCGCCAGTGCCTTGGACCCCACGAAAGAGATGTTCACGAAGGTCGGGTCAAACTTCAACTTGCGGGAAAGTTTGATGAATTCGGCCACTGGCTTGTAGGCGCCAACCATCACGACCGCGTCTGGCTTTGCCTTGCGAATGCTCAGCAGCGCCTTTTTCACCGCGACGGTGTTGCGGGTGTATGTGCCCTCTGCGGCGAGCGACATGCCGCGCTTTTCAAGTGCCGCTGTCACCCCGGCCAGACCAACACGGCCAAAGCCGTCATCCTGATACAGGATCGCGATGTTGGACATGCCCTGTTCATCCACGAGATGGTTGATCCAGGCTTCGGTCTCCGCAAAATAGGTGGCGCGCACGTTCAGGACGTTGCGCAGTTCCGCGTCACGCAAAAAGCCCGCGCCGGTGAAGGGGCCGATAAAGGGCAGACCGGCCTCTGTGGCGATCGGTTGCGTCGCGGCGGCGGTGGGCGTGCCCACGGCCCCGATCAGACCCAGATGGTTGTCTCCGCCGATCACCGATTTCACATGTGCGATGGACCGGTCCGGCTCGTAGCCGTCATCATGGCTTTCCAGCACCAGTTGGCGACCGTGGACCCCGCCCGCGGCGTTTGCCTCTTCAAAGGCGGCGAGCATGCCAAGACGCATGCCTTGGCCGAGGGCCGCGGCGGGCCCTTCGAGAGCGGCAACCTGTGCAAAACGTACCTGATCGCCTTGCACGCCTTGCGCCGCCATGGCGAGACCTGGCAGAGCAAGCGCCATGGCGGACGCAGTGAGGAAGTTCATGAAGTTCATGGCCACAGTTTCCTTTTGTTGGACCCTGCTCACCTGACCTTCAGACGATTGATGCTTTCTTACGCGGCCTTTCGGGAAGTGTTTCAATTTGCGCACAAGACCTGCATCTTGGCGGTGGCATCCGGGTGGTCGCAGCGCGGCGCGTCTCACGCAAGGGGCTGGGGCAGAACCGGAAAAGCCTGCCAGTCGCCCTGTGCGAAAACCACCGCCGCCACGCGGCCTGTTGTTAAAATGCGCGATAGGTCGAAGCGGCACCTGACCGGAGCCAACCCGTCAGGGTGCTGCAACATCCCGTGCAACGCCGATGAGGTGGTCGCGGCCGATGCTGGCTGCAAGGGCGGTTTCGTCAAGCCCGCGAGACCAGTCTGGCCGCTCTGGCAGCACGAGGTAGCGCATGTCGGCGTTGCTGTCGTGCACGGTCAGGCGGATCTGCTCTGGCAGATCCAGTCCGAATTCTGCCAGGACCCGGCGCGGTTCCCGGACAGAGCGCGCGCGGTAGGCTTTTGAGATGTACCATGCCGGCGGCTGACCGAGGATCGAGCGGGGATAGCAGGAACAAAGCGTGCAGGTGATCAGATGGTGCTCCGCCGGGGTGTTTTCGACCACGATTATGCGCGCCTCGGTGACCGGGATCCCCAGCGACTGCACGGCGGCGCGGCCGTCCTGCAGCAGCCACGCCTTGTAAACGGGATCGGTCCAGGCCCGCGCGACCACCTTTGCACCAAGATGGATGCCGGGGCTTTCCAGCCGGGCAATCGCAGCGGTGACCTCCTGGGCGGTCAACAGACCCTTGGCGATCAGGACCTCTTGCAGGGCATCCGTGATGATCTGCGCGTCGATGTTGCCAGCGCTGTCTTCGATCACCAGCGCTTCGTGTTCGTGGCCGTCATGGGGCATGTTCGTCCTCCGCGGGGGCCAGCCAATGGTCATAGATCTCGATCACCAGCCGGTCTTCGGGCGGGTGCGCCTCGTCCGGCCAAAGCGCGCACTGGGCAAAGCTGACCCGGTAGAGGTCAATCGCAGGGCCGCCAGTGTGACCAAGCGCGAGGTCCTCGGGGTTCAGGTAGGTGCCGCAATACTGCACGACGTCGCCCACGTGGTGCCGGATATAGTGCGGGATTCGCACGTGTCCGGCCTTGCCAAGCGCGAGGACACGCACCCTGTCGCCGGGGGCAAAACGCGTCATGGCTGGCCTCCGTCATCCTCGTTGCCGGGCTGCGCCCAGCGTGTGCGGCCCCGGGCGACGGCGGCGTCCAGCTCGGCCCGGGTGATCACGCCCTTCTCGATCAGAATGTCGGTCATGGCCTCAAGGCGGCGGCGGTAGAACGAAAGCGTGTTGTACTTGTCCAACCCAAAGCTTTCGAACCCGCGCCGGACCTCGTCCAGCGAGACAATGCGCCGGGTGCCGTCGCCAAGCAGGCCGCGGATGGCCTCCACCTGTTTTTCCCAGTGCTGCCATGGCAGATCGATCTTCGGGATCTCGCCAGCCTCTGCACCGCCGATGTCATGATAGCCACGCGGGCCCCTGTCGTCGGAGGGGAGGGCTGACGTATCGCCACGCGCCGTGTCGGGCGTGCCGTTTGTGTCGGACATGCGCTCTCCTTTTGGTTCAGGCCTCTTCGAGGAACTCGACGGGCTGTGTCCACTGTAGCAGAACGATGCAGCCGTTGTCGCTCCAGACCCGGTGCTGGCTGCCCTTGGGGTTGATGACCAGTGCCCCGGGACCATAGGTGCCATGCTCATCGGATTGGGACCCGTCCAATACAAGGATCGTCTCCGTGTCCGGATGCCGGTGCAGCGGCACCTGCGCCCCCGGGGCATAGCGCAGGACGGCGACGCCCGGTGCGCCTTGTTGCAGCCATGCGATCTCGATCCCGGGGCGGAACGGGACAAAGGGCAGATCCTTCCAGCCCTCGGCCAAAAGGCCTGTGACATGTATCGGGTCAGACATCGAGGGCCTCGCATATGGCCTGCGTCGGGGTTGCCCAGCCGACAATGCCGCCCTGCGCCGTGATCATCTGGACCGTGGCCTCCTTGAAGGCGGGAAAGTAGCTTTCGGTGGCGTCCACGGCCAGCAGGCCGTCGTAGCCGCGGTCGTTGGCCTCGCGCATGGTGGTCTGAACGCAGACTTCCGTGGTGACCCCGGCAAAGACCAGATGCTGCAGGCCCTGACCCCGCAGGATGGCGTCCAGCCCGGTGGCGAAAAAGGCGCCCTTGCCGGGTTTGTCCACGACGCGTTCGCCGGGGAGCGGGGCGAGTTCTGGGATGATCTGCGCGCCGGGCGCATCGGACACGAGGATCCGGCCCATCGGCCCGGCCTCGCCGATCCGCAGGCTTGGGGAGCCTCGGTCACGTTTTGCCGCCGGCAGGTCCGACAGATCCGGCTTGTGGCACTCTCGTGTGTGGATCACCGGCAGGCCGGCCAGGCGAAATGCCTCCAGCAAGCGTGCCACTGTCGGCACGATCGCCCCCAGCCGGGAGACATCATTGCCGAGGCTCGCGCCAAAGCCGCCCGGTTCGACAAAGTCGCGCTGCATGTCGATGACGATCAGCGCAAGGCTGTCCGTCTCGAACAGGAAATCAAAGGGGTCCGCGGAAATCACCGGCATTATCCATGCCCCGCCATATAAGCGCCGATTTCGGCGGCAGTGGTCTGCGCCGTGACGCTGTCGAAGGTGATCCGTCCCTCGCTCAGCGCCACGAGACGGTCGGACAGCTCGAGGATCTCGTCGAGATCCTCGCTGATCAGCAGGATTGCCACCCCGCGGTTGCGCGCCGCCATCAGTCGTTCGCGGATGGCGGCCACCGCGTTGAAATCCAGCCCGAAACAGGGGTTGGCCACGATCAGAAGATCGACCTCGCCGCTCAGTTCACGGGCGAGAATGGTGCGTTGCACATTGCCCCCCGACAGCGCCGAGATCGGCGCGTGGGGCGATGTGGTCTTGATGTTGAAGGCGGCGATCTGGTCATCGGCCACGTCCAGCATGTCAGACCGGTTCTGCCAGATCCGCGGGCCGTCATCGCCAAAGTCAAAGTCCCGGAACGACAGGTTCTCAGCCACGCTCATCCGGGGCGCTGCGGCGTTCTTCAGCGGCTCTTCGGGGAGGTAGCGCACCCGGGCGTCGCGGGCCTCGGCGCGGGTGGCGCGATAGGGCGCGCCCTTGACCCGGATCTCTCCGGCGGTGAGCGCGCGCTGACCGGTGAGCATTTCCATCAGCTCTGTCTGGCCGTTGCCGGAGATCCCCGCGAGGCCGACGATTTCGCCCGCGCGCACGGTCAGTGTCTCGATGTGGATCGGGGCCTGTGCGCTGCGCGACGGTGCCATTGCGTTGCGGATCTCAAGGACGGGCGCGCCGCTGGTGTCTTCGCGGTGCAGGGCCCGCGTGTCCGATGCAGCGCCCATCATCAGCTCCGCCAGATCACCGTCCGTCAGATCCGCGACGGCGCCGCCACCGACGTGTTTGCCACGGCGCAGCACGGTCACGTCATCGGCAAAACTGCGCACTTCGCGAAACTTGTGCGTGATCAGCAGAACAGAAATCTGTCCCGCCACGCAAAGCGCCCGGATATGCGACAGCACATCCTCTGCCTCGGAGGGTGTCAGCACCGAAGTCGGCTCATCGAGGATCAGAAAGCGGTTCCCGAGGTAGAGCTGCTTGACGATCTCCAGCTTTTGTTTCTCGCCCGCGGACATCCGGCTTACCGGGCGGTCGAGGGGGGGCTGAAAGGGCAGCTTTTCGAGGAAAGCGCGCAGTTTGCGCCGTTCTTTCGACCAGTCGATCATGGCGGGGGCATCGGCACGGCTGATCACCAGATTTTCCTCGCCGGTGAGCGAGGGCACAAGCGTGAAATGCTGGTAGACCATGCCAAGGCCAAGCCGCTGCGCGTCGACAGGATCGGCCACGAAGGCCTCGCGCCCGTCGACCAGAAGCCCGCCCTCGGTGGCGTGGTAGAAGCCCATGATGCATTTCACCAGCGTCGATTTGCCCGCGCCGTTTTCGCCCAGCAGCGCGTGCACCGTGCCGGGACGCACCCGCATCGACACGCTGTCCAGCGCCGTGAAGGCGCCGAACCGCATGGTCATGCCAACCGTTTCGAGAGCAATGGCGCCGGTCATGCGGGCAGGCCCGCGACCAGATCGGCGCTGGTCGAGACCGCACCAAAGACGCCGCCCTGCATGGTGACCATCTTGATCGCCGCCTCGTGGTTGCCCTGATCGGTTGCGCCGCAGCAATCCTCAAGCACGACGCATTCGAAGCCGCGGTCATTGGCCTCCCGCATGGTGGTGGAGACACAGACATCGGTGGTGATGCCACAGATAACGAGGTTTTCGATGCCCTTCGTGCGCAGGATCATTTCGAGATCCGTGGCGCAAAAACTGCCCTTGCCCGGCTTGTCGATGATGATCTCACCCGGTTCCGGGGCCAGTTCGGGGATGATGTCCCAGCCATCCTCGCCGCGGATCAGGATCTTGCCGCAGGGGCCGGGATCGCCAATGCCTGCGCCGATCTGCTGGCTGCGCCACCGCTTGTTGGCAGGCAGGTCGCTGAGGTCGGGCCGATGCCCTTCGCGCGTGTGAATGATGTGATAGCCCCCGGCGCGCATGGCGGACAGGACCGATTTGATCGGCTCGATGGGCGCGCGGGTCATCGACAGATCATATCCCATGGCATCGACATATCCCCCGGCGCCGCAGAAATCGGTCTGCATGTCGATGACGATCAGCGCGGTGTTCTGCGCGCGCAGGTCGCCGTTGTAGGGCCAGGCGTAGGGATGGCTTGCGATGGTGGTCATTCAGCGGCCTCGTTCATCTTTTCGCCGAACACCCGTGTCGGCGCGTCAAAGCCAAAGCCCGTGCCATCGGTGATCTTGACCTCCGCTTCCCAGGGCAGGATGTACTGCCCGGCGGCAAGGTCGGTCATATAGGTGTAGGGGCAGTCCTGCGCGCCGCCCTTCACCGCAACATAGCCGCGGTGCCCGAACTGGTAGATGTTGTTCTCGACGCCCCAGCCGGTGCGCGCCTCGCGGATGAGGTCGGGGCGCAGCTCTGCTGTGATGATCTCGTCAACGCGCCCGGAGGTGCCATGCGCGATCACGGCGCCGTCGAAATTCACGATCATGCCTTCGCCCATGCTGTCGAAGGACCCGTCAGAGCCACACATGCAGACATTCACCGTGGCCATGAGGTTGCAAAAGGCGTTGGACTGGTTGGTAAACCGCCAGCTGTCGCGAATGGGTGCGGTGTAACCGGCGGTGCGGATCATGATCTCGGCACCTTTGTAGGCGCATTCGCGGGCCATTTCCGGGAACATGCCGTCGTGGCAGATGATCAGCGCCAGCTTTGATCCATTGGGCCCGTCGCAGACCGGGATCCCCTGATCGCCCGGCTCCCATGGTTCCACGGGCACCCAAGGGTGCATCTTGCGGTAGTAGAGCTGGATCTCGCCGGTGTTGTCGATGATCAGGCCGGAGTTATACGGCATGCCGTCCGGGTTCAGCTCCATGATGGAGAAGCAGCCCCAGATGTCGTTGTCCACGCAAGCCGCCTTGAACGCTGCCACTTCGGGGCCATCCAGCGTGCACATGATCTCTGGATTGATGTCCATCGACAGGCCGTGCAGCGCGTATTCCGGAAACACCACCAGATCCATCGTGGCCATGTTGCGCCGCGCCTTGGCGACCATGTCGACGATGCGCTGCGTCTGCGCCGCAAGGTCCAGTTTCGTGACCACATTGGGCAGTTTCAGCTGCACAACGCCCATGACAACGCCATGCTCTGACTTGTTCAGTCCCCCCAGTCCGTTCATATCGCGCTCCTATTTTGTCACCGACAGTTCACCCGGGGCGCCCTCCTGGGCCTTTTCCCGAGACGATGTGAGAATGAGCAGCGCCAGCGTCAGCACGTAGGGCGCCGCAAAGTAGAGGTAGTAGCCAGAGGTCACGCCCACGGTCTGCAGCGCCGGGCCAAGCGCACCGGCGGCCCCGAAAAGCACCGCTGCCAGCAGACACATGATCGGGTTCCAGCGGGCAAAGATCACCAGCGCCACGGCCATGAGGCCCTGCCCGGAAGAAATGCCTTCGTTCCAGCTTCCGGGATAATAGAGCGACAGATACGCCCCGCCGACCCCGGCCAGCGCGCCCCCTGCCGCGGTGGACCAAAGGCGCACGCGGTCGGGTTTGATGCCGATGGCGCGTGCGGCGTCGGTGCTGTCGCCGACCACGCGGACCCGCAGACCGAGCGCGGTGTTGCGAAAGAACCATGCCATGGAAAAGGCGAGACCGATGCCGATCACGAACAGCGCGTTGATCTGCAAGGCGGCCCGCACCTGCGGGATTTCTGACCACCAGCCAAAGGATATCGCGGGCAGGTCCGGGGCAATCGGCTGCACGTAGGGTTTGCCAAAGAAAAAGGCCAAGCCCATGCCCAGCAGCATCAGCGCAATGCCCATGGCGATGTCGTTCACGCCCTTGAACTTGCAGATCCAGCCGTGAAACAGCCCGAAAAGCGTCCCGGCCAGCGCGGCCGCCAGCACCCCGAGCCAGGCGGAGGAGGTCTCATAGGCAATCGCGTAGCCGGACATGGCGCCAAAAACCAGCGTGCCTTCGAGGCCAAGATTGATGCGGCCCGAGCGCTCCGTCAGGCATTCCCCGAGCGAGACAAACAGAAACGGGGTCGAGACCCGGATGGCCCCGCCCAACATGGCGATCGGCACCGCCCAGAGGCCGAGATCCTCGGTCATGACGCGCCTTTCCAAAGCTCGGGGCGAAAGATCTTCAGCCGCCCGTACAGGGTTTCACTCAGCAAGAGCGTGACAAAGACAATGCCCTGCATGACGAGGATCGTCGCGTCGGGCAGGTCCATGCGGCGCTGGATCAGGCCTGAGGAGGCCTCGAACCCGGCCAGAAGCACCGCCACCGGGATGATGGCCAGTGGATTGTGCCGCGCGAGGAAGGCCACGAGGATGCCGGTATAGCCATACCCCACCACGAGAGAGGCATTGGCCGCGCCGTGAATGGCGGTGACCTCAAAGAAGCCGGCAAGCCCCGCCATGGCGCCGCCGAGGGCCGTGAACCCGATGATCAGACGTGCCACCGGCAGGCCCTGCACTTCGGCGGCGCGGACGTTGTCGCCTGCGATGCGCGCGGCAAAGCCCAGCGTCGTGCGGTCCACCAGCAGCCAGCACAGGATGCAGGCCAGCACGCCGACACCCAACCCCCAGTGCACTTCGATCCCGACCGGCATGTCGCCGACGCGCAGGGCCTCCGGCAGTGGCGCGGTCGAGGGTTTGTTCAGGCTCGCAGGGTCGCGGAACACCCCTTCGACAAGGTGATTGAGAAGCGCAATGGCGATAAAGGCCATCAACAGCGAGGCAATGGTCTCGTTCACGCCGCGTTTGACCCGCATCACACCGATCAGCCCGATCCACAGACCGGCCACCAGCATCGCGGCCAGCGCCATCAACGGCAGGCCGATCAGTCCCGGCAGCCCGGACAGCCAGACACCGGCAACCGCCGCGCCAAGCCCGCCAAGCGCAATCGCGCCCTCGCCGCCGATCACCACAAGCCCGAGGCGCGCGGGCAGGGCCACGCACAACCCGGCAAACAGCAGCGGTGACACCCGCGACAGGGTGTTCTTCCATGAAAACGGTGTGCCGAAGGCCGCCTTGTAGACAAGAGCAAAAAACTCCACCGGCGATTTGCCGAGGGCCAGCAGGAAAAGGGAGAAAACCGCGAGGCCCACGATCAAAGCCGCCAGTGGAAGAACGACGGCCTCCAGCCGCGGCAGCCAGATGGCAAGTGCCGGCGCGGCATAGGGTCGAGAGGCCGTCGTTCTGGTCATTGGGTCAGCTGGTCGCGCCGATGACGCCTTCGACAAGGTAATCCATGCTTTCCAGCGCGATGTCATCTTCGGCAAAGGCTTCGCCCGCGGCGGCGATCACATTGCCTGCGTTGTCTTTCAGCGGACCCTTGATGACGGAATACCCGCCGCCCATGATCTCTGCCTTGGTGGCTTCGAACTGGGCGCGTGCGGCGTCGGAGACGGCAGGGCCCAGCGGGCTCATCTTGATGAAGCCATCGGCCAGTCCGCCCCGGATGAAGTTGTCGATGGTGCCGCCCGACATCATGGTTTCCACCATGCCGGTGTAGACGCCGGCCCAGTTCCATTCCGCACCGGTGAGGTATTGCTCAGGCGCCAGCGGTGACTGGTTGGCGTGGTAGCCGCAAACAAATGCGCCGCGCCCGGCGGCGGTTTCAATG
>JBELMB010000074.1:0-22893 GCA_042088665.1 Sagittula sp.
GTCTAGACGGGACTGGGGGGCGGCATATGTGATGCGTCTTGGCTGACCCAAGGGCATCCTCGGCGCGCCGGATGCGGCGGGGTCTTCGTCTGCGTCGGGTCCTGATCCGGTCACAGGTTGCCGGATTGGGGCCGCGGCGCTGCGCCAAATGTCTGTGAAAGCAGTTTTTTTTCGCCGCCCGGGTCACCGCCTGAAACCCCAAAGGGGCCTTCCGTCCGGGGTCTGGGTGCGGCTCAGGTCCAGCCGAGCAAAAAGAGGCTTGTCCAGATGATCAGCAGCCCGACCGTCAATTGCAGCACGGGCAGGGCCGCGGCGACACTGCCCAACGCGCCGGATGACAGCAGGGCAGCATTGCGCCCGGCGACGCTGGACACCGCGACCAATGTGGTCAGCGCAGCCGTTCCAAGGCCCATGACAACGACCGCCGCCGCGCCCGCGGCGCGAATGTCCAGCTGCCAGGCGATCACCAGCAGAAAGATCGCGCCCGTGCAGGGACGGATCGCGATGCTCGCGATCAGCACGAGGGTCTCGCGCAGTGACGTCAGCCCGCTGACCTCCTCCGGCGCGGGGCCGTGACCCTTGCATCCGCAGCTGTCTTGATGGGCATGTATCGTCCGGACGCGTGACAGGGACTGCCGTACGCCGCGCCAGACAAGGGTTGCGCCAATGGCGGCAATCGCCAGATGGCTGGCGGGGGCAAACACGTCTTCGGCAAGACCGGTCATGCGCTGCGCCGACAGTGCGAACAAGGTGAACCCACCGTAAACCAGCACAATCGCCCATAGCGCCTGTGCCAGACTTGAGGCCAGCGCGACACCCGTCAGGTGCCAGGGATTGACCTTGGAGGCGAGGCCGACCCCTCCGATCAGATACTTGCCATGTCCCGGCCCGAGCGCGTGCACAAAGCCATATGCGCCCGCCGCCCCCGACAGCGTGAGCCAGGCCCAGAGTGCCTCGGGCGATCCATCGGCACCGGTGCGCAATCCATGGATCGCGCCTGCCATCTCGTTCTGCAAGGCGCGTTGCTGCGTGACGGCCCAATCCGCCACACCACTGAGGTCTACGATCCAAGCCAGCGCCACGGCCACCGCGACCAGCGCAAAGACGAACAGCGCTACTCGCATGACAGCACGATCCTGTCGGCAAAAAAGGCGCCGACATTGGTGACACCGGGGGTCTCTTCGCGTCCCAAAGCAGCCAGCATGGTCTGCATCTCAGCGAGGTTTTCGTCGGGTTTGAAGGGAATGATCTCCGTCCGGCACCCCGGCGGCGCAGAGGCCGAGACCTTGGGCGTCTGGGTGACCGTGAAATCAAAGAAATACGTGGATTCGTAGAAGGCAACTTCGACAGCCCCGCCGTCCAGCGCGACGGGCGTCTCGAACCGGCGGGTAAAGGTCATTTCCAGCCGCTCCCCGACCATGCGCGCGTCGAGCGCTTCGGGCCAGTGCAAGGGCAGGGGCTGACCGTCGCGGGTGACATGCGCAGAGCCGTCGAAATCGTCGGGCCAGTCACTCAGCAGGCGCACCAATTCGCGACGGACATCCTCGTCCAGCTTGCCTTCGGCGTTCAGGGGCAACTCCAGCGAGGACAGCATGTAGAGCGTCTCGAACGCATCATAAAGCCATGTCACTTCGAGCGCGTCGAGCCTCTGGTCCGGCCCGATCACGAAATCGACGCCACCGTCGATGAAGACATGCGGATGGGACGACAGGGGTGCTGCGCCCAGCGTGAGGCAAGCCGTAGCGCCCACAAGGGCAGAGTTGCGGAACCAGCGGATCATTTGGCCGCTTCGCCCAAAGCGCGCCGGTCTGAGACAAAGGCGCCAACTCCTGTGGCGCATGTCGGGATGTCGGGGGCAGATGCTTTCCGGTCGCTCGGATCTGGTCCCTGATCGACGGCCGTCCATGACGGCTTGGGCGCGATTTGGCTGGGACGGGCAAGTGCGGTCTGAACCTTGCAGCGCCCCTCCGGGCTGGGCACATGCCGGTGCGCTTGCCGTTTGACTGACCAAAAGCCGGTCAAAGCTGGTGCGACGGCGTCCTTGCGGCAGGTGGGCGCCGGGGAGATGTCCACGGCAGGGTGACCTTGGGCATTCGGGGTCAACTGGCTAAAGCTCCGTTTCAATTCGCTCTGTGTGCTGGGCCGGGGCGGGGGACTTGTGCAGGCGTGGGTTCTGGCTCCGCCTTGGGCGTCCTCGATACTCCGCTGATGATCTTAGGCAGGGTTCGGGCGCGCGCCAAGCCAAGGGGTGCGGTGGCCTTGCCTTTCAGCGCAATACTGCTGACACGCCCGAAGAGGGTCTGCCCAAGGCCAAGGGCGGGATATCTCGGTCTTGGACGGCGCGGTCGCGCGTCCATTCGGTCAGGCCTGCTGTCACTGTCCCCAGCCGACATCAACCGTAGCCCCTGTGCCAAGAACGTGGCCTTGGGTGGTCTGCCTGCAGTCGTCGGACTTGGCGGCCTGCGATGTCCCTACTGGGCATCCTGCGCGCGCCGCATGTTTCCCCAAGGCGTGCCCGTCGCGTGTATTTTCCCGCCAGAGATCGTCTCAAGGAGGTCGGCGTGAAGATGTTGGTCATGTGCCAAGGGTCGCGTCGGATCAGGATCCCAGCGCGACGGCCAAAGTTGTCGCGTTGTGACGCATCAGGTCGAGATAGCTGGCCGCGGGGCCATCCGCCTCTGACAGCGCACCGGGATAGAGCCTGCCTCCGATGGTCGCGCCGGTCTCTCTGGCGATCTGCTCCAGCATGCGGGAATCGGCGACGTTCTCAAGAAAAACCGCGTCGATCCCGTCCTCGCGCATGTGCTCGATCAGCTCGGCCACGTCGCGTGCCGATGCCTCGCTTTCGGTGCTGAGCCCCTGAGGGGCCACAAAGCTGAGGTCGTAGTCCCTGCCAAGATAGCCAAAGGCGTCGTGAGAGGTCACAACCGTGCGCCGGTCATCGGGCAGGGCGGCCATCATGACGCGGATCTCCGTGTCCAAGGCCTCTATCTCCGCCACGAAGGTCGCGCGGTTCTCGTAGAAGGTTCCCGCTTGAGACGGGGCGGCCTGAGCAAGTGCAGCCGTGATGTTGTCCACATAGGTCACGGCATTGGTCAGGCTCAGCCAGGCGTGAGGGTCGAATGCGCCGTGGTCGTGGCCCGCGTGGTCCTCGTCGTGGTGTTCGTCCTTGGCGTGCTCCTCGTGGTCGTCGTCGTGGTGTTCACCCTCGGCGTGCTCTTCGTGGTCCTCGTCGTGGTGTTCGCCCTCGGCGTGCTCCTCGTGGTCCTCGTCGTGGTGCTCGCCTTCGGCGTGCTCTTCGTGTTCGTCGTCGTGGTGCTCGCCCTCGGCGTGGTCCTCGTGGTCCTCGTCGTGATGAGCGCCCTCGGCATGATCGTCGTGATCGTCATGCTCATCGTCGAAGGCAATCGGATCGATGCCCGTCGTGGCCACGACAAGGGTGCCCTCGAAACCGGCGGCCTCTGTCAGACGGTCCAGCCAGCCTTCGAACTCCAGCCCGTTCTGGATCATGATCTCTGCGTCCTTGACGGCGCGGGCGGCCTTTGGCGTCGGTTGGTAGACATGCGCGTCGCCGTTGCGACCGACAAGGGATGTCACTGTCACATGCTCACCGCCGATGCGTTCCACCATGTCGCCAAGAATGGAGAAGGTGGTCACCACCGGGATCGGCGTGTCGGCGCGGGCCAGACCGGGGAATGCAAAGGTCATGGCGGCAAGCGCGGAGGCGGTCGTCAGCAGCGTACGGCGCGATGTCATGGGGGCTTCCTTCAAGGTCTCAGAGGGGGCGCGGTCTGGCGCGGGGGATCAGGCCACCTTCGGGCCCGAGGATCAGCGATGCCGCATAGGCGACGCCTGCCACGAGAATGATCGCCGGCCCCGAGGGCAGGCTGTAGTGAAACGACAAGAGCAGGCCGGTGACGCTGGACAACATGGCCACCCCGACAGCGCCTATGATCAGCCCGCCCACATTGTCGGACCAGAACCGGGCCGCAGCGGCGGGCAGGATCATGATCCCCACCGCCATGAGCGTGCCAAGCGCATGGAACCCGGCGACAAGGTTCATCACCACCAGCGCAAGGAATGTGAAATGCGTCACCGCGCTGAGCTTGCTCACGGAACGCAGGAATTGCGGATCCGCGCATTCAAGGACCAGCGTCCGGTACAGCAGTGCCATGATCAGGACCGACAGGCTGGCGATTGTGCACAGCAGCGTCAGCGCCGCATCATCCAGCGCCAGCACCGTGCCGAACAGCACGTGCATCAGGTCCACATTGCTGCCGCGTGTCGAGACGATCAGCACCCCGAGCGCCAGTGAAATCAGGTAGAAGGCCGCAAGGCTCGCGTCTTCGCGCAGGGCCGTCACGCGGGTCACAAAGCCCGACAACAGCGCCACGGCCATCCCGGCGATGAGGCCGCCAATGGTCATCGCCCCGATGGAAAGCCCGGACACGAGGTAGCCAACCGCCGCGCCGGGCAGGATGGCATGGGCCATCGCGTCTCCGGTCAGGCTCATGCGGCGCAGCATCAGGAACACGCCCACCGGCGTCGCCCCGACAGAGATCGCGATACAGCCAAACAGCGCCCGTCGAATGAACCCGAAGTCAGCGAAAGGCGCGACCACCGCCTCCCAGATCATGCAGCACTCCGGCCACAGGTGTGCGGCGTGCCCGCGCAGGCCTCGCACATCTGCCGCGCCCGGAACTGGTTTTCCGCCGTCAGAACGCGGTCGGTCGGGCCGTGGGCCACCAATTCGCGCGCCATCAGGATCGTATCGGGAAAGTGACTGCGCACCGCATCCATGTCGTGCAGCACGGCCATGACCGTGCGCCCTTCGCCATGCCAACGCTTGATGAGATCGATCAGGTCCGCGGTGGTCTTGGCGTCGATCGCGGTAAAGGGTTCGTCCAGCAGCACAAGCTGCGCGTCCTGCAACAGCAGCCGTGCGAACAGCACGCGCTGCATCTGCCCACCTGACAGGGAGCCGATCGCGCGGCGTTCAAACCCTTCGAGACCGACGGCGGCAATCGCTTCTGATACGCGGGCGCGGTGCCCGCGACGCAGCCCGCCGAACGGGCCGATGTGCCGCCAGAGACCCATCGACACAAGGTCGAGAACGGTAATCGGGAAAGAGCGGTCCACTTCGGATTGCTGCGGCAGGTAGGCGATGTCCTCGGGTTGGATCGCGCCAAAACTCACGTGGCCTGACACCGGTGAGAGCGTGCCCATGACCCCCTTCAGCAAGGTCGACTTGCCCGCGCCATTGGGGCCGACGATGGCGGTCAGGCTGCCTTCGCGCACTTCGGTCTGCACGTCCAGCACGGCGGGGTCCTGACCATAGCCAAACGTCACGTCATTGAATGTCAGTGCGTGCATCACAGGCCTCCCGGGGTGGCCGTGGCCCAGAAATACCCAAGCCAGAGCAGAGCAACGACGAGGGCCGCGACCGCAAGGCGTGGTCCGCTGCCCAGCAGGAGCAGGCGCAGTTCTTGTCCGGGGGCTCTCATGCCTGACCTCCTGTGCCGCACAGGGTGCATTGGGCGCATTGGCCGTGCAGTTCCACGACGTGGCGCGTGGTGTCAAAGCCGGACTGGCCCGCCGCGCTCGACAACGCGTCGATCAGGTCCGGGGCCAGCCGTTCCTCGACGATGCCACAGGCGTCGCAGATCGACAGGATCGACGGGGCCGCATGGTCGCCACAGGCGCAGGCCATGTAGGCATTCAGCGATTCCAGCCGGTGCACCGCGCCGCGCTCTTTCAGCGCCGCAAGCGCCCGGTAGACGGTTGGCGGGGCCATCTTGGGTGTGTCGGCCTTGAGTTCATCGAGAAGATCATAGGCGGTCATCGGTTTGCCGCTGGCCCGCAGCACCGCAATGACCTGCGATTGAACGATCTCTCCACGTTTTGTCATTGCCCTTGGCCCTCGCTTCATGTGGCGGGGATATGGTATGTTATAAAATAACGCAAGTGGGGGAATCAGCCCGTCGGGGTGTTTTTTCGGCCCGGGTTTGACTGCCGGGTCCGACTGCAGGGTTTGACGCCCGGGTATGACGCCCGGGTTTGACGCCCGGGTTTGACGGCGGGATTTGCGGTCAGGATTTGCGACCACGACTGGAAGCCGGGAAAGGTGACGGGGGCCGTGCGGGCGCGGTTGCTCCGCGCCGAGGCTGTGCCCGTGTCTAGGGACCGCGCCTAGGGACCGTGCGGCGCAACGGGTGTCTGGGCATGCGCGGCCCCGCTGGCGCGCCATTGCCGGAACAGCCAGCGCAGGCTCAACCCGGCCACGGCCGCAGCAGCCACAAAACCGAGAAAGCTGACCATCACCTCTGACACCTGCACCAACTGGTCGGCAAAGACATAGCCCAGCCCGGAGTACGCGATTGCCCAGATCCCGGCCCCCATCGCGGCGTAGGTGCTGAAGGTGCCATGACGCATGCCACCCGCGCCGCAAATGTAGCTGACATAGGGGCCGGTGGGGCTGATGACCGTGCGGCTCAGCAAGACGGCGGTGCCGCCCCGGCGCTGCAACAGGTCTTCGCTTCGGGAGATCAGGGCCTCCATCCTGCGGCGCTTGCGCAGGCGGTTCAAAAGCGGCGGTCCGGCCCGCCGCGCAATGTGAAATGCCAATTGGTCCCCGACAATGAAGGCGAGGCAGGCCACGGTGAGCACTTGCCAGAAGACAAGGTCGCCAGCGGCCGCGAAACTGCCCGCGGCCAGCACCAGCATGGAGGCCGGCATCGGCACCGCGAGACAGGCCAGCACAATGATCGTGAAGATCAGGTAAAGCCCGTAGTCGGGGATCAGCCCAAGCAGGTAGTCGGTCATTGTTGCGTCTCCCGATGGCGCGCCGCGGCGTCCCGGACCTTCTGGGTGAGCACCTCGAGAGGCAGCCCGGTCCGCTCTGATATGTCGCCCAGCGTCAAGCGCCCCGGTCCGCCCTCGGGCAGGTCCAGAACCTCAGCTACCAGCGGGCGGGGCAGATCGTAGGACATCACCACGTAGCGGGGCGTCATCCAGGCCTTCAGTGCTTCGTCCTGATGGCGGGGATCGTTGAAATACACCATGCGCATGACAAAGCCGAACGCGAACCACACCGCCACCAGCGTCGACACGCCAAGGATCACAAGCGCCGGCCAGTTTGCTCTGGCGAATGTGGTCAACCGTTGAAAGCGCATGGCCTGTCCTTTCGCGGTGCCTTGGTCCGCGTCACGTGACGCCGCCCTCTGGCCACCGGTTTGGCTGTGACCCGTGAGGCATGGCCCGGGACAGAGTGCCCGGTTCTCACGGTGCCAAACGGGGCCGATGCGTGCAAGCGCCCTGATCCCTGTCTGCTGCCGAGGGGGCCTGTCACGTCGTTTTCCGGGCAAAACTTGGGCCATGGGGACGATCCCGACATGTGTACCTCTCACTGCTCCGCGGTGCGCAGGCCCCAGTTTTGGTAGGCGGTCAGGGCATCGCTGCAAGGTTCCAACGACAAGACCTTGATCTGGTTAGCATCGCTGCGGCCCGTCCGGGTTGCCTCGGCCAGGGTCAGGCACATTCCAGGCGCGCGTGCGGGGGCAATCGTGCCCTCACCGGCAAAGGAAAAGGACTGCACTGCGCCGCCGTCGCAGGCCGCCAGCGCGATGGCGCTGCCCGCGGTGGTTTCGGCCGCTTCGGCGCAGACGTCAAACTCGGGCATGTACAGCGTGCCGTCAGCCAAGCGCTCCGTGTCAAAGATCTGGTCGACCATCAGCTTGCCCAGCGGGCTGTAACATGTGTGCCCCTGCAACCCGTCGTCGGGGTTGGCCCGCGCTCCCTGTGCGCGCGCAATATCAAGGCAATAGCCGTTTTGTGTGTTGTCCAGCATATCAAGCAGATGGATCTCGACGTTCTCGGCCAAGGCCGCGCCGGTCGTGAGACAAGCGACTGCCATGGCAGCGAGGGAAGTCCGTGCAATCATCGTTCTTGGTCCTTTGGTCTGTTCACGTGGGCGGGAGAGTGGCTGCTGAGCCTGTGCATCCAGTTGAGATGTGCCGCGCGAGGGTCGGTCTCGCGCCAGACAGCGTGAAGGGGCGTCACAAGCCCGTCGTTCTTTCGCGACACGCATCGTCATGCCTGCGTCCTTCGACTTTTGCGGGCGCAACGAAACATGCGCAATTATTCTACGGGCTGGGACGGTGATCCCGTCGGAGCGTTTCAGATTTTTCCCGTTGCCGATCTTTGGGGCGGTGCGTGCTTGTGCAGAGATGCACCGCGGCTTGCCCGGCAACGAGATCTTGCAGCGAAAGCCCAAATTGGGCCCGACGCTGGACAGTGCACTGGTGGCGGCGCGCACGGATGCCTGCGCGGGACGCCATCGAGGCCCATGGCACCCAGCGTTTGACAGTTCTGATCAAAGCATCGGCCTTTGCGGCCAGCAGGTCACGGCGATCAACAAAAGCACCGCGCCGATTGTCTCATGCCCTTTTCACGCAGGGCCAAACACCTGCTTGAAATGGTCGATGCACAGCCGGAACCCATCCTCGAAACTGCCATTGCCGGGGTGGTAGACGCTCTCGAAACTGATCACGCCGTCATAGCCATCCCGGCGCAGCGCATCGGCAAGGGGGGGGAACTGGCTGGCCAGTTGGCCTTCGCCCATCGGCTTGACGGTCAGGGTGGCCGAGGGCGTGTCTACCTGTACATCCTTGATGTGGATGTGACCAAGGTAGCCGTCCTTTGCCGTCTCGTAACCGCGCGGATAGGCCTCTTCGTGGCACCAGCAGTTGTTGGCCGGATCCCAGAGGATCTTCAGCACGTCCTTGGCGTCCAGATCGTCGATCAGCTTGCGCGCGGTCCAGTTGGAATTGACCATGGTGCCATTCCCGGTCTCGACCACCAAGGTCACGCCCGCGTCCCGCGCCACGTCACAGGCGGGGGCGATCAGCGGCAGCGTCTTGTCCCATGCGCCATGGGCCACGTTCCACCGTTCCGCGCCATTGTGCCCCCAGAGGATCTGCTCCTTCTTGTTGGTCATGATGCGCACAAGGGGGCTGCCCACCACATGCGCCATGTCGATCACCCGCCGGAGCGCATCCATGTGCCTGGTATGATCCGCGTCACCGGGTGTGTTCGCCGTGGTCAGACCGGCAAAGACATGGCGGCTGAGGCAGGAAACCGGCTTGCCCCGGTCGCGCAACAGCATGTCGATGTCCCGGATTTCATCCGCCGAATGATCGCCCACTTCGGTCTCGCCGACAAATTGCAGCTCCGCATGGGAGAGGCCGAATTCGTCCATCACGTCGATTGCATGTGTCAGGTCGCGGCTGATGCCGTCGCAGATAACGCCCAGTTTCATGTCTGTCCCTCATGTCGCGGCGCAGCGCAGACCCGTGCGGCCGCGTGCATCCAGTTGCCTTTGCGCCTCAGACCTACCCGAAAATCGGTGTGCAGGCCAAGGTCTGAACCGGTCCGAGGCGTCGCGCTTCGTCGTGGGATGGCTGAGGGCTGGCCGTGAGATGGCTGGGCGCTGGCCGAGATGTGCTCCAGGGTGAACCGGCTGAGCGTGGATGAACGGGTGCGCGCAGGCGGCGGTGGATGTCTTGAGCGGTCTCACAGAGGTCCCGACGCGGGCGCGTGGTGGGGTTTGACGGACGGGCGGTGGGGTCCGATCGACCCAACGAGCCTCCGATAGGCTCATGCGCAGGGTCATGGCGGTTCAGCGCCATTGGACCCGACAGCACGGTCGTCACTCTGCCCACAGGACCAAGCCCTTTACCTTCCCAACTCCTCGAGAAGCGACGAGATTTCCCGTACCACGGTGCCTGTCGCGTCGCCCAGACTGTTCCCGCGACAGATCGAAATGCTCAGCGATTCCGTCAGGCGTCGATTGTCCAGCGGTCGAAAGCACAGCGTCCCGGCCTCGACATCGCGGCAGACGTCCGGCCAGGTCAGAAAGCCCACGCCCGATCCCAGCCGCAGGAAGGTCAGCAGGGCGGTGATCGAGTTGGAGCTGACATGCACCCGCGGATTGACCCTTTCGCTGAGGATCTCGGCCAAGAGGCGCGTGTGCATCGACAGGGCGGAGGAGGGCAGGCAAAGGGGATGTTTGAGCGCCTCGGCCAATGGCAGCGGCCCCGCGCCGTCAAGGCCGAGAGAGGGCGCAAAGACCGCCCCGAGATGATATTCCTCGGTCTGCACCACCACGAGGCGGGACAGCCGCGGCATGTTGAACGCGACGATCATGTCCAGCTCGAGGGCCTCGGCGCGGTCGATGATATCGGTGGTCGTGCCCACCGCGAGGTCCAGCTCCACAACGCCGAAGAGGTCCTCCAGCCGGTCGGACAGGCGCGGAATCAACGTGGCCACCAGCCCCTCCATCACACCGATGCGCAGCCGCAGGTCGGTGGCCTTGCGCGCCTGATGCAGTCGCCGCGAAAAGGCCGCATCAGACGCCAGCCAGCGCATCGCCTCGTCGCGCAAGGCTTCGCCCTCGGCGGTCAGCGCCACGCCACCCGCGCTGCGCACCAACAACTGCGTGTCGTAGCTGCGTTCCAGCAATTGCAACTGTCGCGATAGTGCGGGCGCAGAGATGTTCAGACGTTCCGCCGCGGCACGGATCGATTCCGACTGCGACACCACAAGGAACGACCTGATTTCACGGGAAAATGCGGACATGGGGCGAGTGTAAGGTTTTATGCAACACCATGTGAAGTTCTTTCTACTTTTTGAAACGCCTGCGCCGTGACTAGTCTTTTCCTGACACGAAGCAGGAGACAGACGTGCCAGCAGACCACCCTGCAGACTCCGCCGCAGAAATACGTGCAGAAACCCTGTCTGGCGAGCCATCGCAAACGGGGCTCGACGATATTGCCCTGCTCAGGAAATCCATCGCCGTGGGCACCGCCGCGCGCGCTGCGGGGAACCATCCCTTTGGCGCGGTGCTCGCGGATGCTGACGGCACTATCCTGATGACCATGGGCAACGCCTACCTTGTCGACAAGGGTCCCGGCCACGCCGAGACCAATCTCGCGCGCGCCGCGGCCAAGACCTATGACGAGGCCTTTCTGAACACCTGCACGCTCTATTCCGCCTTCGAGCCGTGCTCGATGTGCGCCGGTACGATTTATTGGGCGGGCATTGGGCGCTTGGTCTTCGGTGTCACCGAAGCGCGCCTGCTGGAGATGACCGGAGACAATCCGGAGAACCTCACCATGGCGCTGTCCTGCCGCGACGTTCTGGCCTCGGGCCAGCGGGATGTGGTGGTCGAAGGACCGTTTCCCGAACTCGAAGACGAGATCGTCCGCTCTCATGACGGGTTCTGGTGATCGTCCCACCCGCCGGGCGGCAATGGCCAAAGTGCCATGCTCGCATTCCCTGGCCCGAACAGGCTGGCCCGAACGGACTGGCCTCAATTTTTTGGGCCCGAACTTTCCAGCCCCAACTTTCCGGACTGATTTTCCAAGGCCAGAACCCGATGGCCGCAACCCGATCGCCCATAATCAACAGCCAGACGCTTCTGGCCTGACGTCACATCGAAAGGACTGCCCGATGAAAACCACCCACCTGACCGGTGCCGCTTCTGCTGCCCTCTTCAGCGTGTTTGCCCTGCCTGCCATGGCGCAGGACAAGGTGACCTACCAGCTTGACTGGCTGCCCGGGGGCGACAAGGCACCGATCTATGTCTGCATCGAAGAGGGCTTCTGCGCCGATGCGGGCCTAGAGATTTCCATCGAACCGGGGCGCGGGTCGTCGGAGGCGGTGACAAAGATTGCCACCGGCACCTCTGATATCGGCAGCGCCGGGATCGGGGCACTGATGGCGGCGGTGGCCACCGAGGATGTGCCGGTCACTGCGGTCATGTCGATCTTCAACATGGGGCCGCACGCGTTTTACACCACGACCGAAAGCGGCATCACCAGCCTCGCGGACGTGAAAGGCAAATCCATCGCCACCTCGCCCTTTACCTCGTCCAATGTCTACCTGCCGCTGGTCCTCGCCGACAACGGCATGACCGAGGCAGACATCTCGCTGACGAAATCCGATCCCGGCGCGCTTGGACCGCTGCTCATGACCGGTCGCAGCGATGCGATCATCGCATGGCTGACGGATGTCTCGCGCTACGAAGGACAGGCTGCCGAAGCGGGCAAGGATCTCGTGATCCTGCCATGGGCCGACGCGGGGCTGGAGCTTTACTCCGCCGCGCTGGTGGCCAGCGACAGCTTCCTGACGGACCGCCCGGATGTGGCCAAGCGCTTTGTCATGGCGTTCAAGCAGTCGCTGGAATTCGCCTATGCCAACCCGGATGCCGCGGCCGCCGCGGTGGCCGCACAGGTGCCGGAACTCTCTGCCGAGGACGTCAAGGGCAGCTGGCTCGACGCCTCCAAGCTGGCTTTCAACGAGGTCTCTGACAGCCTCGGACTGGGCACCTTCGACGCTGACCGGCTCGCGGCCACGTGGTCGCGTGTCTCCGAAGCGCAGGGGCTCGATGCGGCGGCACTGGATCCCGAAAGCGTGGTGGACCGGTCCTTCCTGCCGGCAGAGTGACGCCTGTGGTCGCCACGCCTGCAGCCATCCAGTTCACACGCGTGGGCCAGACCTTCGCAACCGAGAGCGGTCCGCTGACCGCTCTCGACGGCGTTGACCTGTCGATGGCACGGCATGAATTCGTGGCCGTTCTTGGTCCGTCCGGCTGCGGAAAATCGACGCTTCTGCGCCTGACGGCCGGGTTGATGATGCCCACGGATGGCGTGGTCTCGGTCTATGGCCATACGGTTGACGCGCCGCGCGACGATGTCGGCATCGTCTTTCAGCAGGCGACGCTCTTGCCCTGGGCGAACGTGATGGACAACGTCACCTTTCCCGCCAAACACAAGCGCGGGCGCGTCGATGCCAGCGACCGGGCCCGCGCTGCCGAAGTGATCGCCGCCGTGGGCCTCGAAGGGTTCGAGAAACGCCTGCCTGCGGAACTGTCCGGCGGCATGCAGCAGCGCGTCGGCATCGCGCGGGCGCTGTTCCTCAATCCCGATATCCTGCTGATGGATGAGCCGTTCTCGGCGCTGGACGCGCTGACCCGCGATTCCATGGGGTTCGAACTGCTCAAGCTGTGGCAAGCCAGCCCAAAGACCGTGATGTTCATCACCCACTCCATTCCGGAGGCCGTCCTGCTGGCAGACCGGGTGGTCGTGATGAGCGCGCGACCGGGGCGGATCATTGCCGACCTGCAGGTTCCGCTTGGCCGTCCCCGCGACGAGGCCGCTCTGCGCGCACCGCAAGTGCAGGATTTCGTCGCCCACCTGCGCGACCTGTTGATCGTAAAGGAGCCCACGCCGTGAGCGCAGATGCAGACATCGCCCGCCCCGCGGCCAAACCCAAGGCGCCGCCGCTGCCGTGGACGGATCGCCTGATCGCCATGCCGCTGGTGCTGCCGCTTGTGACTTTTGCCGCGCTGCTGATCCTGTGGGAAGTGTCTACGCGCGCCTTTGCCATTCCCAGCTACATCCTGCCCGCGCCCTCGCGCATCGTGCAGGGGTTTGGCGCGGTGAACGCGGGGCGCTGGGGGGAACACGTCTGGGCGACCCTGCGCGTGGCGCTGATCGGCTACGCGGTGGCCATCGGCGTTTCGCTGCCCATCGCGGTGGGGCTGGCCAAATCGCGGCTGCTGAGCCGCGCGCTCTACCCCTTGCTGGTGGTGATCCAATCCGTGCCGGTGGTCGCCGTAGCGCCGATCATCATCGTGGTGCTTGGCACCGATGACGCGCCGCGCGTGGTGATCACCTTCATGATCTCGTTCTTTCCGCTGGTGGTCTCCATGACCACGGGGCTGATGGCCACCCCGCCCGAACTGATCGAGCTTTCGCGCTCGCTGCGCGCGCCGCAGCATCGGGAGATCACGCAAATCCGGCTGCCCTACGCGGTGCCCTACATCTTTTCCGGGCTCAAGATCTCGATCACGCTGGCGGTGATCGGCGCCGTGGTGTCCGAATTTGTCGCCGCCGACGTCGGCATCGGTTACTTCATCCAGTTCTCCACATCCATGTTCAAGCTGCCACAGGCCTGGGCCGGGCTGGTCATCCTCGTGGCGCTTTCGCTGATCCTGTTCCAGAGCGTCAGCATCGCGCAACGCCTGTTCTTTCCGTGGTCCCTGCCAAAGGTGGGCCGGTGAGGGCCGGGGGTATGCCCGCGCAGGCGCAAAAGGGCCGGTGCCCTGCCGGCCTAAGCGCGTGCCAACAAGGCGATGACCGACTGTCGCGTTGGACCGCCTTGTCCGAACCCGGTTCGCGGCTTTCATGGCGCGCTCCGCCAGCGGCGGCGTACGGATTTCCCAAGGGTTGGCCACCGCCAGCCTGAACCAACCGGAGTAGAAGCAGTCAGCGCATCCCGCGCAGGTCATTGCTCCCTTGTGCTTGAAGGAGACCCCAGCATGAGCACCGCAAAAGACTACGATCTGGCAGAACTCAACAGGGAAGCAGGCCTTGGCGCCTATGGCGAAGAGGTGGTGCGCGACATCCCCCAGATCGACCTGTCGGATTATTTCAACCGCAAACAGGAGATCAGCGATGCGCTCTGGGAGGCTGCCACCGGCATCGGCTTTTTCCAGCTGACCGGCCATGGCATCCCGCAGACGCTGATCGATGACGCCTTTGCGTTCTCGGCGGGGTTCTTTGACTTGCCCGCAGAGACCAAGGGCCAGTACCCGCTGAAACCCGGCACCAACGCCGGGTGGGAATACAAGGCGCAAGTCCGTCCCTCGACCGGCACGCCGGACCAGAAGGAAAGCTATCAGATCACTTTGCCGCGCATGTCGGGCCTCTGGCCCACCGGGCAGGAGATCTTTGGCTTCAAGGAAACCATGCTGGCGTTCGAGCGGCACAATTGGGCTGTGGCGATGAAAGTGCTGGATTGCCTTGCAGAGCGTCTGAGCTTTCCGCCCGGGTTCTTCACCACCGGCCATGACCCCGACACGCCAGAGTACCAGTCCACGCTGCGGCTGCTCCACTATCTCGGGATGGAGGAGGCCAAGCCCGAGGATTTCAAGTACTGGCGGGCAGGGGCGCACACCGATTTCGACTGCCTGACCCTGTTGCACCAGAAAGACGGGCAGGGCGGGTTGCAGGTCTGTCCGGGCAAGGACGAAAAGGGCCGCGCCACGCAATGGACGGATGTGCCGCCGATCGGGGGCGTGATCACCTGCAACATCGGCGACATGCTGATGCGCTGGTCGGACGACAGGTTGCTGTCCAACCTGCACCGCGTGCGCATGCCCAAGCCCGAGGAGTCGCTGGGGCCGCGCTATTCCATCGCCTATTTCGCACAGGCCAACATGGACACGCTGCTCGCCGGGCCATTGGGCAAATACGAACCGATGACCGGGCATGACTATATCCAGATGCGCCTTGGCGCCAATTTCGGAAAGAAATGATGGGGTTGCCGGTCATTGATGTCTCTGGCCTCGCCTCATCCGACCCTGCCGCGCGCCGCGCGGTGGGGGAGGCGCTGGGCGAGGCCTGCCAGCAGCACGGGTTTTTCTACTGCACCGGGCACGGCTTGCCTGACGGGCTGATCGCGGCGGCGATGGCGCAGACCCGCGCGCTGTTCGATCTGCCGATGCCGGCAAAGCTGGCGCTCGACAAGGCGCAAAGCCCGGCGAACCGTGGGTATGAGCCTCTCGGCGGGCAGACGCTGCAGCCGGGGGCGATGCCCGACCGCAAGGAGGGCTATTACATCGGCGAAGATCTGGCGCCGACGCATTCCCGGGTGGTCGCGGGGGCTTTCAACGCCGGGTCAAACATCTGGCCCGCGGATCTTCCGGCCTTTCGCCCGGTGATGGTGGCCTATTTCGCGGCGCTGGGCGCGGTGGCGGAACGGGTGATGCGGGGGCTGGCGCTCTCGCTCGATCTGGCGGAGGATCATTTTGATGCCTTTACCACGGAACCGGCGGCGACCCTGCGCTTGCTGCACTACCCGCCCGGCCGCCCGGAGGTCCCCGACGAGATGGGCGCGGGCGCGCATACCGATTTTGGCGGGTTGACCGTGTTGTTGCAGGATGATGTGGGCGGGTTGCAGGTGATGCGGCCGGACGGCTGGATCGAGGCACCGCCGGTGCCCGGTGCCTTTGTGGTCAACCTCGGCGACATGATCGCGCGTTGGACCAATGACCGGTATCGCTCGACGTTGCATCGCGTGATCAATCGATCCGGGAAAGAACGCTACTCCATCCCGTATTTCTACAGCGGCAACCCGGAACATGAGGTGCGCTGCTTGCCCACCTGTCTTGGCGCAGGGGAAGCGCCAAAGTATCCCCCGGTCAAAGTGCAGGATCACTTGCGGGCCATGTACGCGCGCACCTATGCCAGTGCGTCCTGAACGGCTGATCCTGATTCACGGGGCCTGGGCGGGGCCATGGGTCTGGGATGCGCTGGTCCCGGATCTCGCAGCGCATGGCTTGCGTGCAGAGGCGCTGGCGCTGCCCGGCGACGGCACGCATGCAATCCCCGCCGCGGCGGCGCGCGCGGCGGATTTCGGTGCCTGCCTTGACGCGGCGATCACGGCAGAGCCCGGTCCCGTTGCCCTTGTCGGGCATTCCGGCGGCGGGACGCTTGTGACCGCGGGAGCAGAGGCGCACCCTGACCAGGTCAGCCACGGGGTCTGGATCGCTGGGATGCTGATTCCCGACGGGCGCAGTTTCGACGATATCCAGGAGGACGTCATGGGGCCCGGTGGTCGCTTTGGCGTCACTCCGCATGTCCAGCCCGCGCCGGATGGCCTGACGTCCACCGTGCCGCAGGAGGCGGCCATCGCGCATTTCTTTCACGACGCTCCGCCTGATGTGGCGCAGGCCGCCGCGGCGCGCCTGACGCCGCAGCCCGGTGCCGGGCACCGGTTGCGCACGCCCACGTCAAAGCGCTTTGCAGAGCTGCCCAAACTGTACCTGCTGGCCGAAGAAGACCGGTCGGTGCTGCCGCAAGCGCAGCGCGCCATGGCAGCCAGCACGCCCAATGTCACGGTTCGGTCGATGCCCTGCGGTCACGTCCCGCAACTCACCCGGTCGCAGGAACTCGCGAGCCTGATCGCGGGGTGGCTTCCGCCCGGCTGACGTGGTGGCCGGCGCGTAAAGGGGCGCGCGGCAGGCATCCGGGCGAGGCGCGAGAGGCCGGGATCCAGATGCCGTTTGTCGCGGCTGTCCCGTGGTGCAGGGATTGAGCGTCATGGCCCGAGCCAAAGGGCGCCAGAAACGGGGCCTGAGCCAAAGCGCGCAAGTTACAGCGACTGAGTCACCGCCTGATGCCTGCTGGTCTGGTGCGCCTTGGGCAGGACCGTCTGCCCATGCCTTGGGCCGCTTGCCATCGACGTCCGTCAATCCTGACTCTGCGCTGTCCCACAGGGTTGTTTGCGACAGCGCAAGGTCCGACCGGGTTACTTCCGTTTGGGTCCGTTCTTTCGACCTGAACCTTGTTTGGGACCGGTGTCCGGTTTGCCCTTTTGCATCGCATCCCTGAGCGCCGCGCCCAACCCGCCTATGCTGTCTTGTTGCGGCGGGCGATTGCCTTGCCTGGCCTGCTGGCCCTGCCGGGGCTGTTGCCCCTGCTTGGCCGGCTTGCCCTGTTTGGCGCGCGGGGCCTCCTGTGCGGGCTGTTTCTGCGTGCCCGCGTCGGATTTGCGCATGGTCAGCCCGATCCGCTTGCGTGGAATGTCCACGTCGACCACGCGCACGGTGACGATATCACCTGCGGCGACCACCTCGTGCGGATCTTTCACAAAGCGGTCGGCCAACTGACTGACATGGACCAGCCCGTCCTGATGCACGCCCACGTCCACAAAGGCCCCAAAGGCGGCGACGTTGGTCACGGTGCCCTCCAGCCGCATGCCGGGCTTGAGATCCTTGATGTCTTCGACACCATCGGCAAAGGCGGCTGTGCGGAACTCGGGCCGTGGATCGCGGCCGGGCTTTTCCAGCTCCGACAGGATGTCCTCGACCGTCGGCAGGCCAAAGCGGTCGTCAACAAAATCCTGCGCCTGCAAGCCTTTCAGCGCGCTGCCGTCGCCCATGATGGCCCTCAGATCGCGCCCGCAGGCCTTTACGATGCGCCGCGCGAGGCCATAGGCCTCTGGGTGGACCGAAGAGGCATCCAGCGGCTCCGCGCCATCGCGGATGCGCAGGAACCCGGCGGCCTGCTCAAAGGCTTTCGGGCCAAGCCCGGTGACCTCCTTCAGTTTCTTGCGCGAGGGAAAGGCCCCGTGGCTGTCGCGGTGCAACACGATGGCCTCGGCCAGACGCGGCCCAAGGCCCGAGACATGCGCCAGCAGCGCCGGAGAGGCCGTGTTGAGATCCACGCCAACCGCGTTCACCGCGTCCTCGACCACTGCGTCCAGCGACTGGCCAAGGCGGCGCTGGTCCACATCGTGCTGGTACTGGCCGACGCCGATGGACTTCGGCTCGATCTTCACCAGTTCGGCGAGCGGGTCCTGCAGCCGCCGCGCAATGGAGGCGGCGCCGCGCAGGCTGACGTCGAGATCGGGAAACTCCCGCGCGGCCAGTTCAGAGGCCGAATAGACGGAGGCCCCGGCCTCTGAGACGACGACGGGCTTGGGGCGTGGCTGGCCCTGCGGGATCCGGCTCAGGGTGTCGGCGACGACGCGCTCGGTCTCGCGGCTGGCGGTGCCGTTGCCGATGGCGATCAGCTCGACGCCGTGGCGCTTGACCATCTCGAGGATCGCCACTTCGGTGCCGCGGATGTCCTTGCGCGGCTGATGCGGATACAGCGTCGCCGTCTCGACCAGCTTGCCGGTGGCATCGACCACGGCGGCCTTCACGCCGGTGCGCAACCCGGGATCGAGGCCCAGCGTCGTGCGCGCGCCCGCCGGGGCCGCCAGCAGCAAGGCCTTGAGGTTGCGTGCAAAGACGGCGATGGCCTCCTGGTGGGCGCGGGCGCGCAGATCGCCCATGAGGTCGACATACATCGCGAGGCTCAGCTTGATCTTCCACGCCCAGGTCGCCGCGGCGCGCAGCCAGCTGTCGCCGGGGTCGTGACCGGGGATGCCGATCTGCGCCGCGATCATGTCGACGGCACGGTCCTGACCGGCCTCGTCCGGTGCGATTTCGATGGTCAGGATCTCTTCCTTGGCGGCGCGCAGCATGGCCAGCGCGCGGTGCGAGGGGATCTTTGACCAGGCCTCCGTGTGATCGAAGTAGTCGGCGTATTTCGCGCCGCTCTCTTCCTTGCCCGGCTGAACACGGGCGGTGATCTGCGCCTCCGCCTGCATGAACCCGCGCAGGCGGCCCAGCAGGGCGGCGTTCTCGGCGAGTTCCTCCACGAGGATGTCGCGCGCGCCGGTCAGGGCGTCCTTTTCGGTGGTCACGGTCTCTGTCAGATAACGCGCGGCAAGCGTCTCTGGCGCGGCGCGGCGGTCCGTCTGGATGGCGCGCAAGAGCGGCTCCAGCCCGTTTTCGCGGGCGATCATCGCCTTTGTGCGCCGTTTCGGCTTGTAGGGCAGATAGATATCTTCGAGCGCGGCCTTGCTGTCAGCGCGCGCGATGGCCCGGGACAGATCGTCCGTCAGCTTGCCCTGATCGCGGATGGAGCCAAGGATCGTCGCGCGCCGGGCCTCCATTTCGCGCAGGTATGTCAGGCGCTCGGCGAGCCTGCGCAATTGCGTGTCGTCCAATCCGCCTGTGGCTTCCTTGCGGTAGCGCGCCACAAAGGGCACCGTCGCGCCGCCGTCCAGCAGGTCTGCCGCGGCGAGAACCTGCCGCGGTGCTGCGCCGATCTCGGTTGCGATGGTGGTGTGGATGCGGTGCTGAACGTCGGTCACGGGCAGGGCTCCGGTTGGTTGGATGCCTTTCGTAGCCGCTGTGTGTCGCGGGGCCAAGGGGGGACGCGCAGGTCGGTGGGGGCGGGACACCCCTTGCCCCCGCAAGCAAGGCTCTGTCTGCGGTCTGGATCTGTTGCGCCGGCCCTGCGCCTCGGGACGCGGAGGCCTTGTTTTCGAACATTGCCAAGGGTGTCGTGGTGCAGGCCAAATTGGGGCGCAGGCCAAAGTGGGGCGTGGCCGAGTGGAGTGTGGCCGAGTGGGGGTGCCGAAGATTTCCGGCAAATCTTCGACAGTCTGTCCCCGGCAATCCCCGATTTCCTAGCAAGCGGTAAACCAAAGCCTGTCATGCCAAGCCCATCCTTCGGGCGCGCCCGAAGGATGGGCTTGCC
The DNA here is from genome assembly GCA_042088665.1 of Sagittula sp. Lineage (GTDB taxonomy): Bacteria > Pseudomonadota > Alphaproteobacteria > Rhodobacterales > Rhodobacteraceae > JBELMB01. The sequence continues at coordinate 20,160 of JBELMB010000074.1, forward strand.
GTCTCGGGATAGATTCGATTTTCAGCGGTTCGGGACAGTGCCAGATGAAACCATACCTAAGCCCGGGGCCTGACCTCTTTGGGGTGCCAGGCCTCTGCCCGAACGCCACGCTCTGTCGCGCCCCGGTCGAAGGGGCTGGCGGCACCTCCGGGCCGGATCATGTGCAAGGCGACGATGGCGACAACACGCTGTCGGGCGCGGCGGGCAATGACACGCTTTGGGGTGGTGCGGGCGCGGATTCGCTGGACGGTGGCGCGGATGACGACACCCTGCACGGCGGCGCTGGCAACGACAGGCTTTCACTGGGTGAAGGCGATGACCGCGCGGCGGGCGGCAGTGACGACGATCAGATCAGCGCCGGTGGCGGCGATGACACGGTGTTTGGGGACGCCGATCCTGACAGCATCCTTGCCGGTGCAACGGAGGGGGCGACCACATTTCAGCAGTTTGCCGACACGGGCGCCTGGTCACTGACCGAGGCGGCCGGGACAAGCGCGCTTTCGCAATCCGTCGACACGGTCGAAGGTGAGGACTACACCATCAAGTTCGAGCTGGCTGCCAATCTCGCCGGGGGGCAATCCTCTGCCAGCATCGAGGTGCTCTGGAACGGCGAGGTGGTGGACACCGTCACGGCCAATTCCGGCGTCTACGAAACTCAGGAAATCACCGTTACCGGAACCGGCGACGGTGGCGAGCTGACCTTTCGCGCGGTGATGCCCGAGGACGGGCCATCCTACAATTTCGACGGGCCGATTGTCTCCTACGACAAGGAGATGACCTTTGGCGGTGAAACCGTCACGGTCGAGGCCTTTGCCCCCGGGCAGTCCGCGCTGTACCAATACATCGACAACAACCTGAAGGTCTTTGACGTCGAGACGCGGGAATAAGTGGACGCGGGCGACAGTTCTGACCTGCATGTGAACGGCATTGGTTTCGACGTCGAGTCAGACATGCTCTATGGCATTTGCTTTGGCGGCGGCACCGATGCGCTGGGCAACACAGTGAACAGCGGCGACATCGTTTCCGTGGATGCCAAGGGGCTGGCCTACCGAGTTGGCGAAGGGCCGGGATCGCGGGACTACATTGGCGATTTTGACGATTCCGGCAACTTGTGGACCTTTCAGGGGTCCCTCGATCGCATCAGCATCACGGATGTCGACGACATCGACGCAAGCGGCAATCCGACCACCCGCAACATCGACTTGCCCAATGACGCCTTCACCGACAGTATCCACGACATTGCCTTCAGCGCGTCGGACAACAGTTTCTACGCGGTGGTGGCCCCGAGACTCAATGGCGGTGAGGGCAAGCTGGTCCGCATCGACCTCGACGGCGTTGAAAGCGGCGGCGCGCCGCAACTGACAGAGATCCCGATCACCGGCACGCTCTATGGGGATGACATGGAAACCGGCATGGCCTCCGGTTCCCATGGGGCTGTCTTCATGGATGGGGACGGCAATATCTACTATGGCCTGAACAGTGGCGACCACGATCTGGATTCCGGCACGGCGAACACCGGTGGCATCTTCAAGGTGCACGCGGATTGGGAAAACGGCACGGCGCATTCCGAATTCATGTCGGAGGCACAGAACACTGGCCGCAACGACGGCGCTGTCGATCCCCGGTCTTCGGATGCCTTCGAAGAGATCGACCCGGATGCGGCGGTCCTGTTGCGCGGCGTCGAGATGGTCGAAAAGGCCGACGAAGGGGATGATACGGTCGACGGCGGGGCCGGGGACGACGAGATCCATGGCAATGGCGGCGCCGACAGACTGTCCGGCGGCGAAGACGATGATCACGTCGACGGAGGGGACGGCGATGACACAGTCATGGGCGACGGTGGCGATGACACCCTGCACGGCGGTGACGGCGACGACCTGATCCAGGCAGGCTCCGGTCAGGACTTGGTCGAAGGCGGTGCAGGCGCCGACACGATTTCGAACGTGAATGCGGGCGACAGGGTGGATGGCGGCCACACCGGCACCGACGCCGATGTGCTGGACCTGACGGGGTCCGCCTCCTCCGGCGGGTCGCTCAGGGTTATCCGATCCGGCCCCGATTCCGATGGCAACGGCATGGACGGAGAGGTCCGCTACTACGACAACAGCGGCGCGCTCGAAGGCACGCTGACGTTCACGAATATCGAATCCCTCGTGCCCTGTTTCACGCCCGGCACGCGCATCGTGACCGAACGGGGCAACATCCCGGTCGAGGCGCTGCGTCTTGGGGATCGCGTGCTGACGCGGGACAATGCCTTTCAGCCCGTGGTCTGGATCGGGCGCAAATCGCTGTCGCGTCGCAGGCTGGCCCAAACGCCGTAGCTGCGCCCGATCCGGATCCAACCCGGCGCGCTGGGTGCTGTTGGTCAGGACAAGGTGCTGACGGTCAGCCCGCAGCACCGCGTCTGGCTGGCCTCGCCGAGGTTTGAGCTGATGTTCGGCGCACCCGAAGTGCTGGTGCCTGCCGGTCATCTCTTGCACGCGGATGGCATCGCGCGCGCGGGCCGCGATCCGGTGCAATACGTCCACTTCATGTGCGAGCAGCATGAGTTGGTCTTGTCGGATGGCGTTTGGACCGAGAGCTTTCAACCCGGGGATCAGAGCCTTGCGGGGCTGGATGCCGCATGTCGTGCAGAGCTGGCCACCGTGTTCCCCGATTTGGCGCGCGATCCGCAAAGCGCCTATCCGGGCTGCCGAAAGCCCTGAAACGCAAGGAGGCTGGCATGTGTCTGCCC
>JBELMB010000294.1:0-4307 GCA_042088665.1 Sagittula sp.
GACCAAGTCACCAGTGACACGGGTCGTGGACGGTGGCTCTGTCACCACCTCGTCCGGTTTCACCATCCGGCGCGAAGAAGACAGTCGCGGCTACCTGATCCGCATCGGCGGGCGGCGTGTCGATGCAGAGATGATCGATATCATCATCGGCGAGGTGCAGCGGCTGCTGGAAAAACCAGGCTGAGGTTTCGCCGCGAAACCTGCGACAAAACCCATTGCGCAGGCCGTTCCGAATGCGGGGCAAAACCGGGGCCACAGCAGGCGCAGGCAGGGCAGGGCGGCTGGCCCGTCCGCGGATCACCCCCGTTCCAAGGCGGTGACCGAAAAGACCGAGCCCGTGCCAACCTCGCTGCGCACGTTCAACGCCAGCCCGATGGACAGGGCGAGCTTTTCCGCACTGGGCAAGCCAAGGCCGTCCCCGGCGATCTCTCCCGCTGTGCTGCCGCGCTGATACTCTTCGCGGATGGCGGTGATCTCGTCCGGGGTGAGGCCGGGGCCAGTGTCGACCACCTCCAATGTCACGGTCTCGCCAACCTGTGCCGCGCGTAGCGTCACGCTGCCTTCGACGGTGTATTTCACCGCATTGGACACAAGGTTCGACAGGATCCGGATCAGCGCGATGGGGACCGTTCGGACCTCCAGCCCCGAAGGCTCCGCGGTCAGGGTCAGACCCTTGTCCTGCGCCTCTTCGCGGAACATCCGCACGGCATTGGACAGCAGCACATCCACCGGCACCGCTTCGGCCTCTGGCGTGCTGCGGGCTGGCTCGGATCCACCGTCAGAGGGCGCATCAGGCCGCGTGTCCGCGACCATGTGATTGAGCACAGAGCGCAGGTATTCCACATTCGAGCGCAGCGTCTGACCCAGTTCCGGGTTGGAGGTGTCAAGCTCCGACAGCGCCAGTTGCAGCGACGTCAGCGGCTGCCGCAGGTCATGCCCGGTCAGGGCCAACCGCTCGCGGTGCGACTCCGCCAGCGCGCGGGTCCGGTCCAGATCCCGGCGGGACTGCAGCAGGTTCTCGGCGAGGCGCATCTTTTCGCGGGTGGCCTCCAACTCGTGTTGCAGGGCGGCGTCGCGCTGGTCGCGGATGCCAAAGACCTGCCAGACCATGGCCGCGGCAAACAGCACGGCATCGGCCAGCAGCACGTATTGCGGCAAAAGGTGATCGTCTCCGACCAGATCGGTCAGGTCCTCGCCAAAGCTGGCGAAAAGCATCCCGGACACCAAGGTCACCGCTCCGGCAGCAAAGAGCCTGCCACCATCGGCCCTGCGCCGTACGACATGCACGGCAACCGCCAGAAGCGCGGTGTACCAACAGGCGGTGATCAGCGCGGCAAAGGTGTTGATCGGCGCATCAAAGGGGTCCTCGAACAGCGGGTCCAGTTCAAAGCCGAGATCGTGATAGCGCAGCGCGCCTTCGGTCCCTTCCAGCGCCAGACTGCCAAGCGCCGCGGCGATCAGCCCGACGCCCGCGGCCCATCCCAACCGGCGCAGCGGGATCTCATGGCGGCTGCCGGGCACGCCATCGCGCAGAAAGGCGGCCATGAACAGGAAATGCGCCGTGACCTGCGTCGCCTCGAACAGCTTGTCCAATGATCCGACGATCAGCGCCGGATTGCCGGGGGCGAGCAGGTTCAGAAAACCCTCGTTCGACAGGGCCGCGAGGGTCGCCGCGCCAAAATAGACCGCATAGCGCTGCGCCGGGGTGGATTGCAGCAGGCGCGCGAAGGCGAGGAAAAACACCACCATGAGCGCCGAGGCCCCGGCATAAAGCGCAAAGGCGTGATTGCGCTGAAGCAGCCTTTGGTCAAACTGTTCTTCGGGCAGGAGCACCGGGTCGGCATCATCAAGGTCAGAGGGGCTTGTGATCTGCGCATAAAGGTCGATCGTCTCGCCCGGCGCCAGCAGGATCGGGCGCGAGGCCAGCCGCCGCCCGGCGGTCAGTGCAGGGTCCGCCGCGGTCGTGGCAACGCCGGGGTGGTAGAAGATCGTCGTTTGGACACCCGCCTGAACGGTCACCAGCCGATAACCGGCGCCAAAGGTGTCTTCGAAATCGACGCGCCATACACCCGGCTGATCGGCACTGTTCTCAAGGCGCAGGCAGGCCCAACTGTCGGGCGCAGGGGCCGGTTGCGCCAGAAGCGGCGTCAGAATGGTGTCATCGCAGGGCGTATCGGGACCAGACCCTGAACCGGGGAGGCGGCCCATGGCCTCGAACAGGTTGTCCAGACCGCCGCCGGGGACCAGCGCCGTCTGCGGACGCCAGTCTTCGTCAAAAACGATGACTGCGGTCTCTTCGTCGTCGTCGTCATCATCATCGTCTGCCATCCCCGCAGACGGAACCAACAGGGCCAGCGCGACCAGCAGCACCAGAAACCCGCGCAGCAACAGGTGCCACGGATCCCGAGGACGATCCCCTGCAATGGTCTCGAAACCGGGCCTGAAACTGGCAAACGGGCGTCCGGGGTCGCTGTCTGGGCGGTGGCAGGACATGTCAGTTTCCGCTGACATCGACCTCGAAGATCACGGAAAGGGTCAGCATGCCCAGATCGTCATCCGTATCCTCGTAAAGCGCCTCGATGGCGGTGGTGTCATCCAGCGCATAGCTGATGCTCACTTCGCCATAGCGGTTGTCATCCGCTTCTGACCGCCCCGCCAGCAGCCCAAAGCTCCAGTTTTCTCCCGGCGACAGCTCCAGCTCGATCTCCACGTCCTTCATCTGGGTTTCAGGGTCATGGATGATCGCAAATCCACCGGACAGCAGATCGGAGACCTCGGCGGCGAGGGCCAGCGTCAGTTCCTCTCCGTCGAGGCCGGAGCGGTTGAGGAAGCTGCGCGCGTAGACAAGGCTCACCTCGACGTCATCCGACAGCGCCAGTGCATAGCCGAAGGACAGTTCCAGCTCGGCCGAGTCGGGTGGATCGTCAGAGAGGGAAGACAGGTCCATCCCCAGAAGAAAGCCCGCGTAGCTGGCATCAAGAGAGGTCTCGATCGTGTCACTGTCCCATGTCAGACCGCCGTCCGAGACGTAAGTCTGGCTGAGCTGGATGCCGAAGGTCAGTTCCAGCTCGTCCGAAAGGGCAGGGGCCGCGAGGGTGAGCATCGGCAAGAGACTGGACATCAGCGCGCGGGACAGCGTACTGGCCGAAGACTTGGCCGAAGAACTGGTGACTGGCCGCTGCTGGGCAAGGGTCAGGGGAGAGGGCATCGGAGATCCTGTTTGGTTGCCGGGCAGGGCAGGGGGGCTGCATCACGTCCGGTGTGCATGACGCCGGGTCAGTCTCGCAAGGATTTAGGCCTCGGGTGACAAAATCCACATTTGCGGCGTGTCTTCAGGGCCCATGCTTTGGGCAAATGCTTTGATCACCGGGTCAGGGCGTGGGACATGCGCGTGGCGCAAGACAAAACCGACCGCCCGGGAAGGACGGTCGGGACAGGTGGGCGGGGTCCGCGATCAGACAATGTCGAAATCGCTGGCGGTCAGGATCGGTGCATCTTCAAAATGCGCAATCAGCGTCTCGCCACCGGACTGCGACCCGTTTTTGTCAATGAACAGATCGCCGTCGCGGTAGACAAGGTTCGGTTCCGCGATGCTGCTGTCGAAGGCGCTAAGCCAGTTGATCGCAAAGTTCATTTGTGCTTGGACAAACGCCGGGAGCTGCCCGGTCGTGTCGTGGACGAATTCGTCTGCTTCGATATCGGCGCCAAAGGCGGCAAAGACATCGCTGTCCAGCTGGATCCTGTCGACCCCGGACTGGAAGTCGGTGATCGTGTCCGCACCCTCTGCGCCCATGGAGTCAAAGACAAAGGTGTCCGCCCCGTTGCCGCCGCTCATCCAGTCGGCCCCGGCGCCGCCATCCAGAACATCGTTGCCATCGCCGCCAACAAGTTCGTCCTTGCCGTCTCCGCCAAGGAGCGTGTCATTTCCGGCATTGCCCCCAAGCAGGTCGTAACCACCATTGCCGAGGACCAGATCGTTGCCGCCTTCTGCCTTGATGTAGTCGGACATGTCCTGACCCACGAGCCGGTCATTGCTTTCGTCGCCCCACAGGTAGTTCTCTCCGATCCAGCCAATCAACTGGTCCTGATCCGGTTCGACGCCGGCAATCAGCATGTCGCCAAAGCTGCGGGGCAGTTCGACATCCTCGTGGCGCAGATCGATGGTCTGGTCATCAAAGGACACGATCTCGATGCCGCGCAGGACATCGACGCCGTCCTGACCGCGACCGTCGACCGACGCGTTGCCGGGCTTCTCAGCGATGACAAAGGCATAGGCGCCATCGACCATCTTGAACGTGATGTCGTAG
>JBELMB010000295.1:0-4261 GCA_042088665.1 Sagittula sp.
ATGCGTGAAACCAGCTTCCCCGACCGCTTGCCATTGCCTCGGACGCTTTGTCCCTGACAGGGAGATAGTGCGCATTGGCCCGCGGGACCGGTCAAAAGCGACGGTTTTTGACAAAGACGTCCCGGCTTGGGGCTGTTGTCCACTGCAACCGCGTTCAGGTGTGCGCAGGACAGCCCCGGAAACGCGCTTTGCTGTTCCGAACGAAAACGGGGTCGGGTAGTGCCCGCCCAGCTGATGCGGATCGCGGCTTTGAGATTGAGACCTCCGCCCAAAAAGGCAACGACGCCGTGACTCACGCAATCCTCTCAGCGGATCGAGATCTTTCCTGAGGGTTTTCTGATCCCTGAGTGGTCGGGAGGATTGCAGATTTCATGAATTGCCGATGCGCCCATGACGTCGAGATGCGGGACGCGGATTTCAAAAAGCTCATTGGCCACGATCCTGATGCGCCCGACCGACCTGAACAGCGGCGGCACCTACGACCGCGTCATTCGCCATGGATTTGCGGTGACCGATGAGATGGAACTGCGATCGCTTGCCAAATCAAACCTTGGCGAGGCCGTTTTTCGTCTTGGTGTTGATGATCCGGTCGTCCAGACCTGCGATGCGGTCGCCGCGCTGGTGAGACCCCGGCAAGCGCGGAGTCCTGTATCTGGGTGCGTACGGACCGGCTTGCCAAAGCAATGCAACGCGCGAACGCAGTCTGCGACTGGCCGGATCAGAACCGATCTAGGCTGCCATCTCGAACTGAATTTCGCCATCGTGCAAAAAGCAACGTTTGTCGAAAAGCGACAGGTCGACCGGATTGGGCAATCGAATATCGTCAATTCCGGGCAGGGGCTTTGGCGATGCCTCGAAAGCGCGGTCAATCTGTGAGATCATGACGACAACCGCACCGCTGCCCTTGGCAAAGGTGTTGAGCGCGCGGATTTGCGCGTCGAGGGGGGGATTGCTCCGCCTTTGATCCAGAAGTTGCAGGTAATCGACAACAATCAAGGCATCGTCAGAAACCGTCTCGAGGCGGTCGACAATATAGCGCGCGCAGATCTTGTCCGACGTATCAACCACGATGCGGCGGCGAATGGCCTCTGGGTCAAAGCCAAGGTCCCTGAACCGATCCCAAACATCCGATTCAGAGTAGTCCAGAGTGAAAAAACAGCCCGTGCGACTGGACCGGTCAGCCAATGCGACCAGTTCCAGTCCCAGAAGCGTCTTGCCGTGCCCCGGACGGGCGCCAATCAGCACCATATCCCCGGGGCGCATTTGTCTGGCGATGTCCTGAGCGGGGGTTGCTTGTGCATGGTTCGCGGCAAGGTGGCTCCAATCCTTGAAACCTTCTTTTCTGGCAATCTGGTTCAGCGCTTCGTGCAGCCGGATGCCGTTATGGCGTGTCAGCAATTTCGCCTGACGCTTCAGCCTGTAGATCGGTGATGACAGTTTCATCATGAACCTCCTCTTTCGAGCGGTCGCCGCAATCCCTCCTTATGCGCGTGCTCGAACAGGTCCAGTTCGACAAGATGCTGCTCCGCATGTCGCATGCTGCCCCGGTGGAGGGAGGAGGCCCGAGCAAGGCCATGCCCCTACGATATCCTGATTGACCAAGACACTCAATTGAGTCGGGGTCACGCGCCGCAGAAGACACCGCTATGATCGCCTGTCGCGCGGATGAAGACATTGAACAGGATGCGGATGCTTGGGCAGTTTGAGGTCCATCGCCAAAGCGGACCCCTGCCATGAAGATTGCCCGGATCCTTGAAACCGCTTGCTTTCGTCTGTGGGGGCAGCTCTCGACGATTGGCCCGGTTGCGCAGAATTGATGGCCCCGGGTCGTGCGCGTCATAGGGGTAGGCCGTTTTCCGTCGGAGCGGCCTTGGGCGCGTTTTGTCATGGGATTGCGTTGTTGCCAGTTTCGGCCCTGGCAATCTGAAACTTGAACTGCGCGTCACCAAAGAAAACCTGGGCCAGATCGCGATCAACCAAGGCCCGGGTTTCCTTGAACTGGAACTTGGTTGGCAACCCAACGCGGAGGTCGGCGGCAATTGGTGCGCTTTTGAAGCTGCGGTTGCGTTGTGTGATTGGGCCATTCATGTGTGTAAGATTCCGATATTGTTCAGCTATATCGATCCGGAGACTCCGCGATCTGTCCAATTGGCGAAACCTCTTGGGGCTAGGATTGACGAACACGCACGCAAGCAGGATCCGGGGATCGGTGCATTTGACACCGGGTTTGCCAAATTTCACCGAAAATTGGAGCCTGCGGGCGCTTGAGGGTCGAGATGGCGCTAGAGCGCGCTGCCTTCCGGCGGTTTTGGTGGCTTTGGGGCCGTGAATGGCGTGGGTCCCAGCCCTTCGGCTTCCATGCAGGCGCGCACGGCGGCGCGGCCTTCGATGGATTCTGCCATGTCCCAAAGGCCGGGGTAGTCCTTGATCGAGAACCAGCCGGTTTCGCCTTTGGGGTAAAGCGCGCACCACCGCAGAGCGGCCGCGAGATAATAGTCCAGAACGGAGACCTCCGAGGCCCCCAACCATCCGTTTGCCTGACGCGCGACCCCGTCGAGCAGGCGCAGGTGTTTCTTGAGGCGCAGTTGCACCGTGCGCCGCAGGGCTTGCTGCGCCGACGCGTCCGGTCCGACGTAGACCTCGGGATAAAAGCTGCTGCGCATGTCCGCATGCAGGGTGTTGGATACGAAAAACAGCCACTTCAGAAAGGCCGCGCGGTCCGGCGAAGTTGGCGGTGGCGCCATGGCGTCATGCCGCTCTGCGAGCCACACCAAGATGGCCGCGGTTTCGAACTTCACCCCGTCCGGCGTGTCCAGCGCAGGGATCAGGCCCGTGGGGGCCAGACGCTTGTAGGCCGGGCTTTGCTGCGCTTTGACGCTACGGTCGACGAGGCGCGTCTCGTAGGGCAGGTGCAATTCTTCCAGCACCAGCCGCACGATCAGCGAGGCATTGTCCGGGGCATAGTAAAGGATATACGTCATGTGCCCCGCATCTGCGCTGTGGTTCTGCGCGGCGACGTGATCACGGGCGGTGGGCAGGGTCAAGGCACGGCCCTGCGCGCGGCCCCGGGGAATGTCTCGTCGCGGAAATGTGTGGCGCGACGGGTTGAGTACCGCGTCGCACAACAGCACATTGAGGGCAGTCCTCAAGGGAGAAAGTTCTATGCAACGTCGCGGGTTTCTTGGATCTTTGGCAGGCTTGTCGGTCTTTGCCGGGCGCGCATCGGCGCAGGAATTTGCCGTCACGCGCAGCGATGCAGAGTGGCGGGCCATGCTGAGCAAGCTTGAGTACAAGGTCATGCGCCGCGAGGGCACGGAACGGCCCTTTTCCTCTGCGTTGAATTCGGAAAAGCGCGCCGGCGTGTTCGCCTGTCGGGGCTGTGACCTGCCGCTTTACGCGTCGGATACCAAGTTCGACAGCGGCACCGGCTGGCCGTCGTTCTACGAGGCGCTGCCGGGGGCCGTGGGGACGTCGACCGACCGGTCCTTCCTGATGGTGCGCACGGAAGTGCACTGCAAGCGCTGCGGCTCGCACTTGGGGCATGTTTTCAATGATGGACCGCGGCCAACCGGGAAGCGGCATTGCATCAACGGTGTCAGCCTGGTGTTCGTGCAGGCCTGAGGGACACGAGGCCTCGCGCTTGACCGGTTTCGCGCAGGCGCAATCGGTCTTGGCAATTGGTAGCAGGCCAGGAGGTTCTGATCCAGGAGACTGCGGCGGCGCGCGGTAGGCAAAGGGCGCGTCGAGAGGATATCTATCACTCTCCCAACCGCCCTTTATCCTTTGGCGATTCGGTGAAGATTTGTTTGACGGCCATGGAAATCCGGGGTCCGTCAGCGCCCAATTTCGCATTTGGAACGGTCTCAGGGGACTTGGTACTCGCGCTTGGCGACCACATATGCGCGACACGACACCAAGGGTTTCACAAACATCGTCTTCGTTTTTGCGCCGGGTGTCATTTCCCAGAGGCCACGTGTCCAGTTCGGACAGTCTTGCTCGTGAACGGGCGCCGGATGGTGTGTCCGACGCCCGTGACCGTGAGTGTTGACTGTCGGCGGGCCCGAAACTGACCCGCCTGACGCTGTTGTGCGTCACTCAACCCTAACTTTTACACTTATTGGCGCGAAAATCCAGAGTTGAAATCACCCAGGGGTAGAGTGCCGCTTCTTTCGTCCTGCTACACAAACTCTCTCTCAGCCGTTTACTTGAAGCTCCGACTGTCCTTGATCTGATCCCAGGCCCAGACAACTTCTTGCAGCTG
>JBELMB010000296.1:0-4235 GCA_042088665.1 Sagittula sp.
GGCAAGCAGGACCTTGGCACTTCGGCCTCGGCCATCACCGGCACGGCACAGGCCACCGGTGGTACGCAGATGTCCGGTGCTGCCGCGGGTGCCGCGGTTGTTCTGACCGGTGCGGGCACCGCCCCGACGACCACCTTCACCATCGAGACCGCCGAAGTGGCGGCTGGCGTCGGCTATACCATGACGCTTTCGGCCGGTGCGGCGGATCTGGCTGCGGCCAACACCTCTACCGTGTCGTCGACCAAGCCGTCGGAGATCATGTATGTGGCGCGTGATGGCGACACCGCGCAGGACGTGTTTGACGGGTTGAACGATGCGCTCAACTCGCATCTGGCGGACAACGACATCGACACGTCCGAGCTGTCCATGTCCTTCAACTCCACCAGCGGCGCGGTTGTCGTGACCGGCTCGACCACCACAGGCAACAACGTGTCCGTGCGGGCCGACACTTATGCGGCCACCGGCAACACCATCGGCGGCAAGCTGGAGGCGCTGGCAGATATGGACGTCTCCACGCAAACCGGCACCGACAGCGCGCTCGCCCAGATCGACAGCCTGATCAACACGGCCATCGACAGCGCGGCCTCCTTTGGTTCAGCGCAGATGCGGATCGAAACGCAGTCCGATTTCGTTTCCGGTCTGACGGATGCGCTGAAGTCCGGCATCGGCACGCTGGTCGACGCCAACATGGAAGAGACCTCTGCCAAGCTGCAGGCGCTGCAGGTGCAGCAGCAGCTGGCGGTTCAGGCCATGTCCATCGCCAACCAGGCGCCGCAGTCGCTGTTGTCGCTCTTCCGGTAAGGGTGATGTGATCGGGGGCGTCGATACGCGCCCCCGCAACACCGTGACGAGTGCCAACGCCCCGCCTCCCCGGCGGGGCGTTTTTTCGTTCGAATTCTCGCTGTTAAGTTCGGTTTCAAGGATCTGGGTCACATTGGCCAAACGAAAGGTCACCTGTGGGAGGGTGGCCAGCGCGGTCATCAACGGTGCCGCGCAGTATTTTGTGCGGGCGGTCCAAAGGTGACCTGCCCAGATTTCAGGGGGGATGAGATGTCGAGCATCTTGACCAATACTTCGGCCATGAGCGCGCTGTCGACGCTGCGCTCTGTCAACGCGTCTCTGGCACAGACGCAGGACATGATTTCCACGGGGCAGCGCATCTCGTCTGCCAAGGACAGTGCGGCCACATGGGCGATTTCCAAGGTCATGGAATCGGACGTGGCGGGATTCGAGCGGATCTCGGAGAGCCTGTCATTGGGTCAGGCCACCATATCCGTCGCGCGTCAGAGCGCGGAAACCATCACGGATCTGCTGACCCAGATCAAGGGCAAGATCGTCGCCGCACAGGAAGAGAACGTCGATCGCGACAAGATCCAGACCGATGTCGCCGCCCTGCGCGATCAGGTGGCGGCTGTTGTGGGTGCGGCGCAGTTCAACGGTTTGAACATGTTGGCCAACGCCGACCAGACCGAAGGCAGCGGCACGGTCGAGGTTCTGGCCTCGCTGGACCGCGGGGCAAGCGGCGTCACGGCACGCGACATTTCGGTCAAGCAGCAGGATCTGCGGCTGGTGTCGGCGTCCATTGCGGTGGGTCATACCTCGCTGCTGGCTGGCACGAATGATTTGACCGGCGCCGCCGACAACACCGCGCAGGTGATGGCCGGGGCGGGCACCGCCGCCACCGCCTTTACCGACTTTGGCAGCAGTGCCGAGACGTCCGTGGCGGCTGGCACCGGCTTTTCGATGACCATCACGGCCTCTGTATCGCTCGCGCTTGGTGGCGATTGGAACACATCGACCGGCAACGAAATCGCCTATATCGCCCGGGATGGTGACGACATGGGCGATGTGGCCGCCGGGCTTGCCGATGCCTTCAACCGCTATGCGGAAACCAACCTTGGGGTGGCAAACCTAGGCACGATCAAGGCCGCGGCAGATGGCAACCGGTTGACGCTGACGGGCGCGGATCAGGTGGGGGACGATTTCAGCTATCAGATCGACGAATACACACCCCATGCGGGGACCATCATCGGCGGCGGGCTTGCGTCCTTGGCCAGCTATGACGTGTCGACGCAGAACGGTACGGATGCAGCGCTGGCCGATGTGGACCGGCTGATCGAGACGGCGATAGACGCCGCCGCCGCCTTTGGCAGCGCGCAGGGGCGGCTGGACGCGCAGGCCGATTTCATCTCCGGGCTGACCGACGCGCTGAAATCCGGGATCGGCACGCTGGTGGATGCCGATATGGAAGAGACCTCTGCCAGGTTGCAGGCGCAACAGGTGCAACAACAGCTTGCCGTGCAGGCGCTGTCGATCGCCAACCAGGCGCCACAAACCCTTATGAGCCTCTTCCGCTAATCGCGCCCTGCCCCGTCTTGGCCTGTGAAAGATCGGCCTGTGAAAGATCGGCGGCATTCCAGTGGGTTGACCCCACGTCGCCGATCACGCGCGCGGCTTTTGCCGTCCGGGAAATTCTTGACCGCCCCGCGCGGCTGCGCCATACAGCAGCCCTCAGACCCAGGAGCTGCTGTGGACGGTTTGGACGACACCCACGGGCATTGGGATCCGCGCGAAGAGGCTCTCTTCGACGATCCCAAGACGCACAACCTGCGCCGCGTCGGCGTGGTCGACATCGGGTCGAACTCCGTGCGGTTTGTGGTGTTCGACGGGGCGGCGCGCAGCCCGGCCTATTTCTTCAACGAAAAGATAATGTGCGGGCTGGGCGCCGGCATGAACGACACCGGCCGGTTGAACCCCGATGGACGGGACCGCGCGCTTGCGGCGTTGAAACGCTTTGTCCTGCTGGCGCAGCAGATGGGGCTGACCGACCTGACCGTGGTGGCGACCGCCGCGATGCGTGATGCAGAAGACGGCCCTGCCTTTCGGGCCGAGATCGAGGCCGAAACCGGCATGACCGTCTATGTCATCGACGGCGCCGAAGAGGCGCGTCTGTCGGCACAAGGCGTTCTGCTGGGCTGGCCCGGCGCTTACGGTCTGGTCTGCGACATCGGCGGATCCTCGATGGAACTGGCCGAAATCAGCTCTGGCAAGGTCGGCAAGCGCATCACCTCGCCGCTCGGCCCGCTGAAACTGCGTGACATGGAGGGCGGTCGCAAGGAGCGCGACAAACACATTCGCAAGGTGATGGCGGAACTGGCCGATCACATGGGCACACAGCGCGACCGCCTGTTTCTGGTGGGGGGCAGCTGGCGCGCCATCGCCAAGATCGACATGCTGCGCCGCGCCTATCCCCTGCATGTGCTGCACGAATACCGCATGGACAGCGCCTCGATCGAAGACACGGTTGCCTATATCGACGCGGCGGACCCCGAAACGCTGCGCAAGGCGGCGGGCATCTCGACAACGCGCATGAGCCTCGTGCCCTTTGCAGCGGAGGTGCTCTTGCAGGTGGTCAGGACCTTCCATCCTGCCGACATCGCCCTGTCCAGCTATGGCATCCGCGAAGGCATGTTATACGAGCAGATGCCGCAAGAGCTGCGCGACCGCGACCCGCTGATCGAGGCCTGCCATTTCGCCGAGGCCAAGGACGCCCGCAACCCCGGCGTCGGTCGCCACCTCTACGACTTTGTGCTGCCGCTCTTTCCAGAGGCAAAACCATCCATGCGCCGCCTGATCCACGCCGCCTGCCTGCTGCACGACGTCAGCTGGCGCGCGCATCCCGACTACCGCGCAGAAGTCTGTTTTGACAACGCGACGCGGGCCAACCTTGGCGGGCTGAAACATTGGGAACGCGTGTTCCTCGGCATGGCCCTGCTCTACCGCTACCGCAACAAGCGCGAGGGCACGCGGTTCGAGGCACTCTTTGCCCTGCTCGACGACCTCCATCAACGCGACGCCGAAGTGCTCGGCAAGGCGCTGCGCTTTGGCGCGATGCTCTGGTCGATCAAGGGGGACGCGCAGCTGCACTGGGACGGCACAACCCTGCGCCTGACGCTGACACCAGAGCTGCTGGGCCTCTACGGCGAAGTCGCCCGCGCCCGCTTCAAGGCGCTTGCACAGTCGCTCGGCACAACGGACTTCGGCCTTTCAAGCACCTGACCCCGGACGCCCCCGGCCTGCCACAGCCAGATCCCACCCGCAAGAACACGCTCCACTGGCTGTCTTGCCAGCCGAGACACCGAACCGGCAAAGCCCGGAGCGACCCCCGCCCAGACGCCTGGCCCCTGGTTTCTCTGTTTTCAAAATACTCCGGGGTGAATTGGCCGCAGGCCAAG
>JBELMB010000075.1:0-22416 GCA_042088665.1 Sagittula sp.
GACCTTGCGCCCGTTTTGCATGAACTGCATGTCCCGCCGGTCCTCCATCTCGTCGTGCGTGCGCCGCAGGAATCCGTTGTTGTTGCGGATGTTGTTGGAAAACTGCGTGGCGCAGCGGGTCGAGACAATGTCGAAATGCCCGCCAAGCGCGTCCGCCTTGCGTTCCAACAGCAGCGCTGTGCAGACGTCACCAAAGATGAAGTGACAGTCGCGGTCGCGCCATTCCAGATGGGCGGAACAGATTTCCGGGTTGACGACGAGGGCGCGCCGGGCGCTGCCACAGCGCAGCATGTCGGCGGCCGCTTGCAGGCCAAAGGTGGCAGAGGAGCAGGCGACATTCATGTCAAAGGCAAATCCCGCCGCGCCAAGCAGGTTCTGGATCTCGATCGCGATGGCCGGATAGGCGCGTTCGTGGTTCGAGGCGGCGCAGATCACCAGATCCACCTCGTCGCCGCGGCGGCCCGCCATCTCCAGCGCTTTGGTGCAGGCATCCAGCGCCATCTCTGCCATGATCGAGGGTGCCTCGTCCGGGCGGGTGGGCAAGCGCGGGAACATCCGGTCCGGGTCGAGGACGCCGTCCTTGTCCATCACGTAGCGCCGCTTGATCCCCGAGGCAGACAGGATGAAATCAGAACTGGAGGCGGCCATCGCCTCGACGTCACCGGCGGCGATGGCCTCTGCGTGCTCTGCGTTCCAGCGGTCCGCATGGGCGTTGAACGCCGCCACCAATTCGTCGTTGCTGATGCTGAGATCGGGGGTAAAGACCCCGTGCCCGGTGATCGCTGGCTGGTACATGGCGCTCCTCCCACAGGTGTGCACGGTGTTTCCACACGTCTGGCGTTTCGGCACGGGCCCTTGTGTCCAGTCGTTCTAGCCCGCGCCAACCTGCAATGCCAGTGCGCGCGCGGCGGGTTGCCACCCGGTTATCGCAAGGCGCAGACGGCCGATCAGTGCATCCGCGCCCCGTTGGGGGCCGGTTTGTCCGGTGTGACCAGCACAATCGCGCCCTCGGGATCTGATACCCCCAGCACCAGCACTTCGGACCGGACGGGGCCGATCTGGCGCGGAGGAAAGTTCACCACGGCCATGATCTGCTTGCCCACAAGCGTCTCGGGCGCATAGTGCACCGTGATCTGGGCAGAGGATTTCTTTTCCCCGATCTCCGGGCCGAAATCGATCCAGAGCTTGATCGCGGGTTTGCGGGCCTCGGGAAAGGGTTCGGCGCGGGTGATGGTGCCAAGGCGGATATCGACCGCCATGAAATCGTCAAACGTGATCTCAGCCATTTGCCAACTCCCGCGAGCGATCAGCGGCGGCGGCCACGGTTGCGGTGACCAGTGGCGGCAGGCCGGAGGTGTCGTTCATCAGAACCTCCAGCCCGGCCTGTGTGGTGCCGTTGGGCGAGGTGACGTTCTTGCGCAACTGCGCCGGGGTCTCCTCGGCCTGCATGGCAAGCGCACCGGCACCGGCGACGGTGGCCTTGGCCAGCGTCATGGCCATTTCTGGGGCCAGGCCCTGCGCCTCGCCTGCGGCAGCCATGCATTCGATCATGTGAAAGACATAGGCCGGGCCGGAACCGGACAGACCCGTAACCGCATCCATCTGTTCCTCGGAGGCGAGGCGCACCGTCAGGCCAACGGCGGACAGCAGGTCCTCGGCCTGGGCCATCTGCACGTCTGACGAGATGCTGTTGCCGATCATGGCGGTGATGCCCTGTCCCACGGCGGCGGGGGTGTTCGGCATGGCGCGGATCACCGGAGTCCTGTCACCGAGGATGGCCTCAAAGGTCGCGATGGGCGTGCCTGCGGCAACGGAGACAAACAGTGTCTCGCCATTGCCGAGCGCGGCAAGCGTGGGCAAGGCATCGGTCATCATCTGCGGCTTGACCGCGATCAGCACGATGGCAGGGCTGTCCGGCAGGGGGGCATTGAGGTTCAGCCCCAGCCCTTCCAGCCAGTCCGATGGCGCGGGGTCCTGCACCCAGACCGAAGTCGGCGGGAGGCCACGGCCAAGCCAGCCCTGCAGCATGGCAGAGCCCATCTTGCCACAGCCCAGCAGGACAAGGCCGCGGTGGGCGAGATCTGTATCTTTCATGAGGTCCCCCTGATGTCATCCCACGAGGGGTAGCGCAGCGACGGGGCCGGGGGCAAGCCGCCCGGGCCCTGCAAAGCCATCGTTTGGATCGCTTGCGCGGTCTTGACGAGATCGGGCGCGCGGCGGTTGACCCCGGAAGGGATCAACCTTCGGTGACCTGTCCCTGCGCCTATTCGGACGCGAGGATGGAGGTGGGGGCCGTCCCTTCGTTCAGCCAGCTTTCCAGCGGGGTCATCGGGTCCAGCGCTGCGGCATTGATGCCACCGGGACCGGGCAGGATCCCGCAATGATCGACACCCGGCACCATGAAGAGCGCCACGTTTTCTTTCAAAACATCTTCGCCCCCTGCGGCCTCTGCGGCCTTGGCGTACCAGTCGACGGTCTTGTATGGCGTCACGATGGCGTCCGCCCAGCCGTGCCAGACGATCATCTTGCCACCTGCCGCGCGAAAGGCGGTCAGATCGGGATTGTCCCCGTTGTAGTTGGCGGCGGCCTGCCCCATGCGATCCGGATCGGTTTCAAAGTCGAAGTCCATCGGCGTCCAAGAGATGCCCGGATCATCGTCAAACGCCATGTAACGTCCAAAGTTCACAGCAAAGGCTGGCACCAGTTTGCCGCCACCCGTCTCGTTCCCCGTGAGCCAGAGCCACCAGAACGGTTCCGACCCTTCGGGCACACCGCCGGGGTACAGTTGCTCTCCGGCGGCATTGCGCGGGCCTTCGCGCCATTTCGCCAGAGTGTCCAGCTGTTGATTGCTGAGACCCAGACCGGTGTAATCCACCGTGCAGGCCCGCGGATCGGCGATGGCACCGTCCTCTGCCCCGTCGGTTGCATCACATTGCGCAATCACCGCGTCGCCGATCACTCTGGCCTCTTGCGGGCCAAGGATCTGACTGCCGTCGGGGGCCGTGTTCGCCTGCACCAGCCATGACATCTTGGTTGCCACGAGACCGGGATAGTCCATCGCTGGCGCGCCAGAGATGATGCCGTCGAACATCTCCGGATAGCGCTGGGCCGCGACATGCGCCATCCGGCCACCGGTGGAACAGCCCTGAAAGATCTTCTGTTCGGAGGCAGCGCCATAGAAGGCGTCGATCATGGCCTGCGCGACGCGATGAGTCTCTCCGATGGAGCGCCACCCCCAATCGCGTTCCGCATGGGGGTTGTCCATGGCCCAGCCCGCGTCAATGACAGACAGCCCGTGGTGTCCGCTGTCCGATGTCGCCGTGGCGTAGCCGCGTTCAAGACCCGGGCGCATGGCGTTGATCCAGCTTGCTCCGGCGTCGGCGCGCCCGAGGATGCCGCAGACACCGCCGCAGCCTGCCTGATAGTAGCCGCCGTTCCAGCCGTCCATTGGCAGCCGCACTTCGATAGAGATCGCAGGCAGCGCTGTGGCGCGCACTTCGCAATAGGCGGGCAGGGCGTCCGAGGCGGCCATGACGCGGGCAGAGGTCACATGTCCGGCGCTGATCACGGTGTCGCGCAATGCGTTGCAGGCCTGTGGATCCTGTTGCGCCATGGCGGGCAGGGCGCTGCCGAGGCCAAGGCCCAAGGCAAAAGCCATTGTGCGAAAAGACATGATTGAAATCTCCCTTTAGTGTTCTCCTTAGGGGAGTTTTGCGCTCCGTGCGCATGCGTTCAAGCAAAAAGGGCGCCCCGGGGCGCCCTTGCTCGACGTTGAATTCTGGTTGTCAGGCGCGGCCGTAGGCCTCTGCCATCGCCACCTGAAGGGCTTGCTCCGCAGTCTGATCCGTCCATGCCATCAACTGGAAGGCCGGATAGTAGCGTTCTGCACTCATCACCGCGGCTGTGATCATCGTATCGACCTGCTCAGCGGAGGCGATGTTGCCACCGGCCAGCACCAGACCGTATTTGTAGATCATCAGCTTCTGGTCATCCCAGTAGCTGAAAGCCCCCGCCCAGCAACGGTCGTTTACGGCGTTCAGCCCCTCGTGCAGAACGGCCATCCGGTCGGCTGGCGGTTCCATCTCGAAGGTGCAGATCATGCGAAGCGTTTCGTCCGAATGGTTCCATGCCAGAGTGATGGAGTAGGTGCGCCACTGCCCCTCGACCGCCATGGCGATCTGGTCATCGGTGATGCGGTCGAAATCCCATTCGTTGTACTGCGCGATGTGCTCGACGATGTCGATAGGATGCAAGTCCTCCGTCAAATACTGATCGGACTGGGCCATGCCGCCACCTCATATGTTTATGTTTTTTATGCGCTGAGGTTTTTTGCCTGCCCCCAACGCTTGCTGCCTGCTCAAGGGTCTGGGGCTGCCCGCCCGGCCCTTACTACATATCGTGCCTGTCGCGAGGGGGGCGTGTAAAGCAATTTTTTAGTGACAGAAGCATTAAGTTGTGGAAACCCACCGATTCGCGTTATGCGGCTGTGGATCATCCGGAAGCGACAACCGCAAGGCGTGTTCAAAGAGGGCGGCGCTGCGCGAGGGCGGTGTCTGGGCGGGTCGCATCAATCCGACCGGTCCGGCGGCGAGGGCAAGGTCGAGATCCAGTTGTTTGAACCGGCCCTCCAGCAGGTCCTGGGCCACCACCCCTTCGGAGATGAACCAAAGCGCGTCCGACAGGCGCAGGTAGCTGCGGCCAAAAGCGCTTGAGACGCAGTCGATGCGGTCGGGCAGGGGGGGCACGCCCATGGCGAGGCACCAGCGATCCACGAGAGGACGTATGGCGGCATCTTCAGGCGGATAGAGGACGGGCCAGTCCGGCAGATGTGCCGCCCGGACATCACCCCGGGGCGGTATGGCATGCAAAGGGTGGTCGGCACGTGCCACGCAGACCACGGGTTCTATGTAGAGCTGCGTGAACGACAGGCCTGTCATGGTTTCCGCGGCACCCAGCCGCCCCACAACGAGGTCAAGCGCCCCGGCGCGGAGGGCCTCCGTCAGGGCACCGCGAGCGCCGTCCAGCAGCGTCAGTCGCGTGTTGGGCGCCGCGCCGCGAAACCTGACAACGGCCTCTGGCATCAATCTGGCAGCGACGCTGGGCAGGGCGCCCACACGCAAGGGTTCCGCGCCCTGCGCTTGCGGCGTCGCGATGCTGTCGACACCGCGCCGCAGGGCGGCAAGGCTCTGGTTGGTGAAATCGAGGAACAGCGCGCCTTCGGGCGTCATCCGTGTGCCACCCCGGTCGCGAGTCATCAGTTGCGTGCCAAGGATGTCTTCGAGATCCTTGAGGGTTTTCGATAGCGCCGGGGGGCTGAGGTTCAGCACGGCGCAGGCCGCCTTCAGCGAGCCAAGGCGCGCAATGGCGGAAAAGCCTTCAAGGTGGCGGATCTTGATGCGACGATCGAGCATTTGTTGTCAATATGAGTAACTAAATCGCCAAAAATGTCAATTTACACAACGCTTGAGTTCATTGTTTACTCGGCCCGGCTGGGCCTGTTGGCCGCGGAAGGAAAGGGACGGTATGGTTTCTCGATTTGACGAGGGGATGCAGGTGCGCCGCAGCGTGCTTGGCGATGCCCATGTGGACCGGGCGGAAGCAGGCAAGTCGGCCTTTGACGAACCTTTCCAGAGCCTGATCACGGAAGCCGCCTGGGGCACCGTCTGGGCCTCTGACGGGATCTCGCCGCGGGAAAGGTCGATGTTGACGCTGGGCCTGTTGGCGGCGTTGGGGAATTTCGAGGAGATCCCGATGCACATCCGCGCCACGGCGAACACCGGCGCAACGGCGCAGGACGTTCAGGAAGTGTTCCAGCACGTGGCCATCTATGCTGGCGTGCCGCGGGCCAATCACGCGTTGAAGCTGGCAAAATCCACCTATGCCGAGATGGCCACCAGTGCGCCGGACCAGACGAAGGAGACCGAGACATGAGTTCGAATACAGGGTTCACGGCGCGGGACCGGGGCTGGCATCCGCCTTCGCTGACGCCGCTTTACAAGACCAGCGTGGCCCGCAGCCCGCGGTTCGCGCCCATTGGCGCGGCGACCTCCCCCTCTGAGGAAACCGGGCCGGTGTTCGGGCACGATTTGCTGGGGCCAAAAGACAATGACCTGATCAGCAATTTCGCAGCACCCGGCGAGATGGCCATCGGTCCCCGGATCATCGTTCAGGGGCAGGTGCGCGACGGGTTCGGGCGCCCCGTGCCGAACTGCTTGCTCGAGGTCTGGCAGGCCAATGCGGGCGGTCGATATCGCCACAAGAAAGAGGGCTACCTCGCGCCACTCGATCCGAATTTCGGCGGGTGCGGGCGCTGCATCACCGATGCCAATGGCTACTACGAGTTTCGCACGGTCAAGCCGGGGCCCTATCCATGGCCCAACGGTCCGGACGACTGGCGGCCCGCGCATATCCATATCTCCGCCTTCGGGCACAGCTTTGCGCAGCGCCTGATCACGCAGATGTATTTCGAGGGGGATCCGATGATCTGGCAGTGTCCCATCGTGGGCGGCATCCCGACGCGCGAAGCAATCGAGACGCTGGTGGCATCGCTGGACCGTGACAACTCCGTGCCGATGGATGCGTTGTGCTACCAGTTTGACATCACGCTGCGCGGACGCCGTCAGACCATGTTCGAAAACCGTCCGGAGGGGCTGTGATGATGCGTTACAAGGAAAGCCCGTCACAGACGGCGGGGCCCTATGTCCATATCGGCTGCACACCGAATTTTTGCGGCATCCCCGGTGTCTACCCGGAGGATCTGGGCACGCGGATGATCACGGGCGACCCCGAGGGCACGCGTGTGACGTTGAAGGGATCGGTGTTTGACGGGGCAGGCGTGGCGCTGAAGGATGCACTGGTGGAAATCTGGCAAGCGGATGGATCTGGCAAGTTTGCCGGGCGCGGCGGCGTCGAAGGGTTCACCGGTTGGGGCCGCTCCGCGGGCGACGTGGAGACCGGCGAATTTACCTTTGAGACGTTGAAACCGGGGCGTGTGCCTTGGCACAACGGGGGTCTTCAGGCGCCTCATGTGACCTTCTGGATCGTGGCGCGGGGCATCAATCTGGGTCTGCACACGCGGATGTATTTTGCTGACGAGGTCGAGGCCAATGCCGAGGATCCCATCTTGCAGCGGCTGGAGCATCAGGCGCGGGTGCCGACGCTTTTGGCGCAGCCCGAGGAAGGCGGCTACCGGTTCGACATCCATCTGCAAGGGCCGCAAGAGACGATCTTTTTCGACATCTGACCAAAGATGGCGACCGCGCGAATTGGCGTCCCGGACCTGCGCCCTCAGGTCTGCGGTCCCGTCAGGCAGGGCTGCGATCAGGCATTCCCCCTCCCTACCGCCCTTTACTTTGGGGGGATTCGCTGAACAAAAGGTTTGCAACCGCGCCCGGCGGGGCGGTTTTCCGGGGCTCGGTGGTCTGCCGACGCCCCGGGCAGCGACAGCCGCCGGGTGAACAAGGCCCCGACAATCCCGGGCCGACAGACGATTGGACAATGAGGATCCCATGACCAAACCCTGCATCATCTGCGTCGCAATAACCGGTTCCGTGCCGCGCAAGGCGGACAACCCGGCGGTTCCGATTTCGATCGCGGAGCAGGTGGAAAGCACCCAGGCCGCCTTTGAGGCCGGGGCCAGCATCATGCATGCCCATGTGCGCCAAGAGGACGAGACGCCGACCTCCGACCCGGAGCGGTTTGCCCGGCTGGTTGAGGGCATCAAGGCGCATTGCCCGGGCATGATCATCCAGCTGTCGACGGGCGGACGTTCTGGCGCAGGGCAGGCCCGGGGCGGCATGTTGCCGTTGCGGCCCGACATGGCGTCGCTGTCCGTGGGGTCGAACAACTTCCCGACCCGCGTCTATGAGAACCCGCCGGATCTTGTGGGTTGGCTGGCGTCCGAGATGCGCACCTACGAGGTAAAGCCTGAGATCGAGGCATTTGACCTCAGCCACATCTTCAAGGCTGCGGAAATGAGCCGTGACGGACGTATTCCCGGGCAGCTTTACGTGCAGTTTGTCATGGGGGTGAAGAACGCCATGCCCTGCGACCGGCAGGTGTTCGATTTCTACATCGATACGGTCAAACGTCTCGCACCCGATGCAGAATGGTGCGCGGCCGGGATCGGGCGGCATCAGATCGAGGTGAATGAGTGGTGCATCGCCGCGGGCGGACACACGCGGACCGGTCTGGAGGACAATGTGCGCTGGGACAAGACCTCGCTTGCGCCGTCGAATGCAGCGCTGGTCTCTCGGGCGGTCGAACTGTGCGAGAAATACGAACGCCCCGTTGCGACCTTTGCGCAGGCGCGCGAGATGCTGGGTCTGCGCGCGGCTTAGCGCAGGATCACGAGAGGATCATGGCGCCGTGGCAGGTGCTTTGGACCTCTGGGACGGTCCCGGCCGGAGTCACCACGAAGGCTTTTTCCAGCAGGACTTCGCCGTCGAGCATCATCTGAAACAGCCAGGGCCCTTCGATCAGTTCGAAGGGCGCCTCGAAGCTGAACAGGTTCAGTGCGGAATCGTCTGGTGCCAGCCATGTGTCCCAGATTTCAACGGTTTGACCGCTGTCGCCCATGGGCGGGTGGGTGACCACGACGTCTACGGACATACCCGTCGCGCCATCGGTCATTTCGGCGCGGATGCCAAAGCTCAGCCCAAGTTCGGCGGGCACCCGGTCCGTGATCACGTCAATCTCTCTGGTTTGGTCGATCACGTTCAGAACGCCGGAGACGGTGCCCGGAGCGGTTCGTTGACCGTCCGGCGTGATCTCGCAGATCACACCATAGCCGCCAAGGGAGAGGATCCCGGTTTCGGCAAAGGCCGCCGGTGCTGAGAGCAGAAGAGAAATCAAGGCTGCGCGTGTCATGCCCCGGATATAGGGTGAAAGCCGCAGTTCTGCACCTGTGAACCGACCCTTGTGGGCGGCACTCCGCCTGCGTGATGTTCCTTTGCGGATACGAAAAGGCCCCCCGCGTGGTGCAGGGGGCCTTGATCGTCTGAGTAGCGGAGGGATCACCCCAGTGCGGCGGCCTTCACGTCTTCGTCGATGAAGGGCACATACTGTTCAAAGTTGTCCGCGAACATCTGCACCAGTTTGTTTGCCTGTGCGTCGTAGGCGGCCTTGTCATCCCATGTCTTGCGCGGGTCGAGCAGCATTTCCGGCACGCCTTCGACATGCGTCGGCACTTCGAATCCAAAGAAGGGGTCCTTGCGGAAGTTCGCGCCGTTCAGCGATCCGTCCAGCGCGGCGTGCAACAGCGCGCGTGTGGCCTTGATCGGCATCCGGGAGCCGGTGCCATAGGCACCCCCGGTCCAGCCGGTGTTCACCAGCCAGCAGGTGGCACCGTGCTTGGCGATCTTCTCGCGCAGCAAGTTGCCATAAACCTCCGGGCGGCGCGGCATGAAGGGCGCGCCAAAGCAGGTGGAGAAGGTCGGCTCTGGTTCGGTCACACCGCGTTCGGTCCCGGCCACTTTGGCGGTGAAGCCCGACAAGAAGTGGTACATTGCCTGTGCCGGGGTCAGCCGGGCAATCGGAGGCAGCACGCCAAAGGCGTCACAGGTCAGCATGATGATGTTCTTGGGGTGGCCGCCCAACGACGACTTCGACGCGTTGTCGATATAATCCAGCGGGTAGGCGCAGCGCATGTTGGCGGTCAGGCTGTCGTCTTCGAAATCGAGTTCGAAGGTCTCGGGATCGTAGACCATGTTCTCGATCACCGTGCCGAATTTCGACGTGGTGGCGTAGATTTCCGGCTCTGCTTCCGGCGACAGCTTGATCGTCTTGGCGTAGCAGCCGCCTTCGAAGTTGAACGTGCCGCGGTCAGACCAGCCGTGCTCGTCGTCACCGATCAGCACGCGCTCCGGATCGGCGGACAGGGTGGTCTTGCCAGTGCCTGACAGGCCAAAGAACACCGCGGTGTCCACAGGATTGCCCTGGGCGTGGTTGGCAGAGCAATGCATGGCCATGATGCCCTTGCCCGGCAGGATGTAGTTCAGCAGCGTGAACACGCCCTTCTTGTTCTCGCCAGCGTATTCGGTGTTGCCGATCAGGATCAGCTTGCGCTCGAAGTTCAGCGCGATCACCGTCTCGGTCTGGCAGCCGTGCTTTTCAGGATCGGCCTTGAACGTCGGGCAGTTGATGATCGTGTAATCCGCGGTGAAGCTGTCGAGGTCCTCACGGTCGGGACGGCGCAGCATGTGGCGGATGAACAGGTTGTGCCAGGCCAGTTCCGACACCACGCGTACGTCGATGGCGGTGGTCGGGTCGGCGCCGCCGACGAGATCCTGAACAAAATATTCCTTGCCCTTCATATGGTCGAGCATGTCGACATACAGGCGGTCAAAGGCCTCCGGCGCCATCGACTGGTTGTTGTCCCACCAGATTTCGTCTTCGACCGAAGGTGTCCGGACCACGAACTTGTCCTTGGGCGAGCGTCCCGTGTATTTGCCGGTGGTCACGAGGAAGGCGCCACCCTTGCCAAGCGCGCCCTCACCCTTCTTGAGCGCGGCTTCGATCAGCGCGGGCTCCATGAGGTTGTAATAGACATCTCCGAGACCCTCGATCCCTTGATCTTCAAGCCGGAACTGCGGGTTCACCCGTCCAAATGTCATATGCCTTGCTCCTGTAGCAGCGCTGTATTCAACTGATTTTCGGCGCCAGAGACGCCGGACTAAGGTCCTTTAACACGACGGTTTTCAACATGAACAGGACGCAAATGCGCAGTTTGCGCTACCACTCAAGAGGTTAGCGATACCATGGTTGGGCCCGGCGGATGACTGCCCAAAGCTGCGACAGGACAGGCGTAATCCTTCCCAAAAGCAGTGAGACATTTTAGCCATTCCTTTGCCAAATTCGTGTCACATCGGTTGCGCAGGGGTTTGTGATTCGCGGTTAGGGATTGCCGGAAAGGGGAAAATCATTGATACTGGGGAAAAAAATACGGGTAAACAGAGCAGTTATAAGGACAATACCATGTCAAAGATCGCCCTAGTGGACGATGACAGGAATATCCTGACATCGGTTTCCATGACTCTTGAGGCCGAAGGTTTCGAGGTAGAGACGTACAACGATGGACAGGCCGCGTTGGACGCATTCAACAAGAAAATGCCCGATATGGCCGTGTTCGACATCAAGATGCCGCGCATGGACGGGATGGATCTGTTGCAGCGTGTGCGCCAGAAATCCAAGATGCCGGTGATCTTTCTCACGTCCAAGGATGATGAGATCGACGAGGTGCTGGGCTTGCGCATGGGGGCAGACGACTACGTCAAGAAACCCTTCAGCCAGCGTCTTTTGGTGGAACGGATCCGCGCGCTCTTGCGTCGCCAAGAGGCCGTGGCCGGTGATGTCGTCGGTGAGACCGAAGAAACCAAGCTGATGACCCGTGGTTCCCTGACCATGGATCCGCTGCGCCATGCCGTGACGTGGAAAGGGCTGGATGTCTCCCTGACCGTGACCGAGTTCCTGCTGTTGCAGGCCCTCGCGCAGCGTCCCGGCTTCGTGAAATCGCGCGACCAGCTCATGGACGTGGCCTATGACGATCAGGTCTACGTGGATGACCGCACGATCGACAGCCACATCAAGCGTCTGCGCAAGAAGATGCGCACGGTTGATCAGGAGTTCTCCGCCATCGAAACGCTCTATGGTATCGGCTACCGGTACAACGAAGAGTAACTGATGGCCTTGGCCGAACGGATCCCGATGGCAGACGATGACACGCGTCGCGATGCCGATGTTGTGCTGGGCGACGATTGGGTCGCTCCGGACAGCACGGTAGAGAAAGAATTGCGCGACACGCGTGCGCAACGCGGGATCTTCACGCTCAACCGGTCTCCGCTGACGCGGAAGATCATCACGTTCAACCTGATCGCGCTCAACGTCCTTGTGGCGGGGGTGCTCTGGTTGAACTCGTCCCGCGATACCCTGGCTGTTCAGCGCATCAACGCGCTGCAGGCAGAGGTGGAACTCATCGCCGATGGGTTCGAAATGCAGATGGCCGTGGCGGACGCGCCCTCGCTGGGCAGCGCGGACGGTGTGGATGTCGCAGACACACTGGCGCAACTGGACCTGCGGGCCGACACTCAGGTCATGGTCTTCGACAGCGGGACGTTTCTCGTGGGGGAGGCCGCGGGCACCATGCGCCCGGTCATTCCCGCGCGTGCGGAAGACGAGAGCGCACCGCCAATCTCGAACTTCCTGAACTCCGCCTGGGAGGCGCTGGCCGGACTGTTCCCGATGCTGTCCAAAGAAGATGACATGGTCCTCGAGGACCGTCTGCGCCGCGCCATCGAGGCAGGAGATCCCTCGGAAACCCGCATCGTGTCGGGGGGCGGGAGCGGGGACACCGTGTTCTTTGCGCTGTCTCCGATCGAGCATGACGGGCTGATCATGGGCACCATCGCGTTGGCGTCCTCGGAAACGGGGATTGATGCCGCCGTGCGCTCGGAGCGGGAGCGGGTGCTGCAGATGTTCATCATCGCCACGCTCGTGTCCATCGGCCTCAGTCTGGTGCTGGCTTCGACCATCGCCAACCCGATCTCCGATCTGGCCGATGCTGCAGAGATCGGTCGCGATCGCGACCGAAAGCAAAAGACCACCGGCCGCATCCGTATTCCCGACCTGACCGCACGCCCGGATGAGATCGGTCGCCTGTCAGGCGCCCTGCGCGGCATGGTTTCGGCCCTGTACGACCGGATCGATAGCAACGAGCAGTTCGCCGCCGATGTGGCGCATGAGATCAAGAACCCGCTGGCCAGCTTGCGCTCTGCCGTGGGGTCGCTGCGGATGGTCAAGAAAGAGGATCACCGGCAAAAGCTGCTGGATGTGATCGAACACGATGTGCGGCGTCTGGATCGTCTGGTCAGCGACATTTCGAACGCTTCGCGGCTGGATTCTGAACTGGTCAAGGAAGACGAGCAGGAGTTCGACTTGCTCACAATGTTGGGCAACCTTGGGGAATTCCTCGGTCAGGATGCCCAGACCAAGGGCATCGAATTCATTACGGATCTGCCCAAACGCCCGATCTCCATCCAGGGGTTGGAGCCGCGGCTGGCGCAGGTCTTTGTCAACCTGATCACCAACGCGATTTCGTTTTGCGAGGATGGTGATGCGATCCGCGTCTGGGCACGTCGTCGCGACAACCGCGTTCTCGTGGTGGTCGAGGATACCGGGCCGGGCATTCCCGAAGAGGCGTTGCAGAAGATCTTCAAACGCTTCTACACATCCCGGCCACAGTCCGACTTTGGCAACAACTCCGGCCTTGGGCTGGCGATTTCAAAGCAGATCATCGAGGCCCATGGCGGCGTGATCTGGGCGGAAAACATTCGCCCCACCGAGGCTGACGTGACCTCCGAGCCGCTGGGCGCACGTTTCGTTGTGGGCCTGCCAATCTGAGCGAGGTGTCATGAACGTGCTGATGCACGCCACCGCGGTCGCCTTCGAAGGACGCGGGCTGTTGATCTGTGGCGCTTCGGGGCGCGGCAAGTCGGGCCTTGCGCTGGAATTGATGAGCCGGGGCGCGACTCTTGTCGCCGATGACCAGACGGCCTTGACCCGCGAGGGCGCTGCGGTCCGCATGAGCAGTCCAGAGGCGATTTCCGGCCTGATCGAGGCGCGCGGCATCGGCGTCTTGCGGGCGACCAGCGCGCCTTCTGTCTTGTCGGCGGTGCTTGATCTGGACATCAAGGAAACCCAAAGATTGCCGCCTCTGCGGCAAAGGGTCCTGCTGGGATGCCGGGTTCCATTGCTTCACAATTGCACCAACCCCTATTTTCCTGCGGCCTTGCTGCAATATCTAAGGGCTGGACGTGAGAGTTGAGATGTCAGAACCCGACCGCAGCAAAGCCCGGATAGTATTGGTCACCGGCCCCTCGGGCGCGGGGCGGTCAACGGCTGTCAACGTGCTCGAGGATCTCGGGTTCGAGACAATTGACAACATTCCCCTGTCGTTCATTCCGCGCCTGCTGGCGAGTGACACGCCCCTGCCGCGCCCGCTTGCGCTGGGCATGGACGCGCGCAACCGCGATTTTAGCGTAGAAGGCTTGCTGGAATTGCGCGACACGCTGGCTGCGCGGGCGGATGTGGCGGTGGATCTCTTTTATCTCGATTGCAGTGCCGAAGTGCTGATGCGCCGCTATTCCGAAACCCGGCGGCGCCACCCGCTGGCCCCCGACGAATCCGCGGCGCAGGGCATCCAGCGCGAATTGGCGCTTCTGGCGGAGATGCGGCCGCGCGCGGACATCCTGATCGACACCTCCGAGCTGACGGTGCACGATTTGCGGGCCGAGATGGAAAGCTGGTTCAGTGACGCCTCCGTTCAGGGCATGGCGGTCTCCGTGCAGAGTTTTTCCTACAAGCGCGGGCTGCCTCAGGGACTCGATCTGGTGCTGGATTGCCGGTTTTTGCGCAATCCGCACTGGCAGCCCGACCTGCGCCCCTGCACCGGGCTCGATCCGGGTGTTGCGGAGTTTGTGGCGCAGGACCCGCGCTACGCGGCGTTTCACGAGAAAGTCGAGGATCTGGTCCTGCTGCTGCTGCCGGCCTGTGTCGAAGAAGGCAAGGCGCATTTCACCATCGGGTTCGGCTGCACCGGGGGCAAACACCGCTCTGTTGCGATGACAGAAAGTATCGCTGGTGCTCTTGAACGTGAAGGCTGGCGCGTGTCTATTCGCCACCGTGAGCTTGAACGCCGCGGCGCGGCATTGGCGTCGACGGGCCGGCCCGTGCCGGGAGAAAGGATCGATCTGTGATCGGTATCGTGATCGTTGCACATGGGGGATTGGCCCGCGAGTATCTCGCCGCGGTCGAGCATGTGATGGGCGCGCAGAACGGTATGACGGCGATTTCCATCGAGGCGGATTGCGACCGGACCCGCAAGGAGGCAGAGATCTGCGCTGCCGCGGACAGGGTCGACACGGGGCAGGGCGTGGTGGTGGTGACGGATATGTTTGGTGGCTCGCCGTCAAACCTGTCGCTCAACGCCTGTCGTCCGGAAGACCGGCGGATCATCTACGGTGCGAACCTGCCGATGCTGATCAAGCTGGCCAAGAGCCGTAATCTTGCTGTGTCGGAAGCGGTCAAGCGCGCGCTGGTTGCCGGGCGGAAGTATATTGACAGCCAGAACATTACGGCCGATCCCTCCTAGATCTTTGCAACCATCCGGGACACCTGCCACCCATGTCGCAAACCACAAGCCGCGTGCTCAGGATCGTGAACGCCAAGGGGCTGCACGCTCGCGCGTCCGCGAAACTTGTCGAGGTTGTAGAGCGGTTTGACGCACACGCAGAGGTCAGCCGCGATGGTCTCTCCGCGGGCGGAGACAGCATCATGGGTCTTTTGATGTTGGCAGCCGCCAAAGGAACCACTATTGAGGTTCAAACCTCTGGCCCGGACGCCGAGGCCCTGGCGGATGCGGTGGAGGCCCTTGTGGCGGATCGCTTCGGAGAAGACAGCTAAGCCCCGGCGCATGATCCGGGCCCGAGACGGGACAGTGACGGCGCATGGTTGAAAGCACCCAGTCAACAGGGTTCAAGGCAAGGCGGCCCGTGGCCCCTGACGCGCCCTTTGACAAGCGCAAGGTCAGCTATGCCAACACCTTTCCCAATCCGATAAAGTCGAACGTCATCCGCGTGATGGAGTGGTTGACCGGCAAGATCCCGATGCTGCGCATGGTCCGCCGTTTCGAACGGATCGGCTATGTCGAGGGGCAGGCGTTTTGGGCACAGGCCCTGGGCGTTATGGGGATCGAGCTGAAGACGCCGCGCGCGCAACTGGAGAACATTCCAAAGACAGGACCGGTGATCATCGTTGCGAACCACCCCCACGGGTTGGTCGACGGCATCGTCCTGGCGCATCTGATCGGCCAGATCCGGACTGACTACAAGATCCTGACCCGCTCCTTGCTGACAGGGGTCAGGGAAGTCGACCCGTTCATGATCCCGGTGCCCTTCCCGCATGAGGAAGACGCGCGGGAGCAAAGCCTTGAGATGCGCGCGAGCGCCATGGAGCATCTGAAGGCGGAGGGCGTGATCGTGCTGTTTCCCTCCGGTGTCGTCGCGTCGTCTGAGACGTGGTGGGGGCCGGCAATCGAGCAGCAATGGAACCCGTTCACGGCAAAGATGGTCCAACGGTCCGGTGCGACGGTGGTTCCGATCTTCTTTCCCGGGCAGAATTCACGGGCGTACCAATTCGCCAACCAGATTTCCGCCACCTTGCGGCAGGGTTTGTTGATCCACGAGGTCGTGCATGCCTGCGGGCGTCCGCAGAAACCAGTGGTCGGGGAACCGATCACACCGGAGGAGGTCAAGGCTTTTTCCGGTGGTCAGCGCGAGCTTGTCGCTTGGTTGCGGGAACGGACCATGGGTTTGCGCGACGGCTGATCCGTCACTTGCGGCGCCGTTCGGCACCCCGCGCATCTCTCTCCCTACCGCCCTTCATCCTTGGGGGATTCGGCAAATAAAATAATGAAGTGTTGTCGCATTCCACGCCTCGGACAATGATTTGCGCCGCGGAAACATACACAGCGTCATGGCATTGCAAGGCGCGCCTCACCGTGTGGGCACAGGTGCCTCTCCGCGGTAATCATAGAAGCCGCGCTGAGTTTTGCGGCCCAGCCAACCGGCTTCGACATATTTGGTGAGCAAGGGGCAGGGGCGGTATTTGGTGTCCGCCAACCCGTCATGCAGCACGTTCATGATCGCAAGGCAGGTGTCCAGACCGATGAAATCGGCCAATTCAAGCGGCCCCATCGGGTGATTGGCCCCCAGTTTCATCGCCTTGTCGATGGAGGACACCGTGCCGACACCTTCGTACAGCGTGTAGCAGGCCTCGTTGATCATGGGGATCAGGATGCGGTTCACGATAAAGGCCGGAAAATCCTCGGCGCTGGCAGCGGTCTTGCCAAGTTTCTCAACAACGTCGTGGCAGGCCTTGTAGGTCGGCTGGTCCGTGGCGATTCCCCGGATCAGTTCCACCAGTTGCATCACCGGCACAGGGTTCATGAAGTGGAACCCCATAAACTTTTCCGGACGATCCGTGCGCGATGCCAGCCGCGTGATCGAGATCGACGAGGTGTTCGACGTCAGGATCGTGTGGGGGGCAAGCGTGGGCAACAGTCCTTCAAAGATCTTGTTCTTGATGTCTTCGCGCTCTGTTGCGGCCTCGATCACAAGATCGGTCTGGCCAACTTCGGCGATGTCCTGCGTTGCCGTGATCCGCGCCAAAGCCGTGCTGCGCATCTCTTCGGTGATCTTGTCGCGGCTGACCTGCCGCGTCATATTCTTGTCTATCAAGGCCATAGCGGCGTCCAATGCCTCTGGCCGGACATCGTTCAGCTTTACGTCAAATCCAGACAAGGCCATCACATGGGCGATTCCGTTGCCCATTTGTCCCGCGCCGACAATGCCAACCGACTTGATTTCCATGACGCTCTCCTTGTCATCCCGCGCAACCATAGGTCCGCGCGGGCAGCAACTGCAAGGTCTGCTCAAGACAGTTCGAGACGCATTTTCACATTAGCGGAATAGCAAGGCTTGTGGCCGATTCTCGACCTCGGGTGACAAAAATGAGGTGGGTGATATGTCCGTACATGGCGGGGGCCATGGGGCCCTGGAATACTATCGGTGCCGGTATGGCAATTCGCGCGTGCAGTTTCGTGGGCCGCGCAAGGAACTGGACAGCGAATACGTGGCGTTCCTGGGAACGACCGAAACATATGGTCGTTTCATTGAGGTTCCCTTTCCGGAACTGGTGGAGCAGAGGCTGCATTTGCCATGCGTGAACTTTGGCGTGGTCAATGCCGGGGTGGATCTCTATCTGAATGATCCCTCGATCATGGACATCGTGCTGCAGGCCAGCGCCAAGGTGGTGCAGGTCATGGGGGCGCAGAACATGTCGAACCGGTACTATTCGGTGCATCCGCGCCGAAACGACCGGTTTTTGCGGGCCTCGGAACGGCTCGAATCGCTGTTCCCGGAGGTGGATTTCACGGAGTTTCACTTTGTCCGGCACATGCTGGGCCGATTGTTCGAAACCTCCGAGGATCGTTTTGGCATCGTCGTAGAGGAATTGCGACAGGCCTGGACCGCAAGGATGAAGAACATTCTGACCCAGATCCGGGGCCAGGTGGTGTTATTGTGGTTTGCCGATCAGCCGGTGCCAGCCTCGCCGATGATGCCGCTGGAGAGCAATCCGCTTTTCGTGACGCGGGACATGATCGAAACCTTGCGGCCGAGGGTGTCGGAGGTTGTCGAACTGGTGACGTCCACCGGTGCCCAGATGGAGGGCACGCGTGGCATGGTCTACAGCGATCTCGAGGCCTGCGCGGCAGCCGAGCTTCAGGGCCCATTGGCGCATGAAGAGGCGGCAGATTCGCTGGCCGCCTTGCTTGAGGAATTGCTTGGCCTGACGGAGTGAGACCGCCGCCGCAGTCTGGACTGACAAGGCTGTCTGGTTGACAGCAGGGCCATGGGTCGGACCAATCCGCAGCATGGGGTGGCGCAGACAACTCTCTTGGACAATTGGCACCGTGGTCCTTGGACTCGCCGGGGCGGCTCTTGCAGTGCAGACCTTTGCACCGCAATTGCCGTTTCTCTGGCGAGAAGGGTTTCCCGGCGCGCTGTCTCCCGGTGCTGGGCAGGTCAGGATCGTTCCGGGGGCCATCAACGCAGGTGCTTTGTCGTTACAGCACATGCCGCCGCCCCCGGCCGCCCTGCAGCGGTTCACGCAGTCCGGTGGCCGCGCGCTTCTGGTTGACCGAGGTGGGCAGGTGGTGATGGCTGCATATGGGCCTGAGATCACCGCGCAAACGCCTCTCAATTCCTATTCGCTGGTCAAGTCCCTCGTCGGTGTGCTGACGCTCATGGCCATTGCCGAAGGGCGTCTGGACAGCCGGGACACGCGCCTGCCAGAGGTGCTGGGGCCGGGCTGGCCGGATGTCTCTGTGGGCGCGCTGCTCACCATGACCAGCGGCCTCTCCCTGCGTGGTGAGCCTCCCAAGGATGAAAAACAACTGCCGCTGGACGATGCGGAGTTCTCGCTTCTGTCACCAGTGGCGCGATTGCACGCTTTTGGGGTCGAACAATTGCGACCCCGATTGGTCAGTGACCCGCAGCGTATCGGCCAATTCCACTATCAAAGTGTCAACACGGCCCTCTTGGGGAGGGTGCTGGAAACCGTCTATGCGCAACCGTTGGAACACCTCCTTGCGCGCAAGATCTGGCAACCCGCAGGGGCCGGAGAGGCCAGGTGGCGCGTGACTCCAGGCTCGGGGAGGGTTTCAGCCTATTGTTGCCTCTACGCCCGGGCGGAGGACTGGTTGCGTGTCGGACGCTTCCTGCTGGACAATGGACGCGAGGATCACCCCTTGCTTCCAGAGGTGCTGTGGCAGGACTGGGTGCAGCCGCAGCTTGTGCCAGAGGCGCGACGCGCGGGGGCCTACGGCTGGCAAATCCGCCACGATGTGCTGGACCGGCCCGGCGCAGGGGTACACGGGCCCTTTGCCTATATGGCGGGCCACCGGGGGCAACGCGTCTACCTGTTGCCAGCGCAGGACACGGTGGTTGTCCGGTTCGGGGCGGAACCACAAGTGCTGCATTCCACGCTGTACGAACTACTGGCGCCCGGGTGACCCTCTCAAAAGGAACGGGCCCGTGCGGGGACACGGGCCTGCTCATTTCGTGCAACATGTCGTAGCGCGGGGTTGACCCCGCGCGCGCTTACAACTTGTCGGTCAGCTCGGGAACGGCCTCGAAAAGGTCGGCCACAAGGCCGTAATCCGCGACCTGAAAGATCGGGGCCTCTTCGTCCTTGTTGATGGCGACGATGACCTTGCTGTCCTTCATCCCGGCCAGGTGCTGGATCGCACCAGAGATGCCGACCGCAACGTAAAGATCCGGCGCCACGACCTTGCCGGTCTGGCCCACCTGCCAGTCGTTCGGCGCAAATCCCGAATCGACCGCCGCGCGGGATGCGCCCACAGCGGCGTTCAACTTGTCCGCCAGCTTCTCGATCAGGGCGAAATCGTCTTGCGATCCCACGCCGCGTCCGCCGGAGACCACGACACCCGCGGAGGTCAGCTCGGGACGGTCGCTCGCGGCGACCTTGTCTTCGACCCATTCCGACAGCGCCGGGTTCTCGCCCGCTGCGATGTCCTCGACCGTGGCGGAGCCACCAGTTTCGGCGGCTTCAAAGGTCGAGGTCCGGAAGGTGATGACCTTCTTGGCGTCGCGCGACTTGACGGTCTGGATGGCGTTGCCCGCATAGATCGGACGCTCAAACGTTTCGGCGTCCACGACGGCAGTGACATCGGTCAGCACCATCACATCCAGCAGGGCCGCCACGCGCGGCAGGATGTTCTTGGCGTCGGTGGTGGCCGGAGCCACGATATGCGTGTAATCCCCGGCAAGGCTGGCGATCAGGGCCGAGACCGGCTCAGCGAGGCGGTGGCCATAGATCTCGTCCTCGGCGCAGAGCACCTTGGCCACACCGGCAATGGTGGCGGCCTCGGTGGCCGCAGCCTTGGCATCGGCGCCCGCGGCAAGCACGGTCACGTCACCCAGGCCTTGTGCTGCGGCAACGGTCTTGGCGGTTGCATCCATGGACAGCGCGCCATCGGTAATCTCGGCAATCAGCAAAACGGCCATCAGACGAGCCCCTTCTCTTTCAGCTTCGACAAGAGCTCTTCGACAGAGCCCACCATCTCACCGGCTTCCCGCGAGGCAGGCTCGCCGGTGTTCACGATTTCCAGACGCGGGGTCACGTCGACGCCGATCTCTTCGGCGGTCTTGGTGTCCAGCGGCTTTCTCTTGGCCTTCATGATGTTCGGCAGCGAGGCATAGCGTGGCTCATTCAACCGCAGGTCGGTGGAGATGATGGTCGGCATCTTCACTTTCACGGTCTGCAGGCCGCCGTCCACTTCGCGTGTCACCACGGCATGATCACCCTCGACATCGACCTCGTTGGCGTACATCGCCTGGCTCCAGCCCAGCAGGGCCGAAAGCATCTGGCCAGTGGCGCCGAGATCATTGTCGATCGCCTGCTTGCCACATAGCACGAGGCCGGGTGCTTCGTCTTCGACGATCTTGGCGAGGATCTTCGCCACGGCGAGGGGCTCGATATCCGTATGGACGTCTTCGGCCGCCACGACGAGGATCGCCCGGTCGGCGCCCATGGCCAGCGCGGTGCGCAGGGTTTCCTGACTCTGCTTCACGCCGATGGAAACCGCGATGACCTCGGTGGCCTTGCCCGCTTCTTTCAGGCGGATGGCTTCTTCGACGGCGATCTCGTCGAAGGGGTTCATCGACATCTTCACGTTTGCCAGATCGACACCGGAACCATCCGCTTTGACACGAACTTTCACGTTGTAGTCGATCACGCGTTTGACGGGCACCAAGACCTTCATTCTCGCGTTCTCCTAGAATTGGTGCGGGGAGAGGCCCCGCGTGAACTTCCTCACACGGGGGTTTAGCGCGCAGGCCCCCGGCGCAACAGGTCAAAATCGTCACAATGCTGGTCTGAGACGTCGCGTTTCCTGCTTATGACGACGTGTCACAGGCCGGGAGGTGGGTCATAACCTGCCGACACATCCCGGGTTTTCCAGAGCGACAGCCCACAAATGGCCTGCCAACGCCGGGGGCAAAGGGCATCACCGGCAGTCTGCGCCAGTGAGCGTAGACGCACAAACCCGGTTTCCGCCTGTGTCCACCACCCGCGGGACCGCGCTGTCACACGCAGATGTTCTGCAATGCGCGCCATTCGCCGTCCGACAGGATCGGGGCCGTCCCGCCTTGTGTGTCCGCGAAACCGCGGGCCTGCTCTGCGCGTTCCTTGGTGACAGGATGGGTGGCGAGGTACTGCGGCAGCTCAAAACCCTTCAGATCGTCGATCGTGTCAAAGAAGGTGGCAAAGCCACGGGCGCTGACCCCTGCCGTGTCGAGCATGTCAAGGGCAAAGAGATCTGCCGCGGCCTCCGCCTCACGCGTGTAACTGGCGGAAATCATGTGTTCACCGATCACCGCAACCGCCGCACCACCGGTGAAATCGCCAACGATCATGGTCAGGATACCGGCCGAACCAGCCGCGCGCAGCGCCTGGCGGGTGGCATCGCGGTGCTCTACGTGGGCGATTTCATGGGCGAGCACGCCCGCCACTTCGTCCGGGTGACTGGCCTCTTCCAGAAGCCCGCGCAAGAGCACGACCTGCCCGCCCGGCGCGGCAAAGGCATTGACCATGGGATGGTCAAAGACCTGCAACTGCACCTCATAGGCCATGTCCCGGTTCAGGGTCAGCCGTGTGAGCATGGCCTGCAAGGCCGCTTCGCCTTCGGGGTTGCGACAGCGCAGATCCCCGACGCGAGAGGCGCCCAGAACGCGTTCCATATTGGCGGTGACGGTCTTGCCAAAGGCGGCTTCGCGCTCC
>JBELMB010000076.1:0-22369 GCA_042088665.1 Sagittula sp.
ACAACGGGACGGACATCATCAACGTCAGCGGCGGACGCGGCTCAAGTGTGTTCTCCACCGGGGCGAGCTACGATGACGTCGTCGCGGCGCTGGCAGAAATCACGCAGTACGGGCGCGGCGGGCTGGGCACCATCTATGTGAAATCCTCCGGCAACAGCCGGGCCGCGGCCAATAGCGTCAACCGCGAAGAAGGCACGGCAGAACCGCTCGACAGCTCCGAGTATTCGATCAATGCCGCCGCGATCCGCGCCGATGGCTGGATCAACACGTCGTCGACCCCCGGGGCCAACGTGCTGATCTCTGCGGTGGTGGACGATACGTCGGATGCGGGCGCCATTGTCACCACCGATCTCGTCGGAGCGGACGGAGATCCGGGCGACTATACGACAGATTTTAGCGGAACCTCCTCGGCGGCGCCGCAGATCTCGGGCGTCGTGGCCCTGATGTTGGAAGCCAACCCGAACCTCGGCTGGCGCGACGTTCAGGAGATCCTCGCCTATTCCGCGCGCCAAGTCGGATCGGCCGTGGACGGCCCGGCCAACGCCGGTGCCCCCACCGGATTTGCCAACGAACAGGCGACACGCGACGGAAAGAGCTGGTTCTGGAACGACGCGCAGAACTGGAACGGCGGCGCGCTGCATTTTTCCAACGACTACGGGTTCGGTCTGGTGGATGCCACGGCCGCAGTCCGTCTGGCAGAGACATGGGATGTCCAGTCGACGACCGCAAATCAGGTCACGCATACGCTAGACGGCAACTTTTCGACGCTGACCCTGGACACCGCCACACTCGGGTTCGACAGGGAACTGCCCGAGGACATGATCGTCGAATACGTCACCGTCAATGTGGATTTTGACGTCGACGATCTGGCGGATATGAACA
Source organism: Sagittula sp. (assembly GCA_042088665.1). GTDB lineage: Bacteria > Pseudomonadota > Alphaproteobacteria > Rhodobacterales > Rhodobacteraceae > JBELMB01. The sequence goes on from JBELMB010000076.1 coordinate 883, forward strand.
TCTACCTGCGGTCGCCGGACGGCACCGAGGTGCAGTTGATCAACGACACTGGCGACACAGAGGCCTTTGACACCGGGTCGGGCGGCTGGGACTTTGGCACGCATGCCTTCCGCGGCACGGTGATCGAAGGGGCAAGCGACCCCGCCAACAATGGCGATTGGGCCATCCGGTTCAAGAACGACGATGGCGCGGCCAATGGGGCTTTCACGGTCGATGACTACAAGATCACGTTCACCGGACGCAGGTTGGACGAAGACAAGACCTATATCTTTACCAATGAATACTCTGACTATGCCTCCGGCAGTGAACATACGACGTCCTTCAACGGCGGCTACGGAAGTTCATCTTTTGGCAGGTTCAATGCGGCGGCGGTAACATCGAACACCACGGTCAACCTCCTGACCAACAGCGGCACCATCGATGGCGTATCGATAACCGCGACCAACATCTCTCATGTGTACACCGGGGACGGCAACGACACCGTCACCGGCGATAGTGTGTCCGAGTTCATCTCTACCGGGCGCGGAAACGACAGCGTCGATGGTGGCGATCGCCCCGGCGGGGAAACCATCAATGGCGGCGAAGGCAACGATACGATCAACGGCGGCGATGAAGACGACACGCTGATCGACGGAATCAACGGGACTTCGCAGGGCACCGATACGCTGAACGGTGGCGGGGGCGATGACCTGATCGTCGTGAACTGGGTCAGTGGCGGCACTTACGACGGTGGCGCAGACAATGACACGCTCGACACCAGCGAAGACGACACCTCGGTCAATGTTGACCTAAGCGGGACCTCCTTCAGCTCGTTTGGCGCGACCTTCACAGGGTTCGAGAACGCCATCACCGGTGCCGGGTTCAACAATGTCACCGGCAGCAACAGTGCCAACCTGCTGGTGGCGGGCCGCGGCGCTGACGATATCGACGGGCTGGGGGGCGACGACACCATCTTTGGCGATGACCAGCCGTTCGGATTGCTGAACCTGAACGACGTCAGCATCACCAACCAACGTCTCGAAGCGACGACCTTCGACGAGATGCCGACCGATGCCTTCACCGTGGAATGGCTGTTCCAGAGCGATGCCGCCGTTCCATCGGGGGGCACCTCGTTCGTGTCCTATGCCACCGCGTCCAGCACAAATGAATTCCTCGTTTTCGGCAACGCAGGCAGCGGCGGCAAGGTCGCGATCTATGTGAACGGCACCGCGGTGCTCACAGATTACAACACGGCGGACCTGTATGACGGTGACACGCACCGCGTTTCGGTCAGCGTCAATACCGGCGCAGGGCCCGCGGGTCGCGTGTCGCTTTATGTGGACGGGGTCGAAGAGTACCGCGGCCCGGGTGGCAGCACCAATGTGGCACAACCGATCACATCGGGCGGCACGTTCATTCTGGGTCAGGAACAAGACAGCCTCGGCGGTAATTTCGACAGCAACCAGATTGTCACCGGCGGCATGGGCGACGTGCGTGTCTGGTCGGTCGAGCGCGATCAGGCCGACATCGACGCGGACAAGTTCGCACAGTTCGATAATCTGGATCTGCCCGCCAATCCGGCGCTGGTGGCCAACTGGCAGCTGGATCTCGACACGGAGACCTTTGACAACCTTGCCGGATCGCAAGCGCTGACCAAACAATCCGGTGGCAGCCAGTTTACCACACAGCGGTTCAGCCCTGATGGCGGCAACGACACCATCCTCGGTGGCACGGGGGCCGATTTCATCGATGGCGGGTCCGGCAACGATTCCATCACGGCCGGGACGGACGATTTATCTGACGGGATGGACACGGTCTATGGCGGCGCGGGCAACGACACCATCCGCGGCGGCTATTACGAAGACCTGCTGTTCGGCGAAGCGGGTGACGACACCTTTATCGTGACCCTTGACGAACGTATCGACACCATCGACGGCGGGTCGGGAACGGACCTTCTGGACATGACCGGCGTCACCAGCGCAGCTGGCGTCGCGCGCATGACCGTGAACCTCGAGACAGGTGCATTTTCCCAGGAGTACTCCAGTGGAAGCATCTACGCAGGCGCATTGACAGGCATCGAGGATGTCAACGGCTCCTCTGTTGAGGACAGCATCACCGGCAGCGCCGGCGCGAACGAGCTGAATGGTGGCGCGGGCGATGACACCATCAACGGTGGCGGCGGTGCTGACATCATCGAGGGCGGCACGGGCGACGACCGGTTGCTCTTGACCGGCTCCGTGGACGATGTGTTGTCTCTGGATGGCGGGGGGGACAACGACACGCTGGACCTCTCCGGCTTTGGCGGGACCTCTTTTGAATACAATCTGTTTGCCCAAAGCATCTTTGGTGGCCTCGGCACAAGCCTCTTTAGTATCGAAAATATCATCGGCACCGATCAGGCCGATTACCTCGTCGGGACCATCGGTGCCAATACCCTGCTCGGCGGAGAGGGAGACGACACCATCGACGGCCACGGTGGCGCGGATCTTCTGGACGGGGGCGGCGGCGAGAACACGCTGACCTACATCAGTTCCAACGCCGGAGTTCTCGTCAACCTGGGCGCGAACACGGCTCAGAACTTTCCAAGCTCGGTCACCAGCCACGCCCAGGATGACACGATCTCGAACTTCGACCATATCGAGGGATCGGATTTCCGCGACCGCCTCACTGGCGATGCCGGCAACAACAGTATCCAAGCCCGAGATGGCGACGACATCATCGAAGACTCAGCCGGCGTGGACACGCTGCGCGGTGGCATCGGCAATGACACCTTGCAAATCACCAACGGCTCCAACGCCGTCGGAGAGATCTACGACGGTGGTGATGATACCGACAACCTCTATCTGTTCGGCACCGGCGCCGGATCGGTTTTTGACTTCACCGACGACACTGTTGAGAACATGGAAGTCTTGCGCTTCCTGGCGACGGTCAACCCCTTCACGGGCGGCGGCACGGCGCAGTTCACATCGACGCAGGCGCAGCAATTCAATGAATTCGGGCGGTCATTCGGCACTGCAGCAGCCGTGGTTGACATCACCATGGACAGCTCGGTTCTGGACCTCAGCGGCGCCACGATAACGGATTTTGTCTCGGGTCGGGACTTGTTCGAGATCGGCGGCGCCACCGGCCCCGTCACGATCACAGGCTCACAGGCTGACGATTCCATTCAGGGCAGCACCGGGGCCGACTCCCTCTCTGGCGCAGGTGGAAATGATACCATCGACGGCGGCGCAGGCAACGACACTGTCAACGGGGGCGACGGCGACGACTTGTTGCTGTTGACCGGCGGCGCGGCTGACCTTGACGATTTCGACGGCGGCGGGAACAACGACACGCTGGACGCCTCCGGCTTCGCAGGGTCGAACTACGTCTTTGACTTGTTTTTCAACGAGATATCTGACGGCACAAACACCGCCGACCTATACGGTGTCGAGAATATCATCGGCACCGACCAGGCGGATGTCATCGTCGGAGACACCGGTGTCAATACCCTGTCCGGTGGGATGGGGGACGACACCATCGAAGGAGACGGGGGCGCGGACGACCTGGATGGCGGCGGCGGCGTGAACACGCTGTCCTACGTCTATTCCAACGCCGGAGTTACCGTCGACCTTGGCACGAATACGGCTCAGAACCGTGAAAGCTCGGTCACCAGCCACGCCCAGGACGACACGATCTCGAACTTCGACCATATCTGGGGGTCGGATTACGACGACCGCCTGAAAGGCAACTCTGGCGATAACAGTATCGATGGCGGGATTGGCGACGATATCATCGAAGACACAGCCGGAGTGGACACGCTGTTCGGCAGCTTTGACAATGACACCTTGCAGATCACGGACGGCTCCAACGCCGTCGGTGAGACCTACGACGGTGGTGACGGGACCGACAACCTCTATCTGTTCGGCACCGGCGCCGGATCGGTTTTCAACTTTACCGACGACACCGTTTTGAACATGGAAGTCTTGCGCTTCCTGTCGACGGTCAGCCCCTTTGCGGGCGGTGGCACGGCGCAGTTCACATCAACCCAGGCGCAGCAATTCAATGTGTTCGAGCGGTCAGGAGGCACCGCACCGGCGCTGGTCGATATTGTCATGGACAACGGGACGCTTGACCTCAGCGGGTCCACCGTGACGGGCTTTGTCGCGGGTCAGGACGGGTTCGTCATCACCGGCGACGCGATCGGTGACAGCATCTCTGGCTCGGACGCCGAAGACACCATCACCGGCAACGGTGGCAACGACACGCTGTCAGGCGGCGGCGGCAATGACAGCGTGTCGGGCGGGTCGGGCGATGACCAGATCATCTGGTTTGCCGGAGACGGCGAAGACACGCTGGACGGCGGCGCGAACTCGGACATCCTGAAGGTGGACGGCGATGCAACCGGCGAGGCGCTTAACCTGACCGCGGGGGCCACCATCGGTGACTTCACCGTGTCGCGCACCAACCAGATGCCCTTTGACCTCGATGCGCGCAACTTTGAAGAGCTGCGCCTTGAAGCGGGCGACGGCAACGATACGATCACCTCGGGCAATGGCATGGGCGCGCTGGTCGGAACCATCCGGCTGAGCGGCGGCTCTGGCGACGATGTCATTCTGGGCGGCGACGCCAACGAGACTATCATGGGTAACAATGACAACGACACCATCACGGGGGGTGGTGGTAATGACCTGGTTTTCGGCAACAGTGGCGATGATCTGGCCATCTGGAACGAGGGTGACGGAAGCGCCGATAACTTCCTGATGGGCGATGACACCGACACGGTGGAAATCAATGCCGATCCGATCGCTGACGATGTGATCACGATCATCGCAAGCAGTCCCTTCTGGGACTCCACAGTCATCAGAACGGGACCCTCCGCGTTTTCCTTCGGCCTTGAGAGCGTCGAAATTCTCGAAGTGAACGCAGGCGGTGGCAACGATGACATCTCTGGCGAGACCGGCCTTGCGGCCCTCGGGACCGCATTGAACCTCTCTGGCGAGGCTGGCGAGGACACCCTGACCGGTGGCGACGGCAACGACACGCTGGATGGCGGCGAAGGGCGCGATACGCTGAACGGTGAAGCCGGTGACGATGTTCTGCTGGGCGGGACAGAGAACGACCGGCTGTCCGGTGGCGCGGACAACGACACCCTGTCGGGTGGCGTTGGAGACGATACGCTGCTTGGTGACGGCGGCTTTGACACCGTGGATTACTCGGCCCGCGCCAATGGGGTGCACGTCAATCTCAATGCGAACTCCGGCCTCGCTGGCGGCACCTATGCCGGTGGCGTCTACACCGGTGCAACCGAGACGGACCTGCTGTTCGGGATGGAGAACATCATCGGCACCGCGCATGGCGACCTGCTGGAAGGCAAGGCCGGCGCCGCGGCGGTCATCGACTCCGGCGCAGGCAACGACCGGGTCATCACCGGCAGCCGCAACGACCACGTGACCCTCGGCGAAGGCAATGACACGGCGATCACCGGCGCCGGGACGGATGTCATCGTCGAAGGTGAAGGCATCGATGTGATCAACGGCGGCCCGGGTTTTGACACGCTGGACATGTCGGGTGTGACAGGGGACGCCTATGCCGACCTGAACACCAACACCGCGCAGACCGGTGGCATCAGCCAGGCTGGCCTCGTTTACTCCGGGGCCACGGAAACCAACAACGTCTCTGGCATCGAAAACGTGATCGGAACCGGTTTCAACGACATCCTCATCGGCAAAAGCGGCTCTGCCGCGGTGATCGACGGCGGCGGTGGCGACGACCAGATCGTCGGTGGCATCCGCAATGACTTTGTCACCGGCGGTGCGGGGGATGACACGATCACGACCGGCGCGGGCTCTGACCGGGTGTTCCTCGGCGCGGGATCCGCCGATGAAGTGGATGCGGGGTCTGGTCTGGACACGGCCAACTACAGCGCCAGCACGACGGGGGTGTATGTGGATTTGACCAACGAGTTTGGTCGGACCGGGGGTTTCGCTGTAGGCGGGGTCTACACCAATGAGGTCGAAAGTGACACGCTGATCGGTTTCGAATTCGCCGTGGGCAGCGCATATAACGACGTCCTTATCGCCAATGCGCCTGAATACGCCCGGATTTCAGGCGGCGGCGGAAACGACTACATCATCGGTGGCAACCGGCGCGACCGCCTGAACGGCGAAGGCGACGACGACACGATTCAGGCCGGTGGCGGCAATGACGACCTGAACGGCGGATTGGGCGCGGATGTGCTGACCGGTGATCTGGGGCGCGATGTGTTCATCTTTGACAACACGGATGCGGTCGACACGATCACCGACTTCGAGGATGGGCTGGACCAGATCGACCTGACCTTCTTTGGAACCGGCGCGGTCGTCGCCTTCACCGACAATGGCGGTGATGCCGAGATGCGCGTGGACGGGACCCTCGTCGCCGTGCTGGAGAATGAGGCCGTCGTGAACCTGACAGCGGCGGATTACTTCCTCGTGTAAACGGCCTCCCGTCAAAGGGGATGGGCGGGGATCGGGACCTGCCCACCGCCACCATCAAGGACCGCCTGCACCCAAACGGTGCGGGCGGTTTTTTCGTTTTGGCGCGACAGTTTGGCAGCCCGTCCGCGAAGGCTGTCTGCCGCCTGTCCTCAGCAAATTGCAGGATTGCCGGCTTTGCGGGCCTGCGCTTCGGTCACACCAAGGCCCGGGAAACGCGGCATGCAGGCCAGGCCCGCAGGACGTCTGTGCACCTGCCCCGCACTTTAGGCCCGCCTCCCCCAGCGGATCAAATACCGGCCCTGCCCGTTTTCTCATCACGGGCAGACCGGACCTGCCTCCAATGATTAATCGATTAACTTCGACCTTGACTCGACTCGCGTGATGGCCGGTTAATCGTTCAAGCAGGAGGGGTGATGGTCAGCATCAAGGAAATCGCCACGGAAATCGGCGTCTCGACCGCGACGGTGTCGAACGCCCTGACCGGCAAGGGCCGCGTCTCCGAAGAGATGGTGACGCGCATCCGCACCCGCGCCGAGGAATTGGGTTACCGGCCCAGCGTGGCCGCGCGAGCCCTCAAGACCGGACAGACCGGCATCCTTGGCCTCGTGATGCCCGACCTGACGAACCCGCTCTTTCCACGCATCGCGCAGACCCTGTCGATTGCCGCCGAAAAGCGACAGATGGGCATATTGATTGCCGACTCACGCGGCAGTCCCGACGAACAAAGCCAGGCGCTGCGCCGCTTGCTGGAACGCGGCGTCGACGGGCTGCTGGTGGTGCCGCAAAAGGGCACGACCCCCGACCCCATGCCGGTGCCCGTGGCGGTGATCAACACCGCCTCCGATCCACAAAACGCGGTGAGCGCCGATCACGCCGGGGGCGGCGCGCTGGTGGCACGTCACATCGCCGACATCGGCCACCGCAGGGTGGTGATCCTCGGCGGCGACCCGGTGTCCGAAGTGCAGCGCGACCGCATCTCAGGCATGACCCGCGCCCTGCCCGACCATGTTCAGACCGCCACGTTCTGGGGCGATGACGGCGTGACACGCGCCGTGGCCGAAGTGCAGGCCGGGGCCACCGCGATCATGACCACTTCGGATCTTATCGCCCTGCGCCTGCGGTCTGCCTTGATGCACGAGGAAATCGCCGTGCCCGCCACCGTCAGCCTGACCGGCTTTGACGATATGTCGTTTGCGCCGATCATGCATCCGGCGCTGACCACCGTCGCGCAAGACGTCGAGGCCATCGCATCGCGCGCCATCGACATCATCGCAGCCAAGATCCGCGGCGATCCGTCCATTGACGAAGGCACAACCGTGCCGATGCGGCTCGTTGTGCGCCAGTCCACTGCCATCCCGACCCACTCTGCCAACAGGAGACCTTTATAATGACCAGACATCTTTCCATTCCAGCGCTTGTCGCAGCACTTGGCACCAGCGCGGCCAGTACGGCCAGCGCGCAAGACACCCTGACCATCTCGGTCTATTCCTTCGCTCAGGACGCCTACAAGGCCGCGCTCTATGATCCCTTCGAAGAGATCTGCGGCTGCGAACTGGTGATCGAGACCGGCAATTCCGTGGAACGCATGGCCAAGATCGAAGCCAACGCCGCGGATCCGGTGATCGACATGGCGGTGATTTCGTCGCACGACGCGCTGAGCCTCGCCCAAAAGGGCTTGCTGCAACCGCTCGACACCTCGAAACTGGCAAGCTTTGACAAGCTCTACCCCGCCGCACAGGACCCGCTGGGGGGCAACATGGCTGTGGGCTATACCTTTTATGCCAGCTCCATCGTCTACCGCGAGGATCTGCTGACCATCGAAAGCTGGTCCGATCTGCTCGGAGAACCGCTTGCGGGAAATGTCTCCCTGCCCAATATCACCGGCACGCAGGGCCCGCTCACGCTCATGATGCTGGACAAGGCCGCGGGTGGGGACGCCAGCGATTTCACCTCGACGATCTCGGCCATTGGCGCACATGCCGATGACATCGTGACCTTTTATTCCCGGTCTTCGGAACTGGCGCAATTGATGAACCAGGAAGAAGTGATCGCCGCCCCCGTGGGCCGCTTTGCGTGGAGCCGCTTCAAGAGCTCGCCGCTGCCCTTCGCCTGGGCCGATCCGGCAGAGGGTCAGGCCGGCGGCATGAACGTGATGATCATGACGGCGGGCAATGGCAACGAAGAGCTGGCCTACAAGCTGATGGATTACTGGCTCTCGACCGAGGTGCAGACCCGCGTCGCAGAGGCCCTGATCGACAGCCCCGCCAACATGGAGGTCATGGTCAGCGACGAGGTGGCCGAAAACCTCACCTATGGGGCCGAGTTGATCAACTCCCTCAACATCCTCGATCCCGCCGTGATCATCGCAGAGCGTGATGGCTGGGTCGAGCAGTGGAACACCGAAGTGATCCGCTGACCTGAACGCGGGGCGGCGCACTCCGCCGCCCTTCCCCAACCTCACAACAGACCGAAACCCACCATCAGCGCGCACAGGCCGCAGGAGCCCGGATATGTTTCTGAACCGCTCGGAAGGATTTGCACTGGCGCTACCGGCGGCGCTGTTCACCTTCCTTGTGTTCCTCGTGCCGGTCGGCATCCTGCTGTCGGTGGCGTTTCGCGGCGAAGGCGGGGGCTTCAGCCTGCAAGGCTATGTGGATTTTTTCGCGCAACCCCTGAATCAACGCGTCTTCCTGCGCACGCTGAAGCTTGGCGTGCTGGTTGCCGGGGCTGCGGCCATCATCGGCTACGCGGCGGCGTTTTGTATCGTGAACCTGCCCGCCACCGCGCGCGGGCGCATCTTTGGACTGGTGGTGCTGCCGCTGATGATCTCGCCGGTGGCGCGCACCTATGCGTGGATCGTGATCCTTGGCCGCACCGGGATCGTCAACGACGCCATCGTCGGTCTGGGCTTGTCCAGCACGCCGATCCGGCTCTTGTTCACGGAAACGGCGGTCTTTATCGGTCTCTTGCAGCTGTTCCTGCCGCTGATGATCATCTCTCTGGTGTCGGCGATGGAAAACATCCCCCGCGATGTGGTTCCCGCCGCGCGGGTGTTGGGCGCAAGCTGGCTGCAGGTCTTCTTTCGCGTGATCCTGCCACTGACCAAGGAGGGGCTTGTGATCGGCGGCACTCTGGTCTTCACCGGTGCGCTCACGGCCTATATCACACCCGCCATCCTCGGCGGATCAAAGGTCCTGATGCTGGAGACGCTGCTCTACCAGAAAGTGAATGTCTCCAATGACTTTGTCTCTGCCAGCGTGATCGCGATGATCCTGATCGTGATGTGCTTTTCGGCCAATCTGGTGCTGAAACGCATCGCCTCGGTGCGGAGCTGACCCATGTCCCGTCTGACCATCTGGCTCATCCTTGGCGTCACGCTGACCTTCCTGATCGGCCCCTTCCTGATCGTGATCTTCGCGGGCATGTCGGCGGGCGAGGCGCTGGCCTTTCCTCCACAGGGGCTGTCGCTGAAATGGTACGCCAAGGTCTTTACCGTCGAGAGCTTTCGCGCCAGTTTCGCGCTGTCGCTGTTTCTGGCGGTCTTCGGGACATTGGCGGCCCTGTTGATCGGCATCCCGGCGGCCTATGCGCTGAACCGCTATGACATTCCCGGCGCAGAGACCATCCGCACCATCGTGGCCGCGCCGATCATCGTGCCGGGGATCATCGTCGGGCTGGCGCTCTTGCGCTATTTTGTCGTGCCGCTGGACGTGACCATCACCATGGCGCTGTTTGCAACCCATACCGCGCTGGTGCTGCCCTATGCGGTGCGCGTCGTCTCCTCCAGCCTGAACAACCTGCGCGCAGACATGGAAGAGGCGGCCGTGATCCTTGGCTGCTCGCGCCTGCAGGCCTTCACCAAGGTGGTGCTGCCGAACATCCGCGGCGGCATCCTCGCGGCCTTCATCCTTGGCTTTGTGACCAGCTTCAACGAAGTGCCCGCCTCGCTGTTCCTGTCCGGGCCGGGGGTGCGCACGCTGCCCATCGACATGTTGTCCTACATGGAAATCACCTTTGATCCATCGGTCGCGGCGCTTTCGGCGCTGCTGGCCTTCATGTCCGTCGCCATTGTCTTTATCGCCGAACGGCTGCTGGGGTTCTCTCGCTATGTCTGACGCTTATGTCTCGCTCTCTGACCTGACCCTATCCTACGCAGAGACAGTCGCCGTGCCCAACCTGAACCTCGACATCACCGAGGGCGAATTGATCGCACTGCTGGGGCCGTCGGGCTGCGGCAAGACCACGACCATGCGCGCCATTGCCGGGCTGATGACACCGGCGTCGGGGCGTATCGTGATCGACGGTGTGGATGTGACCCGCACCCCGGCGAACAAGCGCGGCATCGGGCTGGTGTTCCAGTCCTACGCGCTTTTCCCGCACCTCAGCGCCTTTGAGAACGTGGCCTTTGGCCTGCGGCTGAAACGCCTGCCCGACGCACAGATCCGCGCCAGAGCAGAGGCCGGGATGGCGACCGTGGGCCTGTCCGGCTTTGAGGCGCGCAAACCGGCAGAGCTGTCGGGCGGCCAGCAGCAACGGCTGGCGCTGGCCCGCTCCCTTGTGATGGAGCCCAAGGTGCTGCTGCTGGATGAGCCGCTCTCCAACCTCGACGCGCGCCTGCGGCTGGAATTGCGCAATGAATTGCAGCGCGTGCAGAAAGAGACCGGGATCACCATGGTGTTCGTGACCCATGACCAATCCGAGGCCTTGGCGCTGGCGGACCGGATTGTCCTGATGAAGGACGGCCAGATCGAGCAGTTGGGCGCGCCTGCCGATCTTTATGCCGCGCCGGTCTCTGCCTTTGCGGCGGATTTCATGGGCTTCGAGAACATCTTTCGCGTCGAGGACGGCGATCTTGTCTCTGACCACGGGCGCCTGCCGCTGGGATTTGCCGCGCAAGGCCCGATCCTTGCGTGGCGCCCGGGCGGCGTCGCCGTGGGACAGGGACCACACAGGGGCACGGTTGTGGCCAGCAGTTTCGCCGGTGGGCACCGGGACTATGTGCTGAACAGCCCGCTTGGCCAGATCAAGGCCGAGGCCCCCATCGACGTTCCCGAAGTGCCGCTGGGACAGGACATTGCCTTTGACCTGCCCCAGGCCACCGTCCGGCCGCTCGCCGCGTGACCGGTGTCTGGGTCGATACGGATTTCGGGTTTGATGACCTCTGGGCGCTGCTGGTGCTGCGGCACCTGCGGTGTCCCGTGGCCGGGGTGTCGCTGGTGGCGGGCAATGCCCCGCTGCACCGGGTGACGGCCAATGCCATGGGGGCGCGGCTGGCCTACGGGTTTGACTGGCCCTTGTGGCAGGGCGCGGACCGGCCCCTTGTGCGCGCGCCAGAGACCGCGCAGCGCATCCTCGGCCCCAGCGGCATGCGCAGCCGGGGCGCGGCGCTGCCGGTTCCGGATGCAGCCCCGCCACCCACGGGCGCGGTCGGGGCGCTGCGCAACTGGCTGATGTCCGACCTCACCGCCCCGCGCACTGTTCTGGCGCTTGGCCCGCTCACCAATATCGCGGCGCTGATCCAGCAGGCACCAGAGGCCGCAAACCGGATCACCCGACTGGTCTGGATGGGTGGCAGCGCCGGGCGCGGCAACCACACGCCCTTCGCAGAGTTCAACGCCCTCGCCGATGCAGAGGCGCTGGCCTGCGTGACAGGGGCAAACGTCATGGCAAGCAGTGGGCTGGGGAGGCCGGTGACCGCCACCAGCGTGACAGGATCCGGGATCGGCGAGACCTGCGCCCAAACGGCCGGCCTGCCGATGGACATCGTCGATCTGGAGTTCTGCCGCAAAGTCACCTTTGGTCCCGATGACCTGCCCGAAACGGATGCTTTGACCCGCGACTTGCTGGGCGGCTACCTCGACATTGCGCTGGAACGCGGCCGCCCCGGCATGGCGATCTATGACCCGCTGGCCGCCTTGGCCATCGCCGCCCCGCAGGACATGACCTTCGCACCTTGCACGGTCACCGTCTCCATCCGCCCCGACGAAAGTTATGGCGCCACGACGATGTCCCCGGCACAGACATCCACAACGCGGCTGGCCACTGGACCGCGCGAAGACCTCGCGCAAAAATGTCTTGCCGCATTGGAAAGGGAGGCCCTGCATGGCCAGAGACAGTGATCTGAACGCCCCCGACCTGCGCGCCCGGGCGGTCCGGGCGGCGCAGGGACAGGCGCGCTTTGACCTCCTTGTGACCAACACCCGGCTGCTCGACATGGTCACCGGGCGCACCCGACTGGCAGACATCGGCATCGTAGGCGGGCTGATCGCAAGCGTCCACGCGCCGGACCCCAGCCGCGCCGCCGATACCCGGATCGACGCCGGGAACCGCCATGCGATCCCCGGTCTGATCGACACCCACATGCATGTGGAAAGCTCCATGGTGACGCCCGCGGAATACGCTGCCGCCGTGCTGCCGCGCGGCGTGACGAGTGTCGTCTGGGATCCGCATGAATTTGCCAATGCCTGTGGGCTTGAGGGCGTCGACTATGCCATAGCCGCAGGCCGTGACCTGCCGTTGCGCTTTCTGACGCTTGCCCCGACCTGCGTGCCCTCGGCCCCGGGGTACGAGGCCAGCGGCGGCGATTTCGACGCGCAGGTGCTGGACGGCCTGTTGGCGCGCGACGAGATCCATGGCGCGGCGGAACTGATGACCATGCACCCGCTGCTCAGCGGTGACCCGCGCGTGACGGGCATCGTCAACGCAGGGCTGACGCGCGGCAAACGGGTCTGCGGTCATGCGCGCGGTCTGACGGGGGGCCAACTGGCCGCCTATGCCGCAGCGGGCGTCGAGACAGACCACGAGCTGACCTCCGCCGAGGACCTGATCGCCCGGCTTGAGGCAGGCATGACCGTCGAGCTGCGCGGCTCCCACGGGCATCTCCTGCCCGCCTTTGCCGACGCGCTGCTGGCGCTTGGCCACCTGCCCCAGACCGTCACATTTTGCACTGACGATGTCTTTCCCGACGACCTGCATGCGCATGGCGGCCTGGACCACATGGTGCGCCGGATGATCGGTCACGGCTTGCCGCCCGACTGGGCCTATCGCGCGGCCACGCTGAACGCCGCGACCCGGATCGGACGCCCGGATCTGGGCCTGCTTGCACCCGGCAAGCGGGCAGATATCGTGTTGCTGGACGATCTCGCCGAGGCGCGTGCCAGCCTGACCGTCGCCGATGGGCGCATCGTGGCCCGGGACGGCGCCCTCACGGTGCCCGCCCCTGCCCTGTCTTCACCAAACGGCCAGCCGCCAAGACCCGGCATCTCACCGCCACCTGGCCTGATGTCATCCGTCGCCCTCGCAGAGCTGCGGCCAGATGATTTTGCCTTGCCTGCCACTGGATCGGTGGCCCGGATCGCCACCCTGTCAAAACCGCGGTTTCCTGTCTGGGGCACCCGCGAGGTGCCCGTCGAGGAGGGCCACCTCGTGTTGCCAGAGGACATGATCCGCATGGCCATCGCCAACCGCTACGGCGCGCAGACCCCTGTGCAGGTCGCATTCCTTGAGAATTGGGGCCAATGGCGGGGGGCCTTTGCGACCACCGTGTCTCATGACAGCCACAACCTGACCGTGTTCGGCCGCGACCCCGGGGACATGGCGCTTGCCGCGAACACGCTGCGTGCCTCGCAAGGCGGTCTCTGTGTCGTCGCCGGGGGCGAGGTCAAGGCGCATCTGCCGCTTCCTGTGGCAGGTCTGGTCAGCGAAGCCCCGCTTTCCGACACCGCCCGGCAGTTTGCCGCGCTGCGCGACGCGCTCGATGCGCTGGTCGATTGGGAGCCACCCTACCTCGTGTTCAAGGCGCTCTTCGGGGCCTCGCTGGTGTGCAACGCCGGACCAAGGCTGAGCGACGTCGGCATTGTCGACGTCTTCGAAGAGCGCATCCTCGACACGCCCATCCTCACGGCTTGACGGGCACGGCCTTGCACCGGGCCTGATGCGTGCGGCCAGACGCAGAGGACCAGACGCATTTGACCTGACGCATTCGGGCCGCGTGTGTCTCATGGGCGCAGCGTCCTTCAGAACAGGGAGAAATCCCCGACCATCAGGTTGCGCGCCATCCATGGGGTTTGCGACAATCGCGCCTCTGCCGGGGTGTCTGCCTGCGCAGCCTGCACGCGCGCGCTGACGAGGCTCTTGGTGCTGCGAAACAACTCGCTCAACTCGATGGCTCCATTGCCGTTTGCGTCATGGGTCGCCCGGTCCGTCACCAGCACATCCATCAGCGCCCGCGCAAAGAAACCCTCCCCCGTGCGCGGATCCTCCAGCGAGTATTCCCGGCCCTTGGCCGCCGCAAAAACCACCAGACCCGATGGGATCTGGTCCAACGCCCCGCCCACAACGTCATCGTTGGTGGAAAAGAGCCCCTCCCCCGCAAGGCCGCTGTGGCAGGCGTCGAGAAAGAGCACGATGCGCAGATCGGTGCCTTGCAAGACCTCTGTCACCGCGTCAAAGGACAGGCTGCTGCCCGCGATGTCGTCAAGGTCAACGCCCGCACCAGCGAGGTAATAGCGGTCCTCGATGCCCAGACCATGGCCCGCGAAATACATCGCCAGCGTCTCGCCCGGTGCGCTGCGGTCCACGATCTCGCGCAGCGCCTGCAAAATGGCCTCGGGCGTGGCCGCGGCATCGAGCAACACAGTGTTGGTCGCGATCTCGACGCCGCTGTCGGCGCGCGTGCCAACGGCCTGCGCAAACAGTTTTGCGTCCCCCACGGCGGCGCTCAGGTCGAGACCGGGATCACCGTAGTCATTGACCCCGATCGACAGGAGATGCACGCGGCGCGGCTGTTGCGGCGCGTCGATCTCCAGCGTGTAGGGGGCGCTGGCGACACGATTGGCATCCTCGGCCACGAGGCTGATCCAGCGGGTGCCGGCCAAGAGGTCTATCTCGGCGTCAAAGCTGTCTTCTGGTCCTGCGCTCTCCAGCCGGTCGGTGCGCAACCCGTCCTGAAAGACCGACACGCCGGACAGCCCGACCTGCGCCCGCGCCGCGCCGCGCAGCCGGACCGTGGCGCCCTGCACCTCGATGGCGGCCTGCAACACGGGTGGTGGCGTGATGGCGATCTCGCGCGGTTGGTGCCGGCCGCTCATGACGCGACCGACAAGGCCCGGGACCTTGAGATAGCCCTCGAATTGCTGCGCGGTGTATTCCCCGAAATGCCCCGGAAAGGTGTAGGACACGAAATGCGCGCCCTCGGCGGTCGCATCGAACTGGCCATCCTCGGTCCAGACGACGATCTCGTCATCTGCATAGAGCCCCGACAGCACGGTTTGCGCATCCGCCAGACGGTTGACGAAGAAGGTGCCATCCGATTGCACAGAAACAAGATGCTTGCCATCCGCCGCCAGAAGCACGTTTTCGAACAGGTCGCCGCGCGGCAGACCAAAGCGGGTCTGCACGATCTCGCCGCGGCCAAGGTCGATGACCGCATAGCCCAGTGCCTCCTGGCTGTGCAGCACCAGCAACTCGCCGAAGCGCGTGACCTCGAATCCGCAGTTATCCAGCTGGCTGCGGCAGTCCGGGCCGGTGTTGTTGTCCGGGTTGTCCAGATCCAGCGCGAAATGCGGCCCCCAGGGGGCTGTGTATTCCGCCACCCCCTTGGGATAGCGCGACGAAAACAGATAGGTGGTGGGGTTGTTGAAGGCCGCCGACCCTTCGGCACATTGCCCCGTCGTCATCCAGAACTTGTCGCCGTTGATGTCCCAGTACCACGCCCGGTCAAACAGGCCACGCAGCCGGTTCGGGCGCGCGCCACAACTGTAGCGTGGCTCGGGAAGGGCAAATGACTGGGCCGAGACCTGCGTGTCCAGCGCGATCCAGCCCCAGGCCTTGCGGAAAAAGCTGTCACTTTTGCCAAGGCGGGCCTCGGGCACGGGGGTCTGCGACAGTGTTTCGATGCCGAATTCCGCGAGGCGGCGTCGCATCCGATCCGGTGTCACGGCCCGCACGGAAGTGCCCGCGCTGCGCCAGTTCAGCGCCCCACGCGTGGACGCGGCCGGCGACGCAACCTCCTGACCGGACTGGGCCGTGAGCTCGGTCTGTGGCTGATACATCTCCCGCAGACGTTCGTTCCGCGTGACCGCATCCGCGGACCAGTTGCCCTGCGGCGACAGTTCCCGAAAGACAGCGACACGCTGGCTGGACGAATAGAAATGGTCCTGCGGCACGGTCAAAGCGGTCACGGCCTGCATCTGTTCGGCCCTGTCCCGGGCTTGCGCGATCTCGCGCGGGCCGATCTTGCGCTTCGAGAAGGCCTCTGTCCCGATCTCCAGAAACGCGCCCCCGGAAATCCGGTCAAGGGACAGGTTGACCCCGCTGTGACCCCAGTAAACATTGTTCTCAAGGTCGAGCATGGCCACGCTGTCATGTCCCGCGCATATGCGGCAACCATTGCCCACACCGCCGATGTCGCGCCCTGTCACGGGGTTGGACAGCACCGCGATGCCATAGCCATTGACCAATTGCAGCATGAAGCTGTCACCATGGGACCAGATCGTCTCCGCGCCGCCCTGATCGCTGATCCGCGCGCCGTCCACACTGTCAAAGATACCCGCCTCGTCGCCACGCGGCAGCACGAGGTAGCGCCCCGAGGGCGAGAAACGCGGCGCTTCGCCAACAAGGCTCAGGATCTCGCCGCCGGTCGCCGCATCCAGCAGGCGATACCGACCTGCGTAGATCTCAAGGTGGCGGGTGCCGTCAGGGCTGACAAACCTGCGCTCCGGGGCTTCGGCCGGGACCGGGTTGCTGACCACGATGCGCGGGCGCCCGGCGGTCTCGACCGTGATCTGCGCCCGGCCCTGACCGGGCGTGTCCACCCGCGGGGCGCAGCCGTCATGGCCCACCACGGCCCAGTTCACGCCCAACGCGCCAGACACCAGCGGTGTGACATCGATCTTGCCCGATTTGGGCAATCCGCGCCCGTAGTAAGGGATCACCACGCGGGTGTCGCCCGCGCGCCAGCCGATGCCAAACCCGGCCTCGCCCCCCGGGCAGCAGCCCATAGAACCCCTCCCCCGAAAGCCGCACCGGCGCGTCGAAGCTGATCATCAGGTAGATCGGTTCGCGCTCCGGAAAGCCCGGGCGTTGCCATGTCAGCGACACCTACTCACCGATCTGCGCCCCGGTATCTGCCAGCGTGACGCGCGTCTCACCCGCCAGCCGGTCGATCACCGCGCCACGGGCATCGCAGCTCAGATCCGACCGCATGGGCCAATCCTGTGCCCGGGCCGCATGTGGCGGGACAAAGCCAGCCACAAACAGGCCGCACATCAGGAGGATCAAAAAGCGGCGCATCATGGATCAGCTTTCAAAGAGGATGATCTGGACACGGCGGTTCACGCCGCTCTGCGGGTTGGCCGGATCGCGCAGCTCGCTCTCGCCACGTCCGTCGGACACGAACCGCCCTGCCGGCAGTCCCGACAAGTCCTGCAACCGCCGCATCACCTCCCGTGCGCGGCGCACCGAGAGATCCATGTTGTAAGCGGCGCTGCCCCTGGCATCCGTATGGCCCAGAACGGCGAACCGTTTGTTGTCAAAGCGGGCATCGCGGATCGCCACGGCAAGGTCCGCAAGATCCGGCGCGGAGCTGGGCAAGGGTTGGTCGCTGTTGGTTTCAAAGAAGATGTCCACATCCACGCTGACCAGCACGGGGGGCGCTGTCTCTTCGGTGCGGTCCTTGATCAAGAGGCGGGGCTTCCACCCGTTGACGGCGCCGCGGGCGGACAGGCCCTCGGGCAGGGTCGCAGGTTTCAGGCTGCGCGGGGTCAGACGCACAGCACCATCGCATTTGTCCGCCTCGCCCGCGAGGCAATCGCTCAGGCGCTCGGCGCGCGACGGCGCATCAAGGGAAAAACTCTCCAGCTGTTGGGTTTGCGCCTGTGCCGGCCCGGATGAGAGCACGCCCAAGGAAACAGACAAAAGGATCCACAATCTGACCGACATCGCCACCCCCGCGGTTTCGCGCGCCCCCCGACAGGGAGAAGCCTCGCCCGTGCATCCTAGCAATGGCGAAGACAAAACGGCAAATTCGCTTGGGGCCAAGTGGTGCTTTCCCTACCCGCCCCCTATCCGGTCATGAGAAGATCGACATGGGCAGGCATCGGGGGCGCGGGTGACGCCCCCGGCGCGCCCCTGTGTCACCTGACGGCGGTCATGGCAGCACAGCCAATGCCGCCGTCAGGCCTCTGCCGTTATGTATCGGAGGGACAGGGCGCCAGTGCGAGGCTGGCCTGCGCCTGTTTGGAAAACGTGGCTGTGCCGCTCACATCCGCCTTGGCAAAGGAAACAGTCGCCCCCGCGATTTCAGAGCCGGACACCGTGATGGCCCGCTGCCCAAGCGTGTCGTCCACATCGATCGTGAAGGCGATCGCCTGCCCCGGCGCAAGCAGGCCAACGTCGAGCGTGATCTGCGATTGACCATCGGTCACCACCGGTTCCGACTTCAGCGCCTGCGCCCCTTCGACCATCTGGAAGGGCTGGAACACCTCGACACCGGACCCCTGCGCCGTCACGTCAAAGATCAGCCCGGCGGGAGAGGTGGACAGATCCAGCACGATGGCCGTGTCCTCAAGCGCGCAGGTGCTCGTGTTCTCAAGGGTGAACCGATCCTTTGGCGCGCCTTCGGAGAAGCGGACGTTCAGGTCCGCATGGACAAGGCCGGGCAACGCAGCAAAGGCAAATGCCGTGGCGGCCAGCAGGCTGGCGCGTGTCAGATGGTGGGGACGCATGGGACCTCTCAGGTTTGTACAATTTTGTTACGTGCAACACCCCACTAACGGATCACAAATGCAGGGCTGTTGCGCCAGATTGGTCCCGAAACCCGGGCATTTGCCCCGCCGCGGTCGGCACACGCGCCCCGCGCCGCGCCCAACGTCAAGGCGGCCCCCGTGCATCCCGCAGCAACGCCGCGACGCCGCGACGCCGACCTCGTGCCCGACGTGGCTGTCAGGCGCGATAGGCTGGCAGTGGGGATCGGTCCTGCAAGGCAATGATCCTGCGCAACATCAGCTCTGACAAGGCACTGCGGGTCGCCTGATGGTCCGGCTGGTCATAGAGGTTTTCGGTCTCGCCCGGATCGGCGGAGAGATCGTAGAGTTCGTTCCAATCCTCACCTTCACGCAGGGACATGCGGTATTGCTCTGTCACGATGGTCCGCACCCGCTGTGGACGGTCGAAACCGACCATCTTGCGCTGGCTGTCCTCTTCGACGATCACCGCTTCGGGGGCTGGATCGCCGTGCAGATCGCGCCCCTGGATGCCATTGTAAGGCTGGATGCCCGCCCGCGCGAGGATCGTTGGCGCGATGTCGATAGAGGAGGCCAGCCCGGTATCCACTTGACCCAGTCCTGGCGCCTGCGGGTCGTGCCAGATGAATGGCACGCGGATAAGCCCCTGATAATGAAGCAAGAGCTTCAGCATCAGCCCGTGATCACCCATGAAATCGCCATGGTCCGACGTGAAGATGACAACGGTGTCCTGCGCAAGGCCCAGCGTTTCCAGCTGCTGCAACACACGTCCGATGGCATCGTCGATCATGGTGATCATGCCATAGGTCAGGGCGATGATGGCGCGGGCCTCGTCCTCGGTCACCGCAAAGGGGTTCTGGTTGTCGCGCGCATCGGTGCCCTCTGCCAGTGCCGCGCGCATGGCGTGCAGCGGCGGCAGATCCCCCTTGCCGAAGGTCTCGGGCAAGGGCATTTGAGCCGGGTCATACATATCCCAGTAGCGGCCCGGCGGCGTAAAGGGGTGGTGCGGGTCGGGAAAGGACATCTGCAGGAAGAACGGCGCATCCTCTTGCGCACGGTCCTCCAGCCATTCCGCGCTTTGGTCCGCGATCCATGTGGTGGAATACAGCTCTTCGGGCACCGCGGTCCGCCAGGCCTGTGGTGCATCGATTCCGCCGTCCGGCAGCGCGTTGTCCGGCCCGACAAGCTGGTCGAAATCCGCGCGCTGTGTCCGCGCCCACAACAGGTAGTCGCCACAGGCCTCATCGGCATGGTCCGCGGCGATCCTGACATCGTCAAAGCCGTAGTAGTCGCCGTCGATGCGGTCCTGCAGGGGACGGTCCCATGTTGGTGCCTTTTCAAGGTCGTATTCCGGCCCGTGGCGGTCGCGCTTGACCGCGTCGCGCAGACCCGGGCTTGGCACGGTCAACCCCTCCGCAGGCTCAAATTTGCTTGTCGCGGGCAGGCCGGTAAAGCTTTGCAAATGCGACTTGCCGATCAGCCCCGTCCGGTAGCCCGCATCGCGCAGCAATTCCACAAAGGTGGCGTGGTCCTTGGACAGGGGAATGCCGTTGTGGCGCGCGCCATGCGCCGAACACATGCGCCCCGTCATGATCGAGGCACGGTTCGGCATGCAGATCGGATTGGCCACGAAAAAGCGGTCCCAGCGCGTGCCCTTCTGCGCGATCCCGTCGATATTCGGCGTGCGGACAATCGGGTTGCCGGTGCAGCCCAGATGGTCGGCCCGGTGCTGGTCGGTGATGATGAACAGGAAGTTGGGGCGCTTGGTCATGTGGCGTCCTTCGGGTTTTGGGGCAGGGATCGGGCCGCGCGCAGGTCCCATGCGATCAACCCGATCCCCAGCGCGACGGCGGGCAGATGGATCATCGGATCTGTGACCAGCATGGCAAAGGCCAGACCAAAGCGGGAGACAATCTCCGGCAGGCTCAGTTTGCGCCGGTCATGTCCCGACAGAGCCGAGGAAAAGAGCCAGATGCAAAAACAGGTCCGCGCCACGATCCAGAGGAACGGCAGCAGGCTGAATTCCTCGATGATCAGGATGGTGGGGTAAAAGGCAAAGACAAAGGGAATGATGAACTTTGCCATGCCCAGACGGAATGACATCAGGGCGGTCATCAGCGGATTGGCCCCCGCGATGGGTGCCGCGGCATAGGCCGCGATGGCCACAGGCGGGGTCAGCGATGACGCGACACCGTAGTAAAACACGAACATATGCGCCGTCAGCATGGACACGCCCAGCGCCTGAATCGCCGGTCCCATGACAAGGATGATGATCAGGTAAGCCGGCAACGTCGGCATCCCCATCCC
>JBELMB010000297.1:0-4176 GCA_042088665.1 Sagittula sp.
TGGGTGGCGTGCGCGACATTCTCACGGAGCAGCTCGAAGCCGGCGCGATCGGCAACAAGGTGGCCATGGTCAATGTCGCCGACGCCTTCGGGATCGAGCTTGCGGATGTGGCCCGTGACATGTTCACCGAAGCAGGGTTCGAGCTTGTCTACGACAAGTCCTATCCGCTCGGCACACCGGATCTGAGCCCGGTCATGAAAGGCGCAAAAGCGGCTGAGCCCGATGCCTTCATCGCATGGTCCTATCCGCCCGACAGCTTTGGTCTGGCCGAACAGGCGATCATCGAAGACCTGGACGTAAGCATCTACTACTCCGCTGTTGCGACCTCCTTCCCGGCGTTCTTTGGCGCTTATGGATCCAAGATCGACAATGTGCTGGGCGCAGGTGGCACGAACGTTGACGACCCCAAGATCGCGGCCTACCGCGCGGCGCATGAGGACGTGACCGGCAAGACTGCGGATTACTGGGCCTCGGCCAACACCTATGCCTCGCTGCAAGTCCTGCAACAGGCCATCGAAGGGTCCGGCACGCTCGACCGCGACGTGGTCACCCAGTTCATCAAGGACAACAGCTTTGACACGGTGATGGGCGACATGACCTTTGACGACAACGTGTCGTACAAGTTCTGGACTGTCGGCCAGTGGCAGGATGGCGTCTTTCGCGGCGTCAAGGGCCTGAACGTCGACGGCGCGGCCGATGTGCGTCTGAAAGACGGCTGGGAATAAAACTGACCTCTCCGCCCGGCATCGGTGGTGCCGGGCGGGAAGGCTTGAATGAGGGATTTCGACCGTATGGATATCGTTGTTTCGGGTTTGCTGTTGGCAGGCACCTATGCCCTCGTGGCGATGGGGTTGAACCTGCAATACGGTGTGGCCCGTATCATGAACCTCGCCAACGGAGAGGTGCTGGTCCTCGGCGCGCTTGCGGCCTTCTGGCTGTATCTGAACGCGCAGATCAGCCCGCTGCTGACCATTTTTCTGGTCGGACCCACCGCCTTTGTGGGCAATTGGCTGATCTACCGGTTCCTGCTGACGCCCCTTGTGCGGCGCTCCAAAAGCCAGGGTCAGCTGGAAGTGGACTCGATCCTGGCCACCTTCGGGATGAGCTTTTTCCTCGTCGGGATCATGATTTCCATCGAGGGGGGGTTTTTCGCCTACAAATACCTGTCGGAGCCGGTCACGGTCCTTGGCTCGACCTCGTCGCTGAACCGGCTGATGGCCTTCGGGATCGCGGTTGTGATCGGCGGGGCGCTCTACCTGTGGCTCAACCATACCCGGCCCGGGGTCGCGGTGCGTGCGGTTGCCGTCAACACGGAGGCCGCGGGGCTCGTCGGCATTGACGTGCCGCGGATCTCTGCGCTGGCCTTTGCCGTGGGCGGGGCCGTCACGGCGGTGGGCGGATCGCTGATTTCGACCTTCATCACGCTGGATGCCTCCATGGGCGTGATCTTCACGATGAAGGCGCTGATCATCGTCATCATGGGGGGCGTCGGTGAAATCCGCGGCGCCATCGTGGCGGCGATCATCCTTGGTGTCGTAGAAACCTCGGTCGCCACGCTGATCGACCCCGGTCTGACGCTGGCCTCGGCCTATCTGATCTTTGTCCTGATCCTCTTGTTCCGCCCGCAGGGCCTTTTTGGAAAGCGCGCGACATGAACGGCGGGTTTCGGGAGATCCTTTTCGCGGCCTTGGTCGCGATTGCCGCCGCCTTCTTTCCGCTGGTGGTCAACGCCTATTGGCTTTCGATCGGCGTGACGGCGATGATGTACATCGCGCTGTGCACCAGCTGGGTCATCTTTTCCGGACCGACGCATTACATCTCGCTGGCCTCCGGGGCCTTCTTTGGCGTCGGCGGCTATCTCGTCGCAACGGGAATGAGCGACTACGAGCAGTCTTTCTGGCTCATGGCCGCGATTGCGCCGCTTGTCGCGCTGGTGCTGGCGGGGCTGATCGGCTGGGCGACGCTGCGCCTCAGCGGGGTCTACTTCGTCATCTTCACGCTGGGCCTTGCGGAGATGATCCGCAACCTCGTCAGCTGGGTGCAGAACAATTTCCTCGGCAGTCGCGGGCTATATGTGCTGACCGATTTCACCGAGGCGCATATCTACTGGATGCTGCTGGGCATCGCCGCGGCGGTCTACCTGCTGGGCTGGTGGGTGGCCCGGTCGCGGATCGGCTTTGCCCTGCGGATCATCGGCAATGATGAAACCGTCGCGCGCCACGTCGGCATCAACACGGCGACCTCCAAGATCATCCTGTTCATGACCACCGGTTTCTTTGCGGCGCTCGTCGGTGCAGTGATCGCACCGCGCTACAGCTATATCGAACCGAACCAGGTGTTCTCCCCCGAGTTGAGCTTCATGGTGGTGATCATGGCGCTGCTTGGCGGGGCGGGTCGATTGTGGGGGCCCATCGTCGGCGTGATCCCCTTCATGCTGGTGTGGGAGTGGGTGTCGATCAACATGCCCAACCAGACGACGATGCTGATCGGGCTGATATTCCTGCTGATCGTCTATGTCCTTCCCAAGGGCATCGTCGGACGTCTGGAACAACTGGCCGCGCGGATGCGGGAAAGGGGGCATTGATGCGGCAATCCGGTTCCGTTCTGTCCGTATCCGGGGTGACCAAGCGCTTTGGCGGATTGGTGGCCGTGGACAACGTCGGTTTTGACGTGGGCGAGCACGAGATGATCGGCATCATCGGGCCCAACGGCTCTGGCAAGACCACGATGATGAACATGATCTCCGGCAGCTTCAAGCCGACCTCCGGGGTGATCTCGATGACGGGCCGGCAGATTTCCGACCTGCCGGCGCAGGAGATCGCGCGCCGCGGCATTGGCCGCACGTTTCAGCTGGTGCGCCTGTTGCCCTCGCTCAGCGTTCTGGAAAACGTGATCGCGGGCGCGGTGTTCGGTCATCGCCGCCGGTGGGGGCGCGAGGCAGAGGATCATGCCCACGCCATGCTGAGGCGCGTCGGCATGGACGCCATGAGCCACGCACCGATCTCTTCGCTGACTTACATCGATCAAAAGCGGGTCGAACTGGCCCGCGTCCTCGCCGGAGAGCCAAAGATCCTGCTGCTGGACGAGTGGCTCGCCGGTCTCAACCCGACCGAACTGGAGGCCGGGATTGCCCTGATCCATGACCTGCGCGCCGAGGGCCGCACGGTCATCATGGTCGAACATGTGATGGATGCGATCCGCTCGCTGTGCGACCGCTGCGTGGTCATGTCGTCCGGCGCCAAGATCGCCGAGGGCACGCCCGATGATGTGCTCTCTGACCCGGAAGTGATCCGGGCCTATCTGGGGGATGACGATGCTTGATGTCCGAAACCTGTCGGTTGTCTATGGCCAGCACCGGGCGCTGGACGATGTGTCGGTCCGGGTCGCCACGGGCGAGATCGTGGTCATCCTCGGGGCCAATGGCGCGGGCAAGTCGACGCTGCTGCGCGCGATCAGCGGGATCTGCGAAGGGCAGGTCAAGGGCCAGATCGACATCGACGGGGCACCGATCAAGGGGCTGAGTTCGGACCGCATCGTCGAGGCGGGACTGGCGCTGGTGCCGGAAGGCCGCGGGATCTTTGGCGATCTGACGGTGCGTGAAAACCTCGTGCTGGGCGCTTATTCGAACCGCGCCCGCGAGGATGAGGCCGCGAACCTCGAACGCGTGCTGAGCCTGTTCCCCAAGCTGGGAGAACGGCAGGGACAGGTTGCGCGCACCATGTCGGGCGGCGAACAGCAGATGGTCGCCATTGGTCGTGCGATGATGTCAAACCCGCAGATCCTGATGCTGGACGAGCCGTCGCTGGGGTTGTCGCCGCTGCTGTGCAAGGAATTGTTTCAAAACCTGACCGTGGTGCGCAAGGCCGGGATCGGCATCCTGCTGGTGGAACAGAACGCCAAGCAATCTCTGGCCATCGCCGACCGCGGCTACCTGCTTGAGAATGCGCATATCGTGCATGAAGACGAGGCCGCACAACTGGCCCGCGACCCCGCGGTGCAAAAGGCCTATCTGGGGGCAGGGGGCAAATCCGCACGCGCGCCGGTGTCGCCCAAGACGCAGCAAGCGCCGCAAACACCCGCGGAGGCGGCCCCGGTCATGGCCATGACCGCCACGCCAACCCCAAGGCGCAGCGCAGAGCAGCAGATCGGCCTCTCCATCGACGATCTGGTCGAGAC
>JBELMB010000077.1:0-22322 GCA_042088665.1 Sagittula sp.
TGGGAACAGGTGCGCAAATTCATGCGCATGCCAATGGGCAGCCGTCGGTCCCGGGGCTTTGCGCAAAGCGGATTTGCCCTTGCCCTGCCGGGGTTTCTTTGTCACCGTCGGGCGCATCTCTGGCACGGATCATTCCCAAGGGCCACGCAACTCCAGTTCTTTGAAAGGGAACGTATGGGACGTCGTGAGCTGTTGGTGGCCTTCCGGATCGCGCCACCCGGGAAACGGTTGACTGCTTTTGAGTGGCGGGCCTGTGCTGAAAGCGCGGCGCTTGGGTCGGTCGCTTCCATAGCCTTTGCCAGAGGGGCGGGGACCTTGCCTCGGGGGCCGTTCAGGCGCTTGGATTGGTCTCGGACTTGGGTCCAGATATCTGTGCGCAAAGGCAAAACCTCTGGTGCGCCGTCAGCTTGGCGCAAGACGGGCATCCCGCCCCCGGCCCGCTTGCCGCAACCTGTCTTTCCCGTCGCAATGCCGATCCATCGTTGTCCGATGCCGCCCTTGAGGCGGCGCTGAAAGAAAGCCCTTCATGACCTCCATTTCCGGAAAGACCGATCTGGACTGGGCCGCTTTCGCCGCCCGGCTCGCCCCCGTCGACGTGATCGACGCGCCTGTGCTGGTGAAAAAGCGCTCGCGCGATTTCTTTTGGTACAGTCCGATCCTGAACGCCGAACTCAAACAGTGTTTCGGCGATCTCGTCGCACTTCCCAAGACCCAGGACGAGCTGCGACTTTGCCTTGCGCAGGCCTTTGTCGCCGAGGTGCCGGTCGTGGTCCGCGGCGGCGGTACCGGCAACTATGGTCAGGCGGTGCCCGTCGATGGCGGGCTGATCATTCAGACCACCGGGCTGTCGCGCGTGCTGGAGATTGGCGCGGGCTTTGTGCGGGCAGAGGCGGGTGCGCTGATGGCCGATGTCAACGCGGCGCTGCAGGAAACCGGACAAGAGCTGGCCATGTTCCCATCGACGCAGGACATCGCCACCATCGGAGGCTTTGTCGCCGGGGGCTCTGCCGGGATCGGGTCGCTTGCCAATGGCGCCCTGCGGGAGCCCGGCAACATGCTGGAACTCAAGGTCATGTCGGTGGAGGCCGACCCGCGCACGCATCTCTTTACCGGCGAGGATGTGATGCGCGTGCACCATGCCTGGGGGCTGAACGGGGTGATCACCGAAGTGACGCTGCGCACGGTGCCCACGCGCGACTGGATCGGTTGCATGGCCACGTTCGAGACCTATGCGGCGGCCTATGGCGCGGGGCTGGCGCTGGCGCAATCCCCCCATATGGCGCCCAAGCTGGCCAGCGTCGTGGATGCCCGCATCGCCGCCTATTTCCCGCGTCTCAAGGGGCAGATCCGCCCCGACAGGGACCTGTTGGTGGCCTATGTCCCGCGTGAAGATCTGCAGGCGTGGCGCGCTCTCGTCACCCGGCACGGCGGACATCCGGACCAAGCGCTGAGCGAGGCAGACCGGCAGGCGGCAAAGCTGCCGCATGTGTTCGAGTTCTGCTACAATCACACGACGCTTCAGGTGCTGAAATCCGACCGCTCCGCCACCTATCAGCAGATCGGTGTGCCGGATGCGACCGATATCGCTGCGATCAGCCGCCTGCGCGCCGATCTGGGTGAGGCCGCATGGACGCACCATGAGTTTGCCAAGCTGAACGGCGAGATCGTGACCTTTGACCTGCCGATTGTCTGGTTTTCAGCGCCGGATGCCATCGACAAGGTGAACGCGATCTACGAGGCGCATGGCTTTGCCGTCTATGACGCGCATACCTCGAAACTCGAGGGCGGCGGGTTGAAGAACGCCGACTATAAACATCTCGCATGGAAAAAGCGATTGGACCCCAAGGGGTTGCTGAACAGCGCCAAGTCCCGCGCCTGGGACCTGGTAAAGGATCTGTCCCCTGAAGACATCGAAGCAAAGGCCGTGTCATGACGTTTTCGACCCATCCCCTGACCCCTGCTTTCGGCGCGATCGTCGAAGGCGCTGCGCATGCCTCGACCACGGGCTCTGATCCGGCGGGGCTCTTGGCCGAGGTCTCTGGCGGGGCGGGGTTCGACGCCCTGCGCGCGTTGTTCGAGACGCATTCTGCAGTGTTGTTTCGCGGCCAGGAGATCAGCGATGCCCAGCACATGGCGCTCGCCCGGCAGTTCGGGCAGATCGAGGACCGCCTCGCCGATGAACGCAAACCCGGCGAGGCCTACGAGGTGCCAAAGGTCACAAACGTGCGTGCGGACGACGTGTTGGCCGAGGACGATCTGCACACATTGCACCTGAAGGCCAATTTCCTGTGGCACGCGGACAGCACCTTTTTGCCGGTGCCGGCGCTGACCAATATCCTCATCGGGCGGGTGGTGACCACGCAGGGCGGCGCGACAGAGCTTGCCTCCACCCGCGCGGCATGGGCGGCGATGCCTGAAACGCTGAAGGCGCGGATCCGTGGACGCGGGATCTGGCATCGCTACAGCCATTCCCGGGCACAGATCTCTCCGGAATTGGCGGATTTGCCGATGTTTCACAAATGGCCCGATCAACATTGGAACAGCCTTTGGACGAACCCGGTCACCGGGCAGGAGGCGCTGTACATCGCCAGCCATGCCTATGCGGTGGACGGCTATGACGCGCAGGAAAGCGCCGCGTTGCTCGCGGAATTGTTTGCCTTCTGCACGCAGCCGCAATTCACCTATAGCCATCGTTGGGAGGTGGGCGATGTCTTGATCTGGGACCAGCGCGCGGTCCTGCATCGCGGCACGCCCTGGCCCTTTGAAGAGCCGCGCACCTTGTCGAGCCTGTGTGTCTCCGTCTGCGAAGCTGATGGTCTGGATCGCATGCGCATGCCACCTGCGTAGCCCCGTTGGATCCGCCCTGCCGAAGGGGCGCCAGGTCGATTTTGTGGGGTCAATTCTATTGGGTCAGTTCGTTGGGGTCAGGTGCCCGAGGCCAGTTCCATGGATCAAATCTCCATGCGGGGCGGGGCGCTTTCCCGTCCGCCAAAGAGGTGCTTAAGTGGTCGTGGGATTGGCTTTTGTTTGGGGTCCGACGCTGCCCGGATCCGGGATGACAGGGGCGGTGTCAAACCCCCTGGTCCGTGGTCCCGAACGAACAGCCGTCACCGTCCAGAACCACGCAAAGGAGTGCACATGGTGGACAGCATTATCTTGTTGACCCAGACCGCCCTTGTGACGTTTCAGGCGCTTTGGCTGGGCAGCGGCGTGCGGGACAATATCCTCTATCCTTCGATAAACGAGACCTTCACCGCGCAGGTCATGGATATGGCGTATCTCCGCGAGGACGACCCAAGCGCCTATGCCTTGGTCGCGCACCGGCGCGTGACCAGCCGCGCCTGGCAAAAGGCGGCTTTCCGGTTGGTCGTGGCGTGGGAGTTGCTGTCCACCGTCACGCTCGTCGCGGCGGTCGTGACCCTGATCCTCGCCCTGTTCGGTGGTGTCGCGGCAGAGTTTGCGCGGGGGCTGGCGCTGTTTGCCGTGCTGATGTTTACCACGACCTGGGCCATGTTTCTCGTGGTGGGCAACCACTTTTGCTATTGGTTCGGCCACGAGGGGGCGCAGAACACGCATTTCCAGATGACGCTCTGGGGGATTGCGACGCTGATCTTTCTCGCCGTGACCTGAGCGTGGGCTAGCCCGTCGGGCCTGCGTCCAGCGACAGGGTATGCGCGCGCAGCCATGTCATGAAGCCTCTCGGGTCCGTGGACCATTTGTCCATCGCTGCCCGGTCCAGCGGGCCGCCAACGATAGGCCGTTGCGGCTTGTTCAGGGCGTGGCGCACTTCGTACAGCAACAGGCCCTGCCGCAAGGTCGAAGAGATCTTGTTCGCCAGCTGGTAGGCGCGGCTGTTCTGTCCCGGAAAGCGCACCGGCAGCACCGTCGCACCAGAGCGGCGGATCAGCTTGGCGGTAAAGATGTTCCACGGTCGTTCGACGGCAGGACCAAACCATGTATCGGCAGAGGCCACGACACCGGCAGGAAACAGCGCGATCACCCCGCCATGCGAGAGGTGCTCCATCGCCCGGCGGCGCATTTCGAGGTTCTTGTCGAGCGCGTCGGGATCATGGTCAAAGGGCACGGGGATCATGAAGTCATCGACCTCCGCCACACCGGTCAGCAGGGAGCGGGTGAGGATCTTGTAGTCGGTGCGCACGCGCCCGATCAGCTCTGCCATGACCATCCCGTCGACAAGGCCATGCGGATGGTTGGCCGTGACCACCAGCGGACCGGTTTTCGGGATCTTGGCGATCTCGGCTTCGGGGGTGGCGAGGGGGATGCCCATGATCCCCAATGCCTGCGCCCAGAAGGCCTGTCCGTGGGGCACGCCCTGCGCCTCGAACTTTCGGATCAGTTGCAGCAAATGGAACTTGGCCGTCGCCAGCTCCATCGTCTGGATGACCATCTGCTGCATGGGATTCGTGAAGGTGGTGGCGTAGGACAGGCGGCGGCGGTCATAGGGCTTTTCGTCGAGGCTGGTGCCATCGCCCTGACCACCATCGCCGCCACCCAGCAATTGCCGGGTTTCGTGGCTTTGATCGGCGGTCTCGCGACGTCTTTGTGCACGCCTATGGCGGTTGCGTGTCATCATGGTCGTTTGGCCCTTACACTTTGCCCTGAGTCAGTTTCGCCGCGGAACGCGGGCCGCGCAAGGGGCAGGCTGACAACCCGGATTGCTTTGCCACGTGGTATGTCTTTCGTGGCGCTCGGAAAAAGAGGCCGTGATCCGATGCCAGCAAACGCCCTATCCTCCGGTGGTCGCAAGGCGCCGCGCGCCTTCGATGTAGCTGGCCGGGACGGTCAGGCCCTCGGTGTGCGCGCGGGCAAGCGCCGCGCTGCGCCGCGCGCCGGGCAGGCGGGCACCTTCCATGCCGTCGATCAGGCCAGCCAGCGCTTCGAGCCTCTCGGCAAACCCGTCGGGGTCATGCGGGCGCATCGCCAGCAGGAACTGACCGGCCCCCGTTGGCGGACCGTCTGCGCTGAAAAAGGATCCGACCTCGGCGCTCATATGCGCGCCGGTCAGCGTGCTGGCCAGCACTTCGACCATCAGGGCGAGCGCGGTGCCCTTGGCGTCGCCGATTGGCACCATGGAGCCGCCAAGCGCGGCGTCGGGGTCGGTTGTTGGCTGGCCGTCGCGGTCCAGCGCCCAGCCTTCGGGGATCGGCTGGCCGGTTTTCTTGGCGTGCATGACCTTGCCCCGCGCCACGCGCGAGAGCGACAGGTCGATCACCAGCGGCGGGCCCTGCGGGCGCGGCGCGGCAAAGGCGATGGGATTGGTGCCAAAAAGCGGCGTCTTTGCGCCCCATGGCGCGATTGCAGACGGCGTGTTGGCCACCATAAGCGCAACGCACCCGGCCTGCGCGATCCGGTCCACCTGCACCGAGAGCGCGCCGCAATGATGAGAGCGCGTGATTGCCATGGCGACGCAGCCGTTGTCCTGCACGGCGGCCAGCCCTTCGGTGGCGGCCAGATCAAGCGCCGGATAGGCAAAGCCATGGCCCGCATCAACCAGCAACGAGGCGGATCCGGTCCATTGGACCTGTGGCACCGCGTGGCCCTGTACCTTGCCGGATCGGGCCTGAGCGGCGTAGTCGGCCAGACGGGAGAACCCGTGACCCACCTGACCTTCGGCTTCGGCGGCGACGAGCGCGCGCGCGGTGGCCCGGGCATTCCCCGCGGCGACATTGCTGGCCGCAAGGGCATCGAAAATCAGGGTTTCCGCATCCGCAAGCGAAAGCGTCTCGGTTTCTTGGGTCACAGCGGCACACCGGTCCTGAGAAAAAGGGCCGGGCGCACGCTAACGGCGCGCCCGGCATTGTCGGTCAGGCGCTGCGGTACAGCTTGGTCATCGAGAACTCGCGATGGCCCAGAGCCTCGGCCGCGGTATTGCGCCCGTTGGCGGTGCGGCAGATCATTTCGATCAGCGCATCCCCGGCCTCGTCGATGGTCATCTCGCGGCGCAGGATGCCGGAGACGTCCACGTCCACGTGCTCTGACATGGTGCGCACGGTCCGCGGGTTGGCCGTGATCTTGATCACCGGCACAATCGGGTTGCCCACGACGTTGCCCTGCCCGGTGGGGAAGGTGTGGATCACCGCACCACCCGCCGCCATCAGCGTCACGCATTCCGCCGCAGCCGAGGAACTGTCCATGAAGTACAGACCGTTGCCGGAGTTGGGCATCTCGGCGGGCTCGAGAATGTCGATGTACTGCGAGGTGCGGCCGATCTTTTCGAGGTTGCCAAGGGCCTTTTCCTCGATGGTGGTCAGACCGCCTTCGATGTTGCCCTTGGTGGGCTGGCTGTCGGACAGATCATCGGTCTGGTGGGCAAAGATCACGTCGTCCTGATAGGCCTTCCACATCTTGTACCAACGCTCGCCAACCTCTTCGTTGATCGCGCGCTTCTGGCAGATGTGCTCTGCGCCGGTGATCTCGGAGGTTTCCCCAAAGAAGCCGGTGATGCCTTCGGGCAGCAGCTTGTCGTACATGTTGCCAACCGTCGGGCAGGAACCAAGACCGGTGGTCGTGTCGCTCTCGCCGCATTTGGTGGAGATCCACAGCTCGTTGATCGAGCATTCCTCGCGCTGCACCTCGGTGGCCTTGTGCACGAAGTCCTTCGCCGCCCAGGAGGCGCGACGGATGGTTTCAAAATCGCCATTCTGCTCGATGGAGAATTCGGCCACTTCCTTGCCCGTTGCGCGGATGCCGTTGGCGATCTTGCTGGTCCAGCCCGGTTCGATGCCGATCACCACGACGGAATGCACATTGGCATTCGCCCCGGTGCCGATCATCGTGCGAAAGTGCAAATCGAGGTCTTCGCCGAATTGCAGGCGGCCATAGGCGTGGGGGATTGCCAGGGTGCCCTTGACGTTGTTGGCCACCGCTTCGCAGGCGGCATTCGAGATGTCGTCTACCGGCAGGATCAGCACGTGGTTGCGCACACCCACGCGGCCATTTTCGCGCCGGAACGCCTTTACGGTGAGGTTGGAATATTTTGATGCCATGCTTGTGTTTCCTTCTATCGCTCTTGCGTCGCTGCTGGAGCGAGGGTCACCAGCGCTTGGTTTTGCAGTTGTGGGTGTGAACGTGGGCGCCCTTGGCGATATCGGCGGTGATCTTGCCGATGTCCTCGCCGTATTTGATGGCGGTGTCGCCGCCCGACAGATCCTTCAGCGCGATCTTGTGGCCGATCGGCACATCAGCGCCGGCGGTCAGGCGAAAGGTGGAATTGTCATGGGTGACGCAGCACAGCATATCGGTGCCGGCGGTCAGCCCTTCGATCACCACAACGCCAACGTTGTCTTCGTGATCATGCACGAGAAGATGGGGGATCTCGTTGGGTATCGGATTGGACATGGGCGGTCTCCTTCGCGGTCTGTCTGTTTGTCAGGGCTTCAGAATGATCTTGGGTGCGGGCACAT
Source organism: Sagittula sp. (assembly GCA_042088665.1). Classification (GTDB taxonomy): domain Bacteria; phylum Pseudomonadota; class Alphaproteobacteria; order Rhodobacterales; family Rhodobacteraceae; genus JBELMB01. Next base: position 7,425 of record JBELMB010000077.1, read on the forward strand.
GGCCCGCGCGAATGTCGGCAAAGGCGCGGGCGCCTTCGGATAGCGGGCGCGCCTCGGTCCACTCCAGAGCGCCGAGGCGACCGTCGAAAAGCGCGGCGCAGGTGTCGCGAAAGTCCTGCGCGGTATAGGTATAGGTGCCGATGACGGTGATTTCCTGCAGCGTGATGCGCCGTATGTCCAGCCCGGCAGTGCCGCCGCCAAGACCGATGTGCACGATCAGGCCACCGGGCCGCGTTGCGACCGACGCGGCGGCCCGCGTGCCGTCGTAGCCAACGCTGTCGACGGTGATGTCAAAGATCTGTCCGGTCACGTCCTCGGGGGTTGCGACGGCATAGTCGGCCTGCGCGCCAAGGTAGGTGCGGCGGATCTCGTTCGGCTCCACTAGGGTGACATTCGGGACGCCCTGTGCCTGCAGGCTGATGGCCGCGGCGACCCCGATGGCGCCACCGCCAATGACCAGCGCGCTGTCGCGGCGGTCGTCGGCCATGGACGCAAGCCCGAGGCGCACCGCGTGCCAGCTGACCGCGACAGGCTCTGCCAGCGCGGCCTTTTCCAGCGAAAACCCATCAGGCACCGTCACGAGGTTGCGCGCGGGCATGGCAATGTATTGCGCGAACGCACCCTCGCGCGGTGGCATCGAGATGATCTGGCGCGTGTCGCACAGGTTGTCGCGCCCCGACAGGCAGGCCGGGCAGGTGCCGCAGGTGACCAGCGGGTTGACGGTCACCCGCTCCCCGTCGCGGGGGCCGCCAGTGATGACACCTGCACCCTCATGGCCAAGGATCAGCGGCGCGGGGCGGCGGTCGTCATGGCCGAGGTAGGCATGCATGTCAGAGCCACAGATGCCGACGCTGTCGATGCGGACCAGATGCGTGTCCTGCGCGGGGTCGGCCTGCGGATCGGGCATGTCCTGAAAGGTCAGGTCTTCGATTCCGGTGTAGACGAGCGCCTTCATTTTGCGGTGAACCCTCCGTCGAGCATCATCACGTGACCTGTCACATAAGCGGATGCGTTGGAACACAGAAACAGCAGGGGGCCATCCAGATCCTCAAGGGTACCGTTGCGCCCGATGCAGGTCTGTTCCGCGTTGCGGGCGGCGCGTTCGGGGTCGGAAAACACCGGCGCGGTGAGCTCCGTGTGAAAGAACCCGGGCGCCAGCGCATTTGCCGTGATGCCGTCGGCGGACCAGGCCTGCGCCATGGCCCGCGTCAACTGCGCCACGCCGCCCTTGCTCGCACCATAGGCCATGCCGCCGGGAAAGGCGCGAAAGGTCTGCAACGAGGCAAAGTTCACGATCCGGCCCCAGCCGCCTTCGCGCATCCCCGGCACCAGCCGCTGGCTGAGAAAGAAGGGCGCGGTGAGGTTGATCGCGATGGTCGCATCCCAGCCTTCGGGCGTGACGTCATCGGGCATCTCGCGCGCGTTGAGCCCCGCGGCGTGCACAACGATCTGCGGGGCGCCAAACGGGGCGCTGATCTGGGCCACAAGCGCGTCCAGACCCTCCCGGTCGGCCACGTCGCCGGTGACTGTGGCGATGGTCTCTCCGGCGTCAGGCTGGACGGTCCGGGCCTCGGCCGCAAGGCTGTCCAGAGCCTCGGCCCGGCGCGCGACGCCGACGACCTTGGCGCCGGCAGCGGCCAGCGTCAGGGCCGCGCGACGTCCAAGCCCGGAACTTGCCCCGGTGACGCAGGCCACGCGGCCCGCGACATCGAACAGATCCGCAAAGGGTGACGTGTCAGCCATCCGCGGACAGATCAAATGTTTCGTCCGGGAAATACTTCTTCAGCCGTATGTCCGCGGTGCGCGCATGGCCTTCCATGCCTTCAAGGCGGGAAATCCGGGCGGTGGCTTCGGCGACCGGCTTTGCGCCGAGCTTGGTGGCGCGCTGCCACGTGACGATCTTCATGTATTTGTGCACCGAGAGGCCACCGGTGTAGCTGGCAGCACCGGAGGTCGGCAGCACATGGTTGGTGCCCGATGCCTTGTCGCCAAAGGCCACGGTGGTCTCTTCCCCGAGAAAGAGCGAGCCGTAGCAGCTCAGGCGGTCCAGCCACCAGTCGAGATCCTCGGCCTGCACGGTGAGGTGCTCGGGCGCGTATTCGTCGGAGGTCGCGGCCATTTCCTCGCGGTCGCTGCAAAGGATCACTTCGGCGTAGTCGCGCCAAGCGGCGGTGGCGTTGTCGCGGTTCACCTCGGGCAGGTCTTCGATCAGCAGTGGCACGAGGCGCATGACCTCTTCGGCCAGCTTGCGGTCATCTGTGACCAGCCAGACGGGTGAGTTGTAGCCGTGTTCGGCCTGGCCCACGAGGTCGACGGCGACGATCATCGCATCGGCCTGCCCATCGGCGAGGATCAGGCTGTCGGTCGGGCCTGCGATCATGTCAATGCCGACGCGGCCAAACAGCATCCGCTTGGCTTCGGCCACGAACTGGTTGCCGGGGCCCACGAGGATATTGGCCTTTGGCAAACCAAAGAGGCCAAAAGTCATCGCTGCAACGCCCTGCACGCCGCCCATGGCGAGGATCTGGTCCGCTCCGCAGATATGCGCGGCGTAGATGATCGCTGGTGCGATGCCGATATCGGGGCGCGGAGGCGAACAGGCCGTGATGTTCTTGCAGCCTGCGACCTTGGCCGTGGTCACGGTCATGATCGCCGACGCAATATGGCTGTAGCGCCCGCCGGGCACGTAGCAGCCCGCGGAATTCACCGGGATTGCCTTTTGACCCGCGATGAGGCCCGGGACCACTTCGACCTCGAAGTTACCGACCGTCGACATCTGCGCCTCTGCGAATTTCCTTACGTTCGCATGGGAAAAGGCGATGTCGTTGCGCAGCTTTTCCGGGACCATCGCGCTGGCGGCGGCGATGGCTTCGGGCGACAGCAGGGTGTCACCATCATACTTATCGAACTTGGCGGCATATTTGCGCGCGGCGTCATCCCCCCCGGCTTCGATGTCATCGAGGATGTCGCGCACGATTGCCCGGGTTTCGGTGGCATCGCTGCGCGCGGTGAGCGTGGCTTTCTTGAGATACTCTCGCGGCATGGAAATGGGGTCCTATTGGGGTCCGGCAGGGTGATGTTGGTTCGTCGCGTGCGGGGCAGGGCCGGGGCGCGGGCAAATGGCTTTGCCCCGGGCGGCAGGTGAGCAGTGCAGGTCAGCGGTCCGATCCGAGCACGGATCGGGGTTGGCGGCGCGCAATACGCGCCCTGCCCGACGGGCGATTGCCCGCGCGGCGGGCAGGGCGCGCCATCTGTCAGACGCGCAAGGCCAATCCCCCCGGACCGCTGCGAATGCCATCTGCGTCCCTCCCTGAACACGATGAGTCGCGTTAGGTGTAAGCGCTTACATCGGCGCATGCAAGCGCTTGCATTTTGCATCCGGTCGGGCTTTCTAGTGGGGGTGGGACCGTGCATGACCTGCGCCGGGGGACATGATCACGGCGCACCCAGGCCGGTCGAAAGAGGTTGAGCGCATGGAGCGAGACACAGACAAGGGGCCAGAAAATCGGCCAGAAAACGGGCCTGAGAACGGGCCTGAGAACGGGCCTGCAGACGGGTCTCTCACAGCGGCAGGGCAAGTGCCCCGGCTGGAAGATGTGGCGGCCCGGGCCGGTGTCTCTACGGCGACGGTGTCGCGTTGTCTGAATGCGCCTGACCGGGTGTCCCAGAAAACCCGCGAGCGGGTTCTGGAAGCTGTTCAAGCTCTTGGATACGCGCCCAATTTTGGCGCCCGTGCGCTGGCGGCCAAACGCACCAACACATTTGGTGCGATCATCCCGACGATGGAAAATGCGATCTTTGCGCAGGGCTTGCAGGCTTTTCAGGAGGAGCTGGGCGAACACGGGATCACGCTGTTGGTGGCGAGCTCGTCGTATCGGTCCGATCTGGAAGAAAAACACATCCGCGATCTCGTGGCCCGTGGCGCAGATGCACTGTTGCTGATCGGGCATGATCGCACCCCGGAAAGCTATGCCTTTCTCGAACAGCGGCAGATTCCACATGTGGTGGCCTGGGCGCTGGACCGCACTCAGACCCGGTTGTCGATCGGGTTTGACAACCATGCGGCGATGCAGAGGCTCGCGTCCGAGGTTCTGGCCCTCGGACACCGTCGGCTTGGCCTGATTTCTGCGGAGCGTGTGGAAAACGACCGGGCGCGCAAGCGTGCCGAAGGGGTGCTTGCGGCGCTGAAGGCCGCAGGGCTGGGACCGGATCATTTGCAGATCGTCGAGACACCTTATGCCATCGCCAATGGCGCGGCGGGATTTGAGCACTTGATGCGATCGGATGCGCCGCCGACGGCCATCCTGTGCGGCAACGATGTTCTGGCGGCAGGCGCGCTGAAACAGGCGCGCCAGATGGGCGTACGGGTGCCGGAGGATGTCTCGATCACCGGGTTCGATGACATCGAAATTGCAGAAATCGTCACACCGGGTCTGACCACTGTGCATGTGCCGCATCGCAAGATGGGGCAGGGCGCGGCGCGTATGCTGCGGGCCCTGCGCAATGGCCATGCCGCCGGCGAGAGCGTCGAGCTGACAGCCAGCGTAAAATGGCGCGCCTCGCTGGGGGCTGCCCCGGGGCGGCGCTGAGGCAAAGCACTTTGCCAAGGCTGGCAAGGCAAAGATGGGACAGGGGTCAGAACCCGCGGTTGATCGCCTCCAGGCGTTCCAGGTTGACCACGGTCGAGAGCATCAGCCGGTCCTGGCTCCAGTCCCGAACGGGATGCAGCGCCGCGGCCCCCACGGCCACAAGGCCAAACAGCCCAAGTGTCAGACCGGCCAACGCGGGCATTGGCACGCGCGGGGGGCTTTGCACGTCACTGCACAGCGCACGAAAGCGGCGTAGCAGGTCCCGCTTTGCGCGACTGGATTGGACAAAGCCGACGCGTATGCGCTGCGGCGGTTCGGGACGCATGGCCGTAGCGCAGAGCGTCAGCAGACATTGCATGTAGGCCTTGGGGCTGCGGGCGCATCTGCTGACCACAAGCTGGTCACAGCTGAGTTCACGCAACTGTTCCAGCTGTCCCTTCCAGATGCGGAAGGCCGGGTTCCAGAAAAAGAAGGGGCGCAGCAGTTCGGCCACCAGTTCAAGTTCTGTATCGCCCTTGCGGATGTGCAGGAACTCATGCGCGAGGACCAGCGCCATGTCGCCGGGCCGTGTCACCAGGCTGCTCGGCAGAACCACATGGTAGCGCCGCAGGCCGCGCACCGCGAAGGGCATGGCCACAGTATCGGAAAGCCGGATATCGACCCGCGCGGTGCTGCGCCACAAAAACCCGGCGCGCAGAGTCTGGTGCACGGCCCATGCGGCATGTGCCAGCCGGGCCAGCATCAGCGTCACACCTGTCGCCAGCAGCGCCCAGAAGGCCTGCACCGCCACGCCATCTGCGGCCAGCAGCGCGTCGACCCAGCGCTTGCGCGTGGTGAGCATTTCCTCAAAGGTCACGGCAGGCATGGCGATGCGCCCGTCCAGAAAGGCCGCGACGACAAGGTCAGACAGTGCCAGCGATTGCCGTGGCCAGATCTGCGCCGACAGCGCCGTCACACCTGCCGCCAGCAGGGGGCTGAGAAGGACGGCCAGCAACAGCCAGCCCAGCAAACGGCGCTGCATCCCGTAGGCGCTGGCCCAGGGCGTGCGCGCCATCGCAGCGCGCAGAATGCACCAAAGCACCAGCGCGAACATCATCGCGATATTGAGGTCAAGGTAGCCCTCGACCAGCAGTCTAATCCCGTTCATCCCGTAGCCTCCCCTCCACGAGCGCCCGGATCTCCTGCAAGTCCTGTTCGGTCAGGCCTGCGTCATCCACCAGACGGGCCACCAGCATTGCCGGTGTATCGTCAAACAGTGTGCGCGACAGGTTTTGCAGCGACCGGGTCTGATACGCGTCCTTCCCAAGAAGGGGCGTGTAGATCAGAGTTTTGCCCTCTTTGCGGCTTTTGACGAATCCTTTTTCGTCCAGAATGCGCAAAATCGTCGCCCCGGAAGTATAGGCAAGGTCGCGTCCCACCGGCATTCCGGCCAGAATATCCTTCACAGAGCCCTGTTCGATGCCCCACAGAATGGTCATGAACTCAAGTTCGACGTCAGTCAGAAGGTTGCCGGGTTTTTTCTTGCGCATGGTCTTGCCGCTTTCGGAGTTTTGCGTGGCTGCCTGCCTTCGGATTAATCACACCTTGGGGCGACAGCCAATTCACACCTTCCAAAAAACGAATACTCCCCAGCCGAGTGACAGAAAAAGTGGCACCCAAAGGGGCGGGTCGAAAAAACCAAGATAGGCGAGAAAGATGTAGACGGATCCCAGAAGCGTGATGAACAGCCGGTCCCCCAGCGTGGTCGTCAGGCCAAAGACGCCGTCGCGTTCGATCCCGTCGTGGAATTTCCAGACCTCAAGAAGCCCGATGATCGCGATGGCGCTGAAGATCGCCACGAACACCGCGAGGGTCGCCGGGGTCCAGGCCATCCAGAAGGAAGGCCAGAGCGGGTCGAACCATGAAAACGCCTTGGGTTCGGTCGCCGCGCTGACGTTGCCCCAGCCCGCCGCTTGCGCGAAGGCATGGCCCGGAAACAGCGTGAGCAAAGCCGCGACCGTGAGGCCAGGCCTGCGGCGAGACTGGCGCTGGTGGCCTCGCGGTGTGGCGGGGACGGGTTCGATGTGCCGGATACGGGATGTCATCACACTCTCCCCATTGCAAAGCCGCGGGCGATGTAGTTGCGCACGAACCAGATCACGATCGCGCCCGGGATGATCGTCAGGGTGCCTGCCGCGGCCAGCAGGCCAAGCTCATAGCCCGCGGAGGAGGCGGTGCGGGTCATCACGGCGGCAATTGGCTTTGCCTCCACGGCTGTGAGGGTCTTGGCCAGCAGCATCTCCACCCAGGAGAACATGAAGCAGAAGAAGGCCGCCACGCCAACGCCTGCCTTGATGTTCGGCAGAAAGATTTTCATGAAGAAGTGGGGAAAGGAATAGCCGTCCACATAGGCGGTTTCATCCAGTTCCTTCGGGATCCCGCGCATGAAACCTTCGAGGATCCAGACCGCCAGCGGCACGTTGAACAGCGTATGCGCGAGGGCCACCGCCACATGCGTGTCAAAGATCCCGATGGAAGAGTAGAGCTGAAAGAACGGCAGGGCAAAGACGGCTGCGGGCGCCATGCGGTTGGTGAGCAGCCAGAAGAACAGCTGCTTGTCCCCCAGAAAGCGGTAGCGCGAAAAGGCATAGGCCGCAGGCAAGGCCACCGCCACCGAGAGCAGCATGTTGATCGACACGTAGAGGATCGAATTGATGTAGCCCCAGTACCACGTCGGATCGGTGAAGATCGCGATATAGCTGTCCAGCGTGAAGGTCTGCGGGAACAGCGAGAAGCCCGCGAGGATTTCATTGGTGGTCTTGAAGCTCATCGTGACGAGCCAGTAGATCGGCAACATCAGGAAGATGATATAGATGATCGGAACGAGGGCGCGGGGTTTCATGACGGGTCATCCTTGGTCATGACGGTGTAGAAGATCCAGCTGACCAGCAGCGTGATGGCGAAGTAGATCAGGCTCATGGCCGCTGCCGGGCCAAGGTCGAACTGGCCGAGGGCAATCTTGACGAGGTCGATGGACAAGAGCGTGGTCGAGTTGCCCGGACCTCCTCCTGTCAGCACGAAGGGTTCGGTGTAGATGTTGAAGCTGTCCATGAACCGCAACAGGATCGCGATTGTCAGGACGGTCTTCATCTTGGGCAGTTGGATGTAGCGGAAGACGGCCCAGCCAGAGGCCCCGTCGATGCGCGCCGCCTGGTAATAGGCGTCGGGAATGGACACCAGCCCGGCGTAGCACAAGAGCACCACCAGCGATGTCCAGTGCCAGACATCCATGACGATGACCGTAATCCAGGCCGCCAGCGGGTTCTGGGTCATGTCATAGTTGACGCCCAGAACATCGTTCATGAAATAGCCCAGCATGCCGATCTTGGGCAGGGCAAAGATATTCCACATCGACCCGACGACGTTCCACGGGATCAGCATCGGCAGCGCCATCAGCACGAGGCAAACCGGCACCCAGAAGCCCTTTCGCGGCATGCAAAGGGCGACTGCGATGCCCAGCGGCACTTCGATCGCGAGAATGATCCCGGTAAACAGGAACTGCCGCCCCAGCGCCGCCTGAAAGCGGTCAGACCGGAGGATCTGCTGGAACCAGTCGAGGCCCTGCCAGAAAAAGACGTTGTTCCCGAAGGTCTCCTGCACCGAGTAGTTGACCACGGTCATCATCGGCACGAGTGCGTTGAAGGCCACGAGAATGACCACGGGGATAACGAAGAACCAGCCTTTCTGGTTGGTGGTTTTCATGGGGCTGACCCTCTCGTTTCGACGCGGCTTGTCTGCGATCTGGGGGTGGGCATGGCCGCTTCGGTGGCGGGCCCGCGTATTGATCCGGGCGTGGGCGCCCGGCGTGGTGACGACGGCCCCGTCGGTGTGAAAGGCCCTGCCATTGCCTTGGGCACTGCGGCGGTGCGGCGGCTGGTGAAACCTGTCGCCAAGGCAGGCCGCGCTGCAGGGACACTGGCCCGACTGGTGGCGTGACCGGAGGCCTTTTGCTGCAAGCAGGCGAAATCAGCGATCATTCGGCCGCCCCCGCGGACCCGTCATCGCGCGCCTCCGTCGCATGTGCGTGACGCGCCTCCGTCGCGTGAGTATGACGCGCCTCCGTCGCGTGTGTGTGACGCGCCTCCGTCGCGATCCACCCATCCCGGTAGACCCGCGTTTTGGCCGGTGAAAACGACAGGCCCACGGTCTCGCCCTGATTGGGCGCGGTGCCTTCGGTGATGGCTTTCAGGCGGCTGCCGCCCACCTGAGCCTCGACCACGAAGTGTCGGCCCACGTCGGAGACCTTGATCACCTGGGCAGGCAAACCCCCGGCATCGAGGTGCACGTATTCGGGGCGAACGCCAAGGCGCACATCGCCCCCGTCGCCTGTCACCGCGCCTTCGAGCGCGACGGAATGTCCCTCGAACAGGGCGTGATCTCCGCGGGCCTCGCAGGGCAGCACATTCATGCCCGGCGAGCCGATGAAATGCCCCACAAAGGTGTGTTGCGGGCGTTCAAACAACTCAACCGGCGTGCCAATCTGAACCACTTCGCCGTCCTGCATGACCACCACTTCGTCGGCAAAGGTCAGCGCCTCGGTCTGGTCGTGCGTCACGTAGATCATGGTCAGCTTGATACGCTGGTGCAGCTCCTTGAGCTTGGACCGGAGTTTCCACTTCAGGTGCGGGTCGATCACCGTCAGGGGCTCGTCGAACATGATCACGTTCACGTCGTCACGCACCAGCCCCCGCCCCATCGAGATCTTCTGCTTGTTGTCCGGGCTCAGGTTCGAGGCCCGCACGTCCAGCATGTCTTCGACTTCGAGCATCCCGGCAATCTCGGCCACGCGGGCGGCAATCCGGTCCGGGGCCACGCCGCGGTTCTTCAGCGGAAAGGACAGGTTCTCGCGCACGGTCATCGTGTCGTAGACCACCGGGAACTGGAACACCTGCGCAATATGGCGGGCGTCCGGCGTCATGCGGGTCACATCCTTGTCGTCGAACAGGATCTGCCCGTCAGAGGGGGTCAGCAACCCGGAGATGATGTTCAGCAAGGTGGACTTGCCGCAGCCCGAGGGGCCAAGCAGCGCATAAGCCCCACCATCGCGCCAAGTCACGTCCAGCCCCTTGAGTGCGTAATCCTCGGCGCTTTGGGGGTTGGGCATGTAGCTGTGGCGCAGGTCCTTTAGCGTGATCCGGGCCATCTCATGCCACCCTTTGTCCGTCCGCGCCGAAATACAGGCAATGGACGGGGTTCATGTAAAACACGTGGTCTTCTCCGACGCTGTAGGCATGCACACCGGGGGCCAGAGAGACCCAGGCCACCTTGCCCAATTGAAAATGCGCGCTTGATTCAGACCCCGAGAGCTCTGTCACCAGCACCTGTCCGTTCAGCGCCACGTCGCCGTCATGGCGGCGCGTTGGCGCGACGTGGTAGGGATGCAGGGCCACCGTGTAGCGACCATCGGGCAGGGCCTGCGCCGGGCCTGCGGCGGTCCAGCTGACACCGGCATCCAGCGTGATGGCGCTGCCCGTCTTGGTCACTTCGGCGGCATTGATCGGCGGGTCGGAAAAGACCCGCGCCGCCGCCAGACTGGTCGGAGAGCGATATATCTCTGCCGTTGGGCCAAATTGCGTGACGCGGCCATCTTCCATCAAGGCTGTTTCGCCACCCAGCAAGAGCGCCTCTTCGGGCTCGGACGTGGCATAGACCACCACGGCGCCGCGTCCGGCAAAGAGGTCCGGCAGCTGTTCGCGCAGCTCTTCGCGCAGCTTGTAGTCGAGGTTGGCCAGCGGTTCGTCCAGAAAGACCGCGCGGCTTTCCTTTGCGATGGCGCGGGCGAGAGCGCAGCGTTGTTGCTGACCACCCGACAATTCCGACGGCTTGCGGTTCAGCATCGGGCGCAGTTGCAGGATGTCCGCGGTCTCTTCGACGCGGCCCTGGATCTCGCTCTCGGCCATGCCGGCGACCCGCAGGGGGGATGCGATGTTCTCAAAGACGCTCATGTGCGGGTAGTTCACGAAAAACTGGTGCACAAGGCTGATGTTGCGCCCCTGTGTTCGGACCCGTGTCATATCCTGACCGTCCATCTCGACCCGGCCAGAGGCGATGGGATCCAATCCGGCCATCAGCTTTATCAGCGAGGTCTTGCCCGATCCGGTGGCGCCGAGAAGCACGTTGAAATGCCCTGGCTTCAACACCATGGATGTGGGTTTGATATGCGTGATTGTGCCGACGCGTTTGGTGACGTCGTGAAGCTCGATCATTGGAGACTCTCGGGGGAAACAGGGGGGTGTAGGGCGGGTGTGTCCCCGCCCTACGTCAGAGTGGTTACTGCTGCTGCCAGCGGGCAACCAGTTCGTCGTAGTTCACGGTCTTGCCCTGGGGCTTCTCGTTGTCGAGCTTGGCCTTGGGCGAGCCGGGCTGGGACAGCCAGTACTCTGCGTCGCGCTCCTCGTTGAGGCGCGGGCCGCAACCGCCGTAGACACCAGCCGCTTCATCGACCTGCTGCATGCGTGCCATGGTGATGTCCATTTCCCCGGCGAGGCGATCCATCGCTTCTTGCGGGGTAAAGGCGCCGGAGTTCACGTCACCGATCTGCTGCCACCAGATTTGCGCCAGCTTGGGATAGTCGGGCACGTTGATGCCGGTCGGGCTCCATGCCACGCGGTCGGGGGAGCGGTAGAACTCCACAAGGCCACCCAGCTTGGGCGCACGCTCGGAGAACGACTCGTGGTTCACGGAGCTGTCGCGGATGAAGGTCAGACCCACGTGGGACTTCTTCACATCCACGGTCTTGGACGTCACGAACTGCGCATAGAGCCATGCGGCCTGTGCGCGCTCCGATGGTGTGGACTTGAGGAAGGTCCAGGACCCCACGTCCTGATAGCCGACCTTCTGGCCTTCTTCCCAGTAGGGACCATGCGGCGAGGGGGCCATGCGCCACAGCGGTGTGCCTTCGGCATCCACGGTGTTGTTGCCCTCGGACTGCGGCTTCACCATGTCGGCGGTGAAGGCGGTGTACCAGAAGATCTGCTGGGCCACGTTGCCCTGGCTGAGAGCCGGCAGCGACTGGTAGAAGTCATAGGACGCCGAGCCGGGAGGCGCATAGTTCCGGAGCCACTCGTCCCACTTGCGGATCGCGTAGACCGCTGCCGGGCCGTTTGCAGCACCGCCACGGGTCACGCTGGCGCCCACGGGGTTACAGGTGCCCGCTTCCATGCGGATGCCCCATTCGTCTACCGGCACGCCGTTCGGCTCACCAACAGATCCGGCGCCTGCCATCGAAAGCCAGGCGTCGGTCATGCGCCAGCCCAGATCGGGTGCGCGCTTGCCATAGTCCATGTGGCCGTAGATCGCCGTACCGTCGACTTCTTTCACGTCATTGGTGAAGAAATCGGCGATGTCCTCATAGGCCGACCAGTTGACCGGAACGCCCAGATCATAGCCGTATTTTTCCTTGAACGCGGCCTTGTTGGCCTCGTCGTCAAACCAGTCCTTGCGGAACCAGTAGAGGTTCGCAAACTGCTGGTCGGGCAGCTGGTACAGTTTGCCATCCGGACCGGTGGTGAACTGGATGCCCATGAAATCGTCAAGGTCCAGCGTCGGCGAGGTTGTCGCCGCCCAGTCGCCGCCCATCATGTCGGTCAGCGGGTAGGCCAGCTGAAGACGCGAGTGCGTGCCGATCAGGTCGGAGTCGTTGACATAGCCGTCATAGAGGTTGCGGCCGGTCTGCATCTGGGTCTGCACGGCCTGGACGACTTCGCCCTCGCCGAGGATCTGGTGATTGACCTTGATGCCGGTGATTTCTTCAAAAGCCTTGGTCAGGACCTGGCTTTCGTAGGAGTGCGTCGGGATGCCCTCGGAGAGGACGTTGATTTCCATGCCCTCGAACGGGGCGGCGGCGTCGATGAACCATTGCATCTCGGCCATTTGTGCATCTTTGGTCAGCGTCGACGGCTGGAATTCCTCGTCGATCCAACGTTGTGCCGCGGCGGTGTCCGCCAAAGCCGATTGCGCGCCCAGCAACAGGGCGCAAGCAGCCGTCGCGGTAAGCAGGGTGCTCCGCATAGTCTCCTCCCTAGATTTTGTTGGTCATTCCGGTCTTTACCGGATGCAGCCAGTGTTCACGATGCCGCTACAAATTGTCAAACTAATTTTTTAGTAGATGGGCGGCGCGGGGATTTTCCGGATCGAAATGAAGCGGAGAAGCGGTCTGATTACAAGGTGTTGTCGCAGGTGATCGAATTGTTGCAAAAGGCCTTTCCTCGGCGCAGATGCGGGTGTTTTTCGCCCCTCATCCGAGGCGCAGGATGCCCGGTCTTCAAGGTGCGTGACGAGGTGGTGAACCTCCACTGTACCTTCGAGCGCGTCGCGCGGATCCGGGGTCAGTACGACGCAAGGCGGGGATCACCGCCCATCCCGTCAAGGTCGATCCGACGGATGGACGAGGTTCTACGAAGTGCGGCGTAGCCGCTAGCCGGATCGGGGCTTACGACGACGGATGCACGGACAGCTTCGCCGGAGTGCCGCATGATTGTGCGGAAGCGGAGCAGTCAGAGCCGGTCTTCGGCGCGTTAGACCTAAGTCGCGAGGCGGTGAGCCTGCTGTCTGTTGCATCGACAGATGCAAAGATCGTGGGTTCGTCAGAGCGGCCCTTCGATCGGACCCGGAATAGGTGAACGTATTCTTGGTCAATACCTTAAGCGTAAAAAGGTGGCACGAGTCGACGCCCGCCTCTCTCGCCCAAAAGGATGTGGACTCTGTCTGGCACCCAATCGGGGCAGGCAGGAGCCTGACGTTAACACCACCGAGCGACATCTGTTTTCTGCATTGAAAATGACCAAAAAACCGAAGAGTGCCCTAATTTTGGTCGGACAGCCCTGTCCGGACAGGCTGTTGCGGTGCAAGGATAGCGGCCAAGTCGATTTCCCAAAATGCTTTGCGGGTGAGCCGGCGCAGGGATGTCTGCGTGGGGCAGGGTGGGGGCCTTGCGGATGTTTGAACGTGAATTGCAGAAAGTGATGCGCAGGTCCTGCCAGATGTGGCCGCTCCGCGAACGGGCCTGCACCGTTTCGGATCCGTTCAGCCATAGGACCCAAGGAGAGGCCTTGCCGACTCCATGACTGCCCCGCTTGTGATCCCTGCCGCTTCAGACGATCTTTGCGGTGACCTCGATCTCCACCAGGAATTCCGGCTTGGTAAAGCCGCTGACGATCACCAGAGTCGATGCAGGCAGGTGTGGTACATCGGCCAGCCAGCGGTCCCGGGCCGCCATGTATCCCGCCATATGCGCCCGATCCGTGACAAAGGCATTGATCCGCAAGGTGCCTGCCTTCGACGTGCCCGCATCGGCGAGGATCCGGTCGATGTTTTCAAGGATCAGATCGGCCTGCGCCTCTGCACCCGCAGGGATCGACCCATCCGCGGCCAGACCCAACTGCCCGGACGTCAGAACCAGACCGCTGTCCGGGTCGGCTACACCGTGGGCGTAACGCGCAAAAGGCGCGGCCATTCCTTCGGGAACCAGACTCTTGATCATTTCGACCTCCTCTGCGCTTTGGACCGTCGGGTCCAGATTGGCGCGCCTTCACAAACACGACAACTGACCAACAGGAGAAATCTCTCATGAACGCATCCAAGTTCGCAATAGCGCTCACCGCAGGCACGCTGGCCGCCGGGGGCGCGCATGCCATGTCTGACGTGGTGTTTGGCACCAACTGGCTGGCGCAGGCCGAGCACGGCGGGTTCTACCAGTCCGTGGCCGATGGCACCTATGCGGCCTGCGGTCTGAACGTGTCCATCGTGCCGGGTGGCCCGCAGGTGAACAACCGCGCCCTGCTGCTGGCAGGCCGGATCGACTACCACATGGGCGGCGATCTGCTGCAGGCCTTCAACGCGGCCAAAGAGGGCATTCCGGTCGTTGCCGTCGCTGCCGCGTTCCAGAAGCACCCACAGGTGATCCTCGCGCATCCCGGCAAGGCCGAAACCTTTGCCGATCTCAAGGATCTCGAACTGCTGATCGGCGACAACGGCTACCAGTCCTACTACCAGTGGATGATTGCGGCCTATGGCTTCTCTGCCGAGCAGCGCAAGCCCTACACGTTCAACCCCGCGCCCTTCCTCGCCAATGAAGATGCCGGGATGCAGGGGTATCTCTCGTCCGAGCCCTATCTCGTGGAAAAGGTCGGCGGTTTCAAACCCGATGTCTTTTTGATCGCTGACGCGGGTTATTCCACCTATGCCACCACGATCGAAACCATGGCCGCCACCATCGAAAGCAAGCCCGAAGAAGTGAAATGCTTTGTCGAGGGGTCGATCCTTGGCTGGT
>JBELMB010000298.1:0-4089 GCA_042088665.1 Sagittula sp.
GGGCAGCAATCGCAAGGGCCCCGATGAAACAGACGAACCCAAAGACCTCTCGGCCTTTGGGTACTGACCCGCCCGGGCGCGCAAACACGATTTGCGCAAGTCCGAGCCCCGAGAGTATCCAGCCTGCCGCGCGCGGAAACATTGACGGATCCAGTGGGTCACCGGGCACCGCCGTCACGTAGTTCGGGATCAGCCACAACAGCAGCAGGATGCCAAAACCAAGGACGACGATGCCCTGTATGCGATCAGCGTTAATCACTTTGCCAGCTTGGCCTCGTAGAAGGCGGATGCATCCGCGACCCAGGCGGCCGTACCCTCGGGGCCCATGTTTCCTGGCACGGCGGCGCGTCCGGCGAGAAACTCTACGTAGGCGTCGGACGAGGTCACTCCGGCGATGGCGTCCGCAAGACAGGCTTGAATATCAGCCGGCGTCTCGCCGTTCATGATAAAGATGATGTGGCCCTCGATCGACAGATCCACACCGCTTTCCATGGTGGTCATGGTGTCGGGCGCATAGCTGGCGCGGTTCGCAGTCAGTGTGGCAAGCTGCACCATGGCACCGGCTGCGATTTGCGGCACGTGCGCAGCCCCCTGGATGGTGGCATCGACGTGACCCCCAAGCGCTTCCTGCAGCGCGGCGGCAGAGCCTTTGCCCGGAACAGCGACCAGGTCGATGTCGAAGTGCTCGGACAGTGTATCAACCGCAATCGTGTGGCTGGAGGCACCGACCGAGACGGTCGCGCGACCCTTTTCGCGGGCGAAATCCACGAATTCTTCCAGTGTTGAATACGGGTTGTCCGCAAGCGTGACCAAACCATAGTTCAGCACCATGCCAGTCCCGAGGTAGGCGAAATCGCCATGCGTGTAGCCGATGGCGTCGTTCACATGCGGGTTGATGGCCACGGTGGTGTTGCTGACCACACCGATCGTCAAGCCGTCAGCCTCTGCGTCAAGCAGTCCGCGCGCCATGACGCCGCCACTGGCACCGGGGCGGTTGTCGACCACGATGGTCCAGCCGGTCGCAGTCTCGATATCGCTGGCGACCCGGCGGGCAACGGTGTCGGTGCCGCCACCGGCGCCATAACCTACAAGAAAGTTGATGTTGTCGCCGGGGTATCCCTCCGGGCAGCTTTGTGCAAATGCCGTGGTTGCTGTCAGTCCGGCTGCCGCCAGACCGAACATCAGTGTTCCTAAGTAGTTCATGGTTTCCTCCCTTGGATAGAATGAGTCATAAACATGACTTTTTACGTTTTCAACTTTTTTCGTGGTTGTTCTTTCCTTGGGTTGGAGCGTTGGTGAGCGTGATATTGTAAAAGCTATATTATTAGATGTACGGCTTGTACCGGAAGGCCTGCCATGCAAAAACGAAGCTCGGTGCAGCGAAATGCACCGTCTGCGGAGACAAGACATGACTCTTGAAACACTTGAAGTCACGGTGGTTGACTACGTCGCGACGGTGACCATCAATCGCCCTCCCGTGAATGCTCAGAACAACAAGCTGCGCGAAGAGATGCAGCTGGTGATGGACAGCCTTGGGGATCGCACCGATGTACGCGCCATTGTTCTGACGGGCGAGGGCAAGGCCTTCTCCGCCGGGGCTGATCTTTCCGAACGCCCGACGCAGGAACCGGGCAATTACACCGCGCACAACCGTCGCGTCCGGGCCAGCTTTGACTGCATCATGGAATGTGCCAAGCCGGTCATCGCAGCGGTTAACGGCCCGGCCATCGGGGCGGGATGTGTGACGGCGCTGTCCTGCGATATTCTGGTGTTCTCTGAAAAGGGCTATCTGCAGATGACCGAGGTCAACGTCGGGCTTGCCGGGGGCGTCGCCCATGTGCGCCGCCATCTGGGCGAATCCGACGCGCGGTTGATGCTGATGACGGCACGCAGGGTCTATGGCCCCGATCTGCTGCGGATGGGCGTTGCCTCGGCCTGCACCGCGCCCGAGGATCTGATGGAGACCGCCATGGGCATTGCGCGCGACATCGCCAAGGCCAGCCCTTCGGCGGTGCGCGCCGCGAAGGCGTCGTTCCAGGTGACCGAGGGGCAGTCGATCTATGAAGGCTACCGCTTCGAGCAGGGGCAGACCAAGGCGCTTTCGACATCCGAAGACAGCGCCGAAGCCATGGCCGCTTTCCGCGAAAAACGCACCCCGGTGTTCAAACCGTGATGACCTTGGGATGACCAGAGCGCGGTCCATAGCTCTTTTGGGGCGAATGCCGCCAGATGTACGGGCGACCCTTGAGCGTGAGGTTGCTCTCGTCGACGCGAAAGCCTTGGTTGAAATGCCCGCAGAGGACAGAGCAGGCATCACTCATGGGGTGACCTCTGCCGTAGGTGGGGCAAGCGCCGACGTGCTTGCCTTGCTTCCAGGCCTGCGCGTGATTGCCAGCGTCGGGGCCGGGCGGGACCTGTTTGATATGCGCGATCTGAAAGCGCGCGCCATCACGCTTCACACCACGCCTGATGTGATGACCGAAGACACCGCTGAATGCGCTGTTGCCTTGCTGTTCGCAGCTTTGCGAAACCTCGTCGTGAACGACGCCTTCGTGCGGCGCGGCGATTGGGGGGATGCCCGCGCGGACCTTGGATGGCGGATATCAGGGCGCCGGGTCGGGATCGTTGGGCTTGGTCGGATCGGCAGTCGCGTGGCGTCCAAGCTGGACGCTTTGGGGTGCGATGTATCTTACACGGGGCGCAGCAAGAAGGACGTGCCTTGGCGCTTTGCCAGCTCTGTCGCCGCCTTGGCCAAAGCCGTGGACGTGCTGATCCTGACCTGCGCGGGCGGGGAGGGAACGCGGGGGATCGTGACGGACGAAGTGTTGCAGGCGCTTGGACCTGACGGCTTTTTGGTGAACGTCTCGCGCGGATCTGTGGTTGTTGAAGCGGCGTTGATTGACGCGCTGGAGCAGGGGCGCATTGCGGGTGCCGCCCTTGACGTGTTCGAAAATGAACCGGCTTTGGACCGACGCTTTGCCGCGTTGCCCAATTGCGTCCTGTCGCCCCATGCCGCCGTCTTCACCCGAGAAAACCGGCGCGATCTGCTGGCCGAGCTGCGGCGCTTGCTGAAGCTGCCCGACGGCGCATACGATTAAACGGGTGAGGAGCCGGAAATGCCAATCACGGACGAGATGATCCACACCGCCACGAAAGAGTTGTTCTCGCGTGCCCTGCGCAAGGTGCCAGAAGACGCGAAGGCCGCCCTCGCCAGCGCGATGAAGACCGAAACCAACGAGACCGCGCGCCATACGCTGGAACTTCAGCTGCGCAGCGCAGAGCTGGCGGAACGGAAGGACCGCTTTGTCTGCTCGGACAGCGGCGTGCCGGTCTATTTCGTAAAGGTCGGCGCGAAGGCACAGCTGGATTGCGATTTCAAGGCTGCGATCCGGGCGGGCTATGAGGAACTGGTGGAGACGATCGAGCCGCCGATGCTCAAGCATGTGACCAACCCGTTGACGCTGGAGCGGGGCTATCACGGCAAGGACATGCCGATTGTCAGCTACGACTTCGAGAGCGGTCTGGACTACGTGGAGATGATCTGCTCGCCCAAGGCGCTGGGGTCCGGGCGCTGGGCGGCGCTGGAGTTGTTCACCTTCCCCTCGCTCGAAGAGATCGAGACCTATGTTCTGGATGTCGCCATCAAGGCGGGCGCGCAGCATTGCCCGCCCGTGGTGATGGGGGTCGGCATCGGTGGCACCTTCGATCACTGTGCGGGTCTGGCCAAGAAGCAGACCTTGCGACCCATCGGCCAGACCAATCCCGAACCGACACTGGCGGCGATGGAAGAGCGGTTGTTCAAGGCTGTGAACGCTTTGGGCTTCGGGCCGATGGGAACGGGCGGCGACACCACCGTGCTGGGCGTGCATGTGGATTACTCCAGCGGGCACGGCTTCACGCCCGTTGCAGTGGCCTTCAACTGCTGGATCAACCGCCGCACCAGCGTGAAGATCTGGGGCGACGGGCGCATGGAGTGGGGCGAATGAGCATGACAGAACATGACCTGACCCTGCCGCTGACCGAAGAGGCCGTGCGCGGGCTCAAGCTCGGCGATCTGGTCTACCTGACCGGAGAGATCTTCGCCACCGC
>JBELMB010000078.1:0-21846 GCA_042088665.1 Sagittula sp.
CGGATCTTTGAGTTCGCGTCTCAAAGCCCTGCGCGG
The DNA here is from genome assembly GCA_042088665.1 of Sagittula sp. Lineage (GTDB taxonomy): Bacteria > Pseudomonadota > Alphaproteobacteria > Rhodobacterales > Rhodobacteraceae > JBELMB01. The sequence goes on from JBELMB010000078.1 coordinate 37, forward strand.
CCTGATGGCCGGTGACCGCGGCGCAGATCGCGTGGTGCCGCCATCGGGTTTCACGGTGCGGCTGACGCTGTTCACGTCCGGGGCCATGGCCTTTCTGACGATCTTTGCGCTGGCGCTGTCGCTGGCGGCGGGGCGCCTTGCCACCAGTTGGGGGGACGAGTTGGCCCGTGCCTCGACGATCCGCGTCTCTGCACCCGAGGAGCAGATGCTGGAACAGGTGACCAACGTTCTGGTGGTGCTGGGGCAGACGCCCGGTGTGGCCTCGGCCCGGGCGCTGACGGCGGATGAACAGCGCGCGCTGCTGGAGCCGTGGTTCGGTCCGGGCCTTCCGGTAGAGCAACTGCCGGTGCCCCAGCTGATCGAAGTGATCGAGACCGCGCAGGGTTACGATTCGGCGGGTCTGCGGCTGCGATTGCAGGCCGAGGCGCCGGGGGCCGTGCTGGACGAACATACCCGCTGGCGCAAGCCGCTGGTGGATGCCGCCGCACGCCTGCGCCTGCTGGGCTGGGCGGCGATCGGACTGCTGGCGGCAGTGACCGGGGCGATGGTGACGCTGGCTGCACATGCGGCGCTGGCGGCCAATGCGCAAGTGATTGCCGTGCTGCGCCTTGTCGGGGCGACCGATGGCTATATCGCGCAGGCCTTCGTGCGCCGCTACACGCTGCGGACGCTGACCGGGGCGGCGGTGGGCACATTGGCTGGCGTGCTGGTCCTGTTGTTCATGCCCGGATCATCTGATGTCGAAGGGCTGCTGACCGGTCTTCGGCTGGAAGGCGCGCAGTGGCTCTGGCCCTTGCTGGTGCCGATACTGGCTGCGGTGGTGGCCTATGTCGCAACGGAACTTGCGGCGCGGCGCGTACTGGGGGCCTTGGCGTGATCCAGCAAATACGATCTGCGATCTTTGTGTTCCAGATGTACCTGATGATGCTCCTGATGGGCATCGCCTTCCTGCCGCTGGCCATTGCGTCGCCCGCGGGCGCGCGCTGGGCCTGCCGGACCTACTGCCGCTGGGTGCGCTGGACCGCGGCATGGATGGTGGGTCTGCGCAGCGAGATCCGCGGCGAGGTGCCCCGGGGCGAAGTGCTGATCGCATCAAAGCACCAGTCGTTCCTCGATATCATCATGATTTTCGGTGAGGTCCCCGCCGGCAAATTCATCATGAAACGCGAACTCATGTGGGCGCCGGTGATCGGGCAATATGGTCTGCGCATCGGGTGCGTGCCGGTCGAACGGGGCAAGCGCGGGCAGGCCATCGCCAAGATGCTGGCGGATGTGGAAAAGGGATCGGTGGATCCCGGGCAGCTCATCATCTACCCGCAGGGCACGCGCATCGCGCCGGGTGTCAAAGCCCCCTACAAGATTGGGGCGGCGCTGCTCTACGAACAGACGGGACACACCTGCGTGCCCGCCGCCACCAACGTCGGTCTGTTCTGGCCGCGCAAGGGGATCTGGCGCAAACCCGGTCTTGCCGTGGTGGAGTTCCTGCCGGTCATCGAGCCGGGGCTGGAGCGCGACGCATTCCTTGAACGCTTGGAAACAGAGGTCGAGACAGCCTCGAATGCCCTGATGAGGGAGGCCGGATTTGACCCAGATCACCACGCTTGAGGATCTCGAGGCGCTGTACCCCAAGGTTGTGCCGGGCGCCTTGCGCAAGGTGTCCCCGGTGCTGACGCCCTTGTACCGGCGTTTCATCGAGGGCGCGCGGTTTTGCATTCTGTCCACGGTCGGGCCGGAGGGTGTTCATGGCTCCCCGCGCGGCGACGATGGCCCCGTCGCCGAGGTGGCCGACGACCGGACCTTGCTGATCCCGGATTGGCGCGGCAACAATCGTCTGGACTGTTTGCGGGACATCGTGATGGACGGGCGTGCGGCGGTGCTCTTCATGGTGCCGGGCAGCAATACGACCGTCCGGGTGAACGGTCAGGCGGAACTGCGCGATGACGCCGCCTTGCGCGACCGCTTTGCCAAGGGTGACAAGCGCCCGGCCACGGTCATCGTTCTGAGCATTGCCGAGGTCTATACCCAATGCGCCAAGGCGCTGATGCGCTCTGATCTCTGGGCGCGTGACGACAAGGCCCATGTGCCAACCGTCGGTCAGATCCTTGAAGAAGTCACAAAGGGCGTGGATGGCGGCGCCACCTATGACGCCAACTACCCGACGTATGCCAAACCTCTCATGTGGTAAGCCATCGCCGGGCGCGCTTGCACCCAAGCCCCCCCGCCTTGCCGGTGCCCAGTCGCTTGCACGTCCGCGCCCGGACCGCTAAGCCGCCCTCATGCGGATCGTAAGAGATCATCAGTTCACCGGGCCATCGGACCGAGGCGCCAGCGCCGCCATCGGCAATTTCGATGGTGTCCATATGGGGCACCGCGCGGTCATCGATCTGGCCCGACAATCGGCGCCCGGCGCGCCGCTGGGCGTGCTCACCTTCGAGCCCCATCCCCGTCAGTATTTTGCCCCGCAGGCGCCGACCTTTCGGTTGATGAGCGCAGAGGCGCGCGCGGCGCGGCTGGACAAGCTGGGCGTCGATATCCTGTACCAGTTGAACTTCAACACCGCGCTGGCCTCGCTGACCCCGCGGGAGTTTGCGCAGAATATCCTGTGCGACGGTTTTGGCCTCGTGAACGTGGTGGTCGGGGCGGATTTCTGCTTTGGCAAGGGCCGCGCCGGGACCGTGGCCGACCTGCGGGCGTTTGGCGCCGAGATGGGGTTTGGCGTGACAATCGCGGATTTGATGGAGACAGGCGGCGTGCAAGTATCCTCTACAGCCATCCGGCAGGCCCTGACCGAAGGACGCCCGCGAGACGCGGCGGCGCTTTTGGGCCATTGGCACCGGATCGAAGGCGAAGTCATCGGCGGCGAGCAACGCGGCCGGGAACTTGGGTATCCCACGGCGAACATGTCCATCGAGGGGCTGCACCCACCGCGTTTCGGCGTCTACGCCGTGCTGGTGGACGTGCGCGATGGCCCCCACAAGGGCACCTACCATGGGGCTGCCTCGGTCGGAGTGCGTCCCATGTTTGGCGAGAACCGCCCCAACATCGAGACGTTTCTCTTCGACTTCACCGGCGATCTGTACGGCACGACGCTGTCGGTTGCGCTGGTGGACTACCTGCGCCCGGAGGAAAAGTTCGACGGCCTTGATGCGCTGATCACCCAGATGGACGCCGACTGCGCGCGCGCGCGCGAGATCCTGGCGGCCCTATGACCGGGCCCATCGCGCGTTCCGGACTGACCCCGCGCTTCTGGGAGAAAAAGCGTCTGGAGCAGATGAGCCCCGACGAGTGGGAGGCGCTCTGCGACGGTTGCGGCAAGTGCTGCATGAACAAGCTCGAAGACGAGGACACGGGCGAGGTCGCGCTGACCCGCGTGTCCTGCCGCCTGTTCGACGATACCACCTGCCGCTGCGCACAATACGACATCCGCCACCAGTTCGTGCCCGAATGCATTGTGCTGAAGCCCGCCAATATGGCGCAGAATCTCTACTGGATGCCGGAGACCTGCGCCTACAAGCTGATGTACAACGGCGCGCCCCTGCCGGAATGGCATCCATTGCTCTCGGGGTCGCAAGACAGCGTTCATCTGGCGGGCGTGAGCATGCAGGGCGCCACCGTGCCAGAATATGAAATCGACGAAGACGATTGGGAAGACCACATCATAGAGGAGCCACTGCCATGATGTTCGCCTCTGACAACTCCGGACCCTGTCATCCAAAGGTGATGCAGGCACTGATGGAGGCCAATGAAGGCTATTCCATGGGGTATGGCGCGGATGACATCACCGCACGGGCGGTGGCCGGGATCCGTGATCTCTTTGAGGCCCCGGATGCTGCGGTCTACTTTGTCGCGACCGGGACGGCGGCGAACGCGGTGGCGCTGGGCACGATGGTGCAGCCCTACCAGACCGTTTACTGCTCCGAAGTGGCGCATATCGAAGAAGACGAATGCAGCGCGCCGGAATTCTACACCGGTGGGGCAAAGCTGACGCTGGTGCCCGGCGGTGACCGCATGACGGCACAGACCCTGCAACGCGCGATCGGCGCCTCGTCAAAGGGCGGTGTGCATCAGCCACAGGATGGTGCGGTCTCGATCACCAATGTCGCGGAACATGGCAATGTCTACACGGTGGCCGAAATCTCCGCTTTGACCGCGGTGTCAAAGGACGCTGGCATGCCGGTGCATCTGGATGGAGCGCGGTTTGCCAATGCCTGTGTGCGCCTTGGGTGCACCCCCGCGGAGATGACCTGGAAAGCCGGCGTTGACGTTGCGGTCTTTGGCGGGACCAAGAACGGCTGTCTCGGTGTCGAGGCGGTGATCTTCTTTGACCCGGATCGGGGTGGTTTGCCCGGTCACAGTGCCCAGTCCTGGGTCTTTGAGCTGCGGCGCAAGCGCGGCGGGCACCTGTTCTCCAAGCATCGGTATCTTTCGGCGCAGATGGCGGCCTATCTTGAGGATGGCCTCTGGCGTGAGATGGCCACGCAGGCCAATGACACCTGCGATCAGCTGGTCGCCGGGCTGCAAGAGCTGGATGTCGAGATCCTCAATCCGACCCGAGGCAACATGGTATTCTTCCGTGCGCCCCTCGCGGTGCACCGCGCCGTGAAGGAAAAAGGCGCGGTCTACCACGTCCGCGGCGGCACAGGACCCGATGACCAAAGCGCCACGGGGCGGCTGGTCTGCGACTGGTCGCTGGCGTCAGGGCGGGTGACAGAATTTCTCGGCCACTTGCGCGACGCCCTGTAGCCCGGGGTTTACCCCGGGTGCCTTTGGTGTCCGTTTTGCCGCTCTGATGGTCGCCTTGCGGGGTGGACCAGCCAAACCTGCAAATGCCGCGGGCTTCTGACCGTTTGTCTGGCTGCCCCAATCTTTCAGGCCCCCAAATCCGCGCCGCAAGGCAACGTCGCGTCGTGTCAGGGTAGCGAGGGTGATTTGGCCGGGTGAGCGCCTCGTCAGTCCGAGGTCGCTCTTCCCATCGATCGCGTCAGTTGAGCTGGAAATGCAGCTCGTAACTGCCGTCTTCAAAGTCCCCGAAAAGATCGGGGATGTCCGGGTGATCTACCGGCTCGCCGGAAAAATCCGCAACCAGGTTCTGTTCGGAGACATAGGCCACGTAAAAACTTTGGTCGTTCTCGGCCAGCAGATGGTAGAAGGGCTGCTTCTTGGCCGGACGGCTTTCTTCGGGAATGGACTCGTACCATTCCTCGGTGTTGCTGAACTCTGGATCCACGTCGAAGACCACGCCACGGAACGGGTGCTTGCGGTGCCGCACAACTTGGCCCAGGTGATATTTCGCGCTTTGACTATGCATAAACTCCACCTCTTTCCCGACGTTTTAACGGGCCTGCACTGGTCTTGTCCAACTTTCGCCATGTTTCCGCCGGAAACAATCTGGATTGCAACTGGAACACCCCACCAATGTGGCCTCTGGGTGCGGATTGACCACGTATGATCAGCGACTCACCAACTACCAAATGTGATTTCCACGGACGCTGCAATCGGATAAAATGTCGTTAACGAAAAACACAAAACACGCGAGAGGCAAATGAGCAGACTTCTTCGCGCTATGGTGATCATGCTTCTCGTCGCCTCCTGTGGAGGGGGCGGAGGGTCCGGCACGTCACCGCGCAACCTCGACAACGCTTGTGCAATTTTGCAAGAGCGCCCCACATATTTTCGGGCCTTCCGTGCGGCAGAGCGCAAATGGGGCGTGCCTGTGCACGTTCAGATGGCCACGATCTACCAGGAGAGCAAGTTTGACTCCGACGCGCGCACGCCGCTGCGCTACAAACTGGGTGTTATTCCGGTGGGACGGCAAAGCTCTGCCTTTGGCTACAGCCAGGCTCTGGACGGCACATGGAAGGAATATCTGAACGATGTGGGCCGTCCCGGCGCACGGCGTGACAACATCCGCGATGCCACAGATTTCATGGGGTGGTACATGACCCTCACCCGAGACGAGCTGGGCATCCCCATGTCGGACGCGCGTCGGCAGTATCTGGCCTATCACGAAGGGCGCACGGGATACCGGCGCGGATCCTACAACCAAAAGTCGTGGTTGTTGCGGGTCGCATCCGAAGTGGGGCAGCGGGCCGTGACCTATGAGCGCCAGCTCAAAGGGTGCCGGGCGGCGCGGGGCTAAGCCCGCACCTGCGCTTGGTGGGCTACGTCCAACGACCCGCCTCGTGTCGGGGGTCAATCGTCGGCCCGGTTCAGTTTGCGCAGTTCCGTGTCGATCAGGAAGTCGCGATTGGGCAAGGAGGCGTCTTCCAGCGCGCCCAGCACGACGGTGGTCAGATTGCCGTTTCCGTCGTCGATGATCCATTGCCGCAGTTCCACCGGGCTTGCGGTGAACTTGAGCTGGATCGAGCCGTATTCTGGCCGTTTCGGATCCTGTGCCGTGACGACGGTCGCGGTGCCGTCAAAGCCGTGGCCAGTCACCATGCCCGCCTGTGTCAGGTCGACCCGCCGTGCGAGGATGATCGACAGCGGCGTCTGGTTCAGCGGATAGGTTTCCGGTTGCGCATTGGTCTTGCGATCCAGCACGTAGACCGCTCCGGAGGAGACCAGAACAAGCGCCTTTTCGGGTGGATTGTAGTCGAACCGGGCCTTGCCGGGACGTTTGATGGCTATCGTCCCGGTCGAGATCGTGCCATCCGCATTGATCTGCGTGAAACTGCCCTGCACCGTTTGCATCGTATTGAGATAGCTGGAGATCTGGTTGAGCGAGAGCTGCTGTGCGCTGACGGTCAGGGTGCTCAGCAAGAGCGCCAGAATGGCAAACGGAATACGGGACATTGGGTTCCTTCCTGCGCGATGCGGGCTTTGTAATGTCGTTTTGGCAGAACCGGGACGGTTATGCGATAGCGACCCGCTGTCTGGCAGATATCGGCAGCAAACCGGGCGCAATCAAGCGCGTTTCCGCGGAGCGGGCGGGGGTTTGCCGATCCTTGCCGAGGCAAGGAACGCCACGTTTGGCTGTGTCGAAACCCTTTGGGCATGCGCACAGTTGTGGCAGGGCGGGTCGTTCCAAACAGGTAAGGCGGGTCATGGCGAGGGAGGCGATGCCGAGACGATTGGCCTGGATGGCCGCGAACCAGCCGGCCATTTGCCAAGGCGCGCCAAAGGTCTGATGGATGCGTTGCGTGTTCATGTCGAGTGCGCAACAGCAGGAGGCCTGTGCTCGAACAGGGACAGATATGTCCCTGTTCGGTCCATGTAGCCTCCAGCCGGATGGCCGGGGATCAAGTTCAGGCAGTCAGGCAGTCAGGCAGTCAGGCCCTCGGGTTCGACCAGACCATGCGCCCGGCTGCAGGCGGTGACGGTGTTGGCCAGCAGGCAGGCGATGGTCATGGGGCCCACGCCTCCGGGCACCGGGGTGATGGCCCCGGCGACAGCCGCGCAGCTGGCATAGTCGCAATCGCCCACAAGGCGGGTCTTGCCCTCGCCTTTTTCGGGCGCCGGGATGCGGTTGATGCCCACGTCGATCACGGTGGCGCCGGGGCGGATCCAGTCACCGGGCACCATTTCGGGACGGCCCACGGCTGCGACGACGATGTCAGCGCGCCGGACCACGTCTGGCAGATCCTTGGTGCGGGAATGGGCGATGGTCACTGTGCAGCTGTCGTTCAATAGAAGCTGCGCCATGGGTTTGCCGACGATGTTCGAGCGTCCAACCACCACCGCGTTCAGCCCCGAAAGACTGCCGTGATGTTCGCGCAGCATCATCAGGCAGCCGAGCGGCGTGCAGGGCACCATGCTCTTTTGTCCGGTGCCCAGCAGTCCGACATTGGAAATGTGAAAGCCATCGACATCCTTGGCGGGGTCGATCGAATTGATCACCAGATCTTCGTCCAGATGTTTGGGCAGGGGGAGTTGAACGAGGATGCCGTGGACAGCCGCGTCCTTGTTGAGCGTGTCGATCAAGGCCAGCAGATCTGCCTCGGAGGTGTCGATATCAAGCTTGTGCTCGTAGGAATTCATACCCACTTCGACCGTCTGTTTGCCCTTTGAGCGGACATAGACCTGGGAGGCCGGGTCTTCGCCCACGAGGACGACGGCAAGACCCGGGGTCAGGCCGTGGTCTGCCTTTAGTCGGGTGACGTGGCTGGCCACCTTTTCGCGGATGGTTGCGGCAAAGGCCTTGCCGTCGATGATCTGTGCGGTCATGCGTCTTTTCCTTCTGTGCCGATCAAGGCCGTTTCGCGGGCGATGACGGTTTCGATCATGGTGGACCACATGGCGGCAACCATGTCCGGGTCCATGCCGCGGGCCTCGGCGTCTGCACGCACGCGGGCAATGACGGCTTGCGCTCGGGCGGGGGCCGCGGCGGCGATCCCCTCGTGGCGTTTGAGGTCAGCGGCGCGTTCCGTATAGGCCCAGCGATCCGCCAGCAGGTCCATCAGTGCAGCATCCACGCGATCGATCTGGCCGCGCAATTCGGCCATGGTCGTGATCTGATCCGCGGGGGTCTCTGGCATGAGGTCCTGTTCCCTTTGTTGGGTGCCGTTACCTGGGGCTCTTGCGGGGAGGGACACGGCGCTCGGCTGCGCCATCGCCCCGCCCACCCTCCCCGGCGGCTGGTGCAGGGGCCTGAGCGTTGGGGGATGGCGCGCTGTCGGGCGCGCCACCGGTTGTGTCTCCGGCATTCGGGTCGGGCGGTGCGCGACCTTGGGCCGTGTCTTGGCCGTCGGGCTTCAGAACAGCCCTTCGATCAGACCTTCGTCGTTGAGACGGATGCTTTCGGCGGCAGGCAGGCGGGGCAGGCCGGGCATGGTCATGATTTCACCGCAGACCACCACGACAAAGCCCGCACCGGCAGACAGGCGCACTTCGCGCACGGGAATGTCGAAGCCTGTGGGCGCGCCGCGCTGGCCCGGATCGGTGGAGAAGCTGTACTGCGTCTTGGCCATGCAGACCGGGAGGCTGCCGTAGCCCTGATCTTCCCATGTCTTGAGCTGGTCGAGGATCTTTTTATCCATGACCACGTTGTCGGCGCGGTAGATTTCCTTGCAGACGGTTGTGATCTTGTCCGCAAGCGAGAGGTCGTCGCCGTAGAGCGGGGCGTAGTCTGCCTCGCCCGCCTCGCAGAGGTCCACGACCTTTTGCGCGGTCTCGGTGATCCCTGCGCCGCCCTTTTCCCAATGCTTGTTGAGGATCGCCTCGACGCCCATGTCCTGGCAGAAATCCATCACGGCCTGCACTTCGGCGTCGGTGTCGGTGACGAAGTGGTTGATGCCCACCACGGCCGGAACGCCGAACTTCTTCATGTTCTCGATGTGGCGGCCAAGGTTGGGGCAGCCTGCCTTGACGGCCTCGACGTTTTCCGCGCCAAGGTCTGCCTTGGCCACGCCACCGTTCATTTTCATCGCCCGCACGGTCGCGACGATCACCACGGCGTCGGGACGCAGGCCGGCTTTGCGGCACTTGATATCCATGAACTTTTCCGCGCCAAGGTCGGCGCCGAAGCCTGCTTCGGTCACCACGTAGTCCGCCAGTTTCAGCGCTGTGGTGGTGGCGATCACGGAATTGCAGCCATGCGCGATATTGGCAAAGGGGCCGCCGTGTACGAAGGCCGGATTGTTCTCCAGCGTCTGCACGAGGTTGGGTTGCATCGCGTCTTTGAGCAGGACGGTCATGGCGCCTTCTGCCTTGATGTCGCGGCAATAGACCGGGGATTTGTCGCGGCGGTACGCCACGATCATGCTGCCCAGACGGGTTTCGAGGTCGGAGAGGTTCTTGGCAAGGCAAAGGATGGCCATGACTTCGGAGGCCACGGTGATGTCAAAGCCGTCTTCGCGGGTGAATCCGTTGGACACGCCGCCCAGCGACGAGGTGATCTGACGCAGCGAACGATCGTTCATGTCCACAACGCGACGCCATGTGACGCGGCGCAGGTCGATCTCGGCTGCATTGCCCCAGTAGATGTGGTTGTCGATCATCGCGCTCAGCAGGCTGTGCGCAGAGGTGATCGCGTGGAAGTCACCTGTGAAATGGAGGTTCATCTCCTCCATGGGCACAACCTGCGCATAGCCACCGCCTGCCGCGCCGCCCTTCATCCCGAAGTTCGGCCCGAGCGACGCCTCGCGGATGCAGATCATCGCCTTCTTGCCGATCTTGTTCAGACCATCGCCAAGACCCACGGTGGTGGTGGTCTTGCCTTCGCCCGCGGGCGTCGGGTTGATCGCCGTCACGAGGATCAGTTTGCCGTTCGGGCGGTCCTGAACGGAGTTGATGAAATCCTGACTGATCTTGGCCTTGTCGTGGCCATAGGGCAGAAGGTGTTCTGTCGGAATGCCGAGCGTGTCCCCGATCGTCTGGATCGGCTGCTTCGTGGCCTCGCGGGCAATTTCGATGTCGGATTTATGGGCCATCGGCGTGCGCTTCCTGTTGGCGTGTCTGTGTGCCCGAAGCCATAGCGGTGTGAAACCGCCGGTGGGACCGCGAATCCGACATATTTGCGCGAGCTTGCGGCGCAGACAAAGTCGCAAGGGGCAGGGTTTCGCCAATCGGAAACCCCGGCGCGTTTTAATGTGCTGGGGGAGCATCTTGGATGGATTTGCGGCGCGCGGGCCTTTGGACCGGTTTGACCGGTCGGCTCGCGGCGTGGGGAAAGGCCGCCCCGGATGGCATATCGGCGCTCAGCCTTCGGTCAGAGCCCTTGCGATTCGGGCCACGCCCTCGGCAATGCGTTCTGACGCGATGGAGCTGTAGCCCAGCCGCATGTAGTTCTGCGGCACCTCTGGCCCGGCAAAAAACGGCGCACCCGGCTCGATCAACACGCTTTGGGCGTGTAACCGCAAGGCCAGCGCATTGGTGTCCACATGGTCGGGCATGCGGATCCACACGCTGGAGCCGCCATGCACGCCTTTGCCAGCCACCGGCAACCCGTGTTCCGCCAGCGCTTGTTCCATCACGGCGCGCCGCGCTGCCAGCGCGCGCCCGATGCGCCGCACAAGCGCATCATAGTGTCCAAGGCTGAGGAACTGTGCCGCGGTGCGCTGGATCTGGCCGGGAGGATGGCGCAGGACCAAGGCCCTTAGCGCGCGGGCCTCCCGAATGAACGAGGCAGACCCAACGAGATAGCCCAGCCGCAGCCCGGGAAACAGCGACTTTGAGAAGCTGCCCACATAGATCACGCGGCCGTCCTCATCGAGACTTTTCAATGCCGGGCTGGGAGGTTGCAGGAAGGCCATCTCGAATTCGTAGTCGTCTTCGACGATCAGCGCGTCGAGGTCCGCGGCGCGTTGCAACAGGGCGTGACGGCGAGAGAGGGGCAGGGTGGCCGAGGTGGGGCATTGGTGACTTGGCGTGGTGAACACCACCCGCGTGCCGTCTGGCAGGGCTTCGGGCGGCAGGCCGTGTTCGTCCACGGGCACAGGCACGACATCGGCGTCGGCTTGCGCCAGCACTTGGCGCAGGGCAGGATAGCAGGGATCCTCGATGGCGACCTGCCGCTTCAGGGCCAGCAGTTGCGCCGCCAGCCACAGCGCGTTCTGCGCGCCGAGCGTCACCAGAATCTCGTCCGGATGCGCCTGTATGCCCCGACGCGGCAGGGTGTGCCGCGCGATAAAGGCAACGAGTTCAGGATCATCGGCGTCGAACTGGTCCTGCGTCAGAGCATCGAAATTCTTGGCGCCCAGAGCCTGCACCGCGCAGAGTCGCCAGTTGGCATGGTCGAACAGACTGGGGTCGGTCTGGCCGTAGATGAACGGGTACCGAAACCGCGCCCAATCCGTCGGCCGCCCCATGTCAAAGGCCAATCCGCCCGAATACCGCCGCGTCAGCGCGCGGTCCCAATCAACCTTGTCCTGACGTTTTGGCGTCGGGTCAAAGGCCGGTGGTTCCGGAGCGTTCTCGCTTACGTAGTAACCAGAGCGGCCGCGGGAGGTCAGGTAATCATTGGCCAAAAGCTCTGTGTAGGCGAGCGTTACGGTGATCCGGCTGACCTTCAGGTGCCGGGCCAGCGCCCGCGTCGAGGGCAGCTTTTCGCCGGGGCGAAACCGCCCGGCCAGAATGCCTTCTGCCACCATCTGCTGGATCCGGGCCTGCAGGGTGCCCTGCCCATTGCGGGCCAGATGAAAGGTCTCGACCGGGATTGCCATGGTGCGATCCTAGTCTGGCCTTATCCCGTTGGCAAACTGGTCTGATCACGGGGTGTGGCCACGTGCGGACCTTTGCCGGGCAGACCGTCAGACCGCGGGCGAGGGGGCTGGTGGCACGCGTTCTCCGAAGATCGCCGATCCCACGCGGATATGCGTGGCACCAAAGGCGATGGCCTGTTCGAAATCGCTGCTCATGCCCATGGAAAGGCCGCTCAGACCGTTGCGCTCGGCGATCTTGGCCAGCAGCGCGAAATGCAGCGCCGGCGTTTCTTCCACGGGTGGGATGCACATCACACCGCTCAGGGGCAGATCCAATGCACGGCAGTCGGCGATGAAACGATCCGCCTCGGCGGGCAAAACCCCTGCCTTTTGGGGCTCTTCGCCAGTGTTCACCTGCACAAAAAGCGCTGGGCACTGCCCCATTTCCTGCGCCAGACGGGCAAAGGTGGTGGCCAGCTTGGGCCGGTCCAGCGTGTGAATGGCTTCGGCGAGTTCCATGGCTTGCCGCGCCTTGTTGGTCTGCAGGGGGCCGATCAGATGTACGCGGGCATCGGGGTAGCGCGCCTTGAAACCGGGCCATTTGCCCTGCGCTTCCTGCACCCTGTTCTCACCAAACAGCCGGTGCCCCTCGTCAAGAATCGCTTCGACCCGTTCCAGCGGCTGGACCTTGCTCACGGCGATCAGCGCCACGTCTTCGGCCGTGCGCCCAGCGTCGGTGCAAGCCTTGGCGACGCGCGATTCGATGTCCTTCAGTCCCATGGTGTCTCTCCCCATGCTTCGAGAAAGGGCGCCATCTCAGTCTCGAATCGGCGCCATGCCTGCCGTCTGCCGGCGTGAATCGGTTGCCTGACCTGCGCCAGACTGAGCGTTTTCACATGTCCGCCCCGTTCATGGAATGTGAGGCAGGCATCGTCCCAGTCCAGTCCCGCGGCTGCAATAAGGGCGCGGGACTGTGGATCGGGATCGCTCACGAGGTCCTCGTAGCGCAGGCAATGCAACTGGTCTGGCAAGGCGTCCTGCCAGTGGGCGATCTGTTCGCGGAACAGTTTGATCGTCTCGGCGATGTCGGCCCATGTGTTGGCATAGCGATGCGTGCCAAGGCGAAAGTGGTTGCGGTAGATCGACAGGGCCACATCCCGCGGGTCTCGTAAAACCACGAGAAAACGGGCGTTTGGCAGGGCCCGGCGGATCAGGCCAAAGACCAGTTGGGTCTGCATGGATTTGTCCGTTACGGCCCCGGATGTCCTGCCGGTGTCCCGCCGGATCAGGCGGCCATAGGCACTCGCGTAGCGGCTCAGGGCGGGTTCGGAGAGGCTCGCTAGGCTGCGCATCTTGTCTTCCGGACCCAGTGTGCGCAGGCCTTCGCGCAATGCATGGCCCATCTCTCCGCCCACAGCCACGTCAGGGTGCGCGCCAAGGATCTGCTCAACCAGCGTCGTGCCGGAGCGCGGCAGACCGGTGACAAAGATTGGTGCCAAAGGTCCGGAGGGCGCAATCGGCGCGCTGGCCAGATTGGTCTGGACCTGTCTGAGGGCCTGCCATTCCCGCGTTCTGGCCTGCGGATCAAAGGGCGCGAGCCGCGCCTGGGCAGCATTCGCGGCGTCGAGATAGTCGAAAACCCGGTCAGGCTGGCCGATATCCTCCTGCGCCTTGGCCAGGGCAAAGCCCAGATGCATCCGCCCGTGGTCATTCAGACGCCGATTCTTCCACATGCGGTCCATGCGGGACAAGATCGGATCACCTGTCGCCAGCCTGATCCCCGCGCCAAGCATGCGGTAGATCTCCACCTCGTCCGGGGATTTGGCGAGAATGTCGCGCAGGATCAGCGTGGCCTTGTCGAAATCGCCAATCGTCTGCAGATAGCTGGCCTTGTCGGCCCGGGGCTTGATCTGTCCGGGATCCAGCGCGATGCGACTGTCATGAAGCGCCAGCACCCGGTCGCTGTCGCCGAGGCGCGTGTTCGCGCGGATTGCTGCGTCTATCAGGGCAGGGGTGTCAGGCCGTTTGCGCAACGCGCGGTCCAGTGCGACGACCTGCGCGGGGGTATCGCCCTTCAGCTCCGCCACGCGCGCAAGGTTGGCCTGCACTTCGGCGGCGCCACCGGTGGGCAATAGCAGCGACTTCAGTTCCGCTTCGGCGCGATCCAGTTGACCGGCCTTCAGCATGGCGTTGGCCTGCGCGAACCTCGCCTTGATCTGTTGGGGTGTCATGTCGCGCGTCCTTCCGAGGCCATCCTCTTGTCACGGTCCGGGCTTGCCGGTCTGTGCCGATGGGTCTGCACGGGTGTCAGGTTCGGGTGCGGTCTGTGCCGTGCCCTCTTCCTTGCGCGTTGTTCCAAAAGAAAAGAGCGGACGCAAGCGCCCGCTCTTCCCTGACAATGTGCAGATGTCCTTAGAAGGACATTGCGAGACCGATGGAGAACGAGTCCCAGTCGGTCGTCACGCTTGTTGCGTTGGTGTATTCGCCGGACCCGAAGCCAGCTTTGACCGCGAGGCCGCCACCGAGGTCGTAGGTTGCCGCCAGACCGAAGCCGTTGGAGGAGGCGTTCGGGCTGTAGACGCCAGCGATCTTGGCGTAGTTTTCGTACTCACCGTAGTTCAGGCCGATGGCCAGAGCGTTCATGGTGTAGCCGAAGCCGATGCCGGTGTGCGTCACGTCATCAACGGTGCCGTTGGTGTCGGACTGCTGCGAGTAGTTCACAGCAACGCTGAAGCCGGAAGGCATGGACGCGCTGACCGACAGACCGATCAGTTCGTCGGTGCCGTTGGCGGATGCGTCACGGGTCTGGTAGCCGAGGCCAACACCCAGAGTGGTGCCACCCAGGTCGCCGGAGTATTTGAAGCCGAGGCCCCAAACCGGATCGTCGAGCTTGCCAGCGGTCTTGGCGTCGTCCACTTCGGCGGACAGAGCGGCTGCGAAATCACCAAAGGAGTAGGTGAAGCGCATGATCTGGCCGTCGTGGGTTCCGTCAAAGCCGGAGTTGCCATTGTAGCCGGGGTGCTCGGTCTCGGAGTCGTCGATGGAACCACCAGCCAGAGCAACTTCGGACAGGGCCCAGTCGAATGCGCCGTCGGTGTCGCCAGCGTCCATGCGGGCGTTGCCGAATGCGACGAAGTAGGAGACGCCATTGTCGTTGCTGGCGGGGAGGCCGGATGCCGACTCGTCGAGATCGACGGAGGCACCGAAGGTCAGGCCGTTGTCGGCTTCACCGGACATGTCGAAATCAACGTCGACGTCGGTGTGGAACTGGGTCACATCGCCATAACGCGAGCCACCGACGATGCCGACTTCTGCCCAGCCGCCGATTTTGACATCAGCTGCGGCTACGCCTGCGGTTGCAACCAGAGCCGTGGTCGCGAACAGAATCTTTTTCATTGTTTCCCTCATGTGTTCAAAGGCACGTACCAAGCCGGTGCTCCGGCCTTG
Organism: Sagittula sp.; assembly: GCA_042088665.1. GTDB lineage: Bacteria > Pseudomonadota > Alphaproteobacteria > Rhodobacterales > Rhodobacteraceae > JBELMB01. The sequence continues at coordinate 15,564 of JBELMB010000078.1, forward strand.
ATGGCATTTCTATGCGCCCTGCGCGGCGGCCAATGCAACCCGCTCAAAAAGCGCCAAGCCAACAAGCAAGTCAGTGATGCGCAATTGCCACAAGGATCTTGGGGGGCTCTTGGCTGGCGTTTGAGTTGGGCAAAAAACCGCCCATTCCAACGAGGCTTGCCCGCATTTGTTCGCGCGCGTAAGCAGGGCAGATAAAACGACGACGAAGACAAACAAGACAATGTGGAGGCTTGCTGGCATGTCGCGAATCCTGATCGGAGCCGGTCTGTGTACAGTTCTTTTGCTGCAAGCGGGCTGTGGCACCTTTGGCGGTAACCGCGAACCCGGCGTGGTCGTGGATTCGCCCTCCGTAGAGGAAGTGCGCAAGGAGACCCGCCGCCGGGAAGTCGGCCCAGGTGATCCTACCGGCACCATATGGGACCTGTTCCGCGCCACGGGAGACGACGCCAATGTCGGCTCCGTGAACAAGTATATATGGAGCGCGTCGCTCGAGGCGCTGGATTTCCTGCCCGTCGAGACGGTGGACCCTTTCAGCGGTGTGATCATCACCGGTTTTGGCACGCCTCCGGGTGGCGGGAAGGCTTACCGCGCGACGATCTACGTGAACGATCCGGCCCTCGACGCGCGGTCGCTCAATGTGGCGCTGATGACTCGCGGCGGGCCTGCGTCCGCGTCAACGGTGCGCGCGGTCGAAGACGCGATCCTGACCCGAGCGCGCCAGCTGCGCGCCCGCGACAGCCGCCTTTGATCTGACCCCTTGGCGCCGGTCTTTTGGAGCGGCGCCGAAATCTTTCAAAGATTTCGGTCCGATTTCTTTGAAAGAAATCGGCACCTCAATCCCGCGGCGGCCTCGGTGACTGCTCGGCGAGTTGGGCAACCCAGTCGAGGTGCTGGGGCAGACAGATTCGCTGCAGATCGTATTTTTCCTGCACGAAGCGCCGCGACGTTTCACCAAGGTGGACACGCAGGTCAGCGTCGTCAAGCAGGCCACAAAGCCGTTCGACCAATGCCTCCTTGTCAAAGAAATCGACCATCTGCCCGGTCTGTCCTTCGGTCATCACTTCCTTGACCGGGGCCGTGTCGCTGGCGAGAATCGCACACCCGGCGCTCATGGCCTCCAACAGGGACCAACTCAGCACAAAGGGGTAGGTCAGGTACACATGGGCCCGACTCACCTGCATCATCGCCAGGAATCGTTCGTAGGGCACGCGACCAAGGAAATGCACGCGATCCCAATGCGGCGTTGGAATGCGACCACGCACTTCGTCGATGAAGATCTGCTTCCACGTCTGCCCCTGCGGCGGCTTTGCCCCGTAGGACACTTCGTCCCCGCCAAGTATCACCACATGGGCAGACTTCCGGCGTTTCAGGATCTCGGGCAGCGCCCGCATGAAGATGTGATAGCCTCTGTAGGGCTCCAGGTTGCGGTTGATAAAGGTGATGACCTCATCGTCACGGGTCAGGGTCAGGTTTTCGCTGACCTCCAGCGCGGCAGCCGGGTTTGGCTTCACGAGATCCGTGTCGATGCCATCATGTGCCACGGTCAGCCTGTTCTGCCAATGGGCCGGGAAGGTGCTCGCCTGGAACCGTGTCGGCGAGATCCCGGCATCCATGACTTCTTCGTGCAGGCGGTTGTTCAGATTCTTCATCCGGATACGCAACACATCCCCTTCGGGATTGCGTGAGGGGAACTCCGGATCGAAGTTCAGGAAGGGCTTGTCGGTCAGGTGGTACAACTCGCAATAGAGTCCGAGCCGCGCATCGGGCCAGACGTCCTTGAGGAACATCGACTCGCCCCAGCCGTGATGCGCGCAAATCACGTCAGGCTCAAACCCGCGCGCCTTCAGCGCCTTTGCCCCGCGGCAACAAGAGGTGGCGCGGATCAGCTTGGTCTCGAAATCCGACAGCCAGGGGTGGACGCCCTGTGTGCTGGCGCCCTTGATCTCGTAGGGGATGATCTGCACGCCGCGCCAGGTCGAGGCCTCTTTGACCTTGCAGGTCAGGGCAACCACCTGGTGCCCCTGTGCCACGAGCGCCGGCGCGAGGTGCTTGTATTGACCCGGGAAGTTTTGGTGGATCAGAAGGATCTTCATCTGCACGTCCTCGGCGAATTGTTTTGGCGTTACCTTAGTCGCCTGTGCGGAAAAAGGGAATCGCCTCTGTGCCAGCTGTTGTGCGGCCATCCAGGGGGCTGCGTGACTTCTGAAATCACAATGAAAACAATTGATTAATTCGTATGCGACCCGGCGTCCCGGGCGTTTGCCGTCCCGGGGTGCCCTGTCTTTGGTGGTGCCGGGCTCCGCACTCCAAGAGGGGCCGCTGTTCCAGTCGGTGTCCTGTCCCCAAGCAGGACCACCTCTTCTAGCGCGCCCAGAACGGCCGCTGCGATTGCATGCTCTGCGATGGCGACGTCATCTGCCTGTGAAAAAGCCCAATGTCAGCGCCGAGGTCGCGCTTCGCTTGCCCTCCGCAACATGCACCGAAGGCGAGATGACGATCGCAAGGCGCAGCAGGCCAGAAGCCTGCGGTGGTCCATACCAGGTCCGGATCGGAGGACGCAGCCGTTTCCGGCCCCACCTGGACAGCAAGCCGTGAGCCATCAACCAAGGCGCCTCGACACTGAACACAGGGCCAGGCCAAGGCGGCATTGTACCTCCCATGGCATCCCCGCAGCAAAGACCATTCTCAGGGTTTTGCAACGGGCCGTCCGGCGGTCCCGGCAACGGCTCTCAAGGCCCAATCCCAAAGGCGCGGCACAGGCCCCTCTGGACGCGCCCGCGCCCGCACCCTATCACGCCCGCTAAAGATCCGCTCGAACCCGCGCCGCCCGGAGGCCCCCCATGTCGCAATACGACCCCGCCAGCATCGAACCAAAGTGGCAGAAGGCCTGGGACGAGGCCGAAACCTTCAAGGCCACGCGCGCTGCCGACAAGCCCAAGTATTACGTGCTGGAGATGTTTCCCTATCCTTCGGGACGGATCCACATCGGCCATGTGCGCAACTACACCATGGGGGATGTGATCGCGCGCTACAAACTGGCCACGGGGCACAATGTCCTGCACCCGATGGGGTTTGACGCCTTCGGGATGCCCGCTGAAAACGCCGCGATGAAAAGCGGCGGGCACCCAAAGACCTGGACCTATGACAACATCGACACGATGGTCGGCCAGATGAAGCCACTTGGCTTTGGTCTCGACTGGTCGCGCATGTTCGCGACCTGCGACCCGGAGTATTACGGCCAGCAGCAGGCGCTGTTCATCGACATGCTGGACAAGGATCTGGTCTACCGCAAGAACGCCGTGGTGAACTGGGACCCGGTGGACATGACCGTGCTCGCCAATGAGCAGGTGATCGACGGCAAGGGCTGGCGGTCCGGTGCCGAGGTCGAGCGCCGCGAGCTGACCCAGTGGTTCTTCAAGATCTCCAGCATGGCCGGGGAGCTTCTGGATGCCATCGACGGGCTGGATGAGTGGCCCGCCAAGGTCAAGCTGATGCAGCAGAACTGGATTGGCCGGTCGCGCGGATTGCAGTTCGCATGGGATCTCACGGTCCCGACCCATGGCCATGACAAGATCGAGGTCTACACCACCCGGCCCGACACGCTCATGGGGGCGTCGTTCCTCGGGATCTCGCCGGACCATCCGCTGGTCAAGGCGCTGGAAAAGGACAACCCGGAACTGGCGACCGCCGTGGCCGAGATGCGCAAGGGCGGCACCACCGCCGAGGCGCTGGAAAAGGCCGACAAGCTGGGGTTTGACACCGGTCTCAAGGTCAAGCACCCGCTTGATCCGGCATGGGAAATTCCGGTCTGGGTCGCCAACTTCATCCTGATGGATTACGGCACCGGCGCGATCTTTGCCTGCCCGGCGCATGACCAGCGCGACCTTGATTTTTGCCGCAAATACGATCTGCCGGTGATCGACACCTTTGTCGCGCTGGAGGACCCCGCGCCGGTCGATACCGCGGCCTTTGTCCCGCCGAAAACCGACAAGGTGAAGTGGATCAACCACTTTGCCGGTCTCGATGAGGCCACGGGTACCGAGGCCATCGAGGCCACCATCGATTTCATGCAGGCCAATGGCCTCGGCACGGGTGTCGAAAAGTTCCGCCTGCGCGACTGGGGGCTCAGCCGTCAACGCTATTGGGGCTGTCCGATTCCCGTGGTGCATTGCGACGATTGCGGCGTGGTGCCCGAGAAAAAGGAAAACCTGCCGATCGTCCTGCCGTTTGACGAGGACGACAAGGAGATCGACTTCTCCATTCCGGGCAATCCGCTGGACCGTCACCCCAGCTGGCGCGATGTGCCTTGCCCGGCCTGCGGCAAGGCGGCGACGCGTGAAACCGACACGATGGACACCTTCGTGGACAGTTCATGGTACTTTGCCCGCTTTACCGCGCCACGGGTTGAAACGCCGACCGATCTGGACGACGTCGCCTACTGGATGAACGTCGACCAGTACATCGGCGGCATCGAGCACGCGATCCTGCACCTGCTGTATTCGCGTTTCTTTTCAAGGGCGATGCGCATTTGCGGCCACCTGCCGCAAGGCTGCGATGAGCCGTTCAAGGCGCTGTTCACGCAGGGTATGGTGACCCACGCGATCTTTCAGACCAAAAGCGCGGATGGACGCCCGGTCTACCACTTTCCCGAAGATGTCTCCCTGAAGGATGGCAAGGGATTTCTCAAGGATGGCACCGAGGTCGAGATCGTCCCCTCGGCCAAGATGTCGAAATCCAAGAACAACGTCGTTGATCCGCAAGCGATCATCGCACAGTTCGGCGCCGACACCGCGCGTTGGTTCGTGCTGTCGGACAGCCCGCCCGAACGCGACGTGGAATGGACGGCCTCTGGCGCGGAGGCCGCGCACAAGCACCTTGGCCGGGTCTTCCGGATCGCGTCAGAGATCGCGGGGCAGGACGTGCCCCCCACCGGCGAAGACGCGGCGCTGCTGAAGGAAACCCACAAGGCCATGCACGACGTGACCATGGGTGTCGAAAGCTTTGGCTTCAACGCGGCCATCGCGCGGCTCTATGCCTTTACGAATGCCGTGCAGAAAAGCCGCGCAGGCTCGGAGACAAAGCGGTTTGCCGCCCGCACGCTGGCGCAGTTGATGGCGCCGATGACGCCGCATCTGTCCGAAGAGATCTGGACGCTGCTGGGGGGCGAGGGCCTGATCGCCAACGCGGCCTGGCCCGTCGCGGATGATGCCATGCTGGTCGAGGACACCGTGACTTTGCCCATTCAGGTCAACGGCAAGCGCCGCGGTGAGATCGAGGTGCCCAAGGACATGCCCAAGGAAGAGGTTGAAAAGCTGGCGCTGGCGCACGAAGCTGTGGTGCGGGCTCTTGACGGGGGCCAGCCGAAAAAGCTGATCGTTGTGCCGGGGCGGATTGTGAATGTTGTGGTCTAGACGACAAGTGATAGCGGGTCTCGTCGCGGCCGGGGCGCTGGGAGGCTGTGGCTTTGCCCCGGCTTACGGGCCTGAGGGGGCGGCCAGCCGCCTGATCGACAGCGTGGCGCTGCCGGATCCGGACAATGACAACGCCTATCTGTTCAACCAGCGGTTTGAGGACCGTCTGGGGCGCGGGCGTGGCGATCCGCCCGCCTTTCGTCTGGTTTTGAACCTGCAGACCACCAATCAGGACACCGGCACGACCTCTGCCGGCAACACCAACCGTCAGCGCCTGATCGCCCGGGCGGTCTACAGTCTGCAGGATGGCTCCACCGGTGCGGCGCTGCGGGAAGGGCGGACAAACGCCTTTACCGGCTATTCGACCACCGGCTCCACCGTCGCGACAGAGGCCGCCGAGCGCGACGCATGGGAACGCTTGATGACCATGCTGGCGGATCAGGTGATCGACGACCTGATCCTGCACGCTGACAGCCTGACAGCTCCACCCGACGCATGAAGCTGTCGGCACGCGACGCGAACGCCTTCTTTCGGCAACCGGACCCTTCGGTGCCGGGCTTGTTGATCTATGGCGAGGATCCGATGCGGGTCGCGCTGAAGCGTCAGGAGGTCGTGGCCGCCCTGATCGGACCTGAAGGCGAGACCGAGATGCGGCTGACGCGCCTCAATGGCCCGGACTTGCGGCGCGATCCGGCGGCGCTTCTGGATGCGGTAAAGGCGCAGGGCTTTTTTCCCGGTCCCCGCGCGGTCCTCGTCGAGGAGGCCAGCGATTCGGTGACCGCGCCGCTGAAATCCGCGCTGTCGGACTGGGCCCGGGGGGACGCCAATATCATCGTCTGCGGCGGAGCGCTGACGGCGCGTTCCTCCCTGCG
>JBELMB010000079.1:0-2018 GCA_042088665.1 Sagittula sp.
CGCTGCGCTTCGCGCGCGCCGGCGTCGAGGTGGCTCTGGTTCTGGGCAAGCTCGGGGATGGTTGGGCGCTGTCGTCGGAAACCTGCGCACTGGACATCATCGGTGCCGATTTCGTGCGCGAGATCGAACCGGGCGAGATGGTCGTCATCACCGCCGAGGGGGGCGTGCAGTCGCACATGCCCTTCCGGCAGAAAAAGTCGCGGTTCTGCATTTTCGAGCATGTCTATTTCTCGCGCCCGGACAGCATCTACGGCGGACGGTCGGTCTATGAGACGCGCCGCCAGATAGGTGTGGAGCTGGCCCGCGAGGCTGCGGTGGAGGCGGACCTCGTCTGCCCGATCCCGGATGGTGGCACCCCCGGGGCCATTGGCTTCAGCCAGGAATCGGGGATTCCGTACGGCATGGGCATCGTACGAAATCAATACGTGGGCCGGACCTTCATCGAACCGACCGAGCAGATCCGCAACATGGGTGTGCGGCTGAAGCTGAACGTGAACCGCGCCCTGATCAAGGGCAAGCGCATCGTTCTGGTGGACGACTCGGTGGTGCGCGGTACGACCAGCCGCAAGATCAAGGACATGATCCTCGACGCCGGCGCGAGCGAAGTGCATTTTCGCATCGCCAGTCCACCCACAGCCTGGCCCTGTTTCTACGGCGTCGACACGCCCCAGCGCGAAAAGCTGCTGGCCGCGACCATGTCCGAAGAAGAGATGCGCCAGCACATGGGTGTGGACAGCCTGAAGTTCATTTCCCTCGACGGGCTTTATCGCGCGGTGGGCGAGGCCTCGGGCCGCAACCCTGACAGCCCACAATACTGCGACGCCTGTTTCTCGGGCGACTACCCGGTAGAACCGGCAGATATGCTGGACAAGGGTTTCAAGATGAAGGCGGCGGAGTAAGCCTCCCCCTTTGACCGCAGCCGCGCCGCGACCAGTGGCGTGGTGCAAGAGGTTCTGACGAACTTTCATTTGTGCGCGCGGGCAGTGACCGGGTCTGCGTTTGGGGCCGACCTCCCCCGCACGCAACGGGTCAAGCTGCCCCTTGGGCGCTTGACCTTGCCGAGAAAGCCCGCCAAACCCCGCGCCATGACCAAACTTGCCTTGATCACCGGCGCCTCCCGCGGCTTGGGCTATGCCCTGGCCAGTGCCCTCGCGCCCGAGTTTCACATCGTCGCCGTGGGCCGCACCGTTGGTGGGCTCGAAGATCTGGACGACGCAATACAGGCCAGGGGCGGCAGCGCCACGCTCGCGCCCATGGACATCACCAATCAGGACGCGATGGCGCATCTGTGCCGGTCCATCCACGACCGCTGGTCGCCGGAAACCGCGCCGGAACCACCCGTCGCCCTGTGGTGCCACACCGCCGTACACGCCGCCCCCCTGACCCCGGCCATGCATATGGACAGCAAGGATTGGCGCAAGAGCGTCGCCACCAATGTCGAGGCGATGGGCCATCTCATCCCCTTTGTGGCGCCGCTGCTGGGGGCCACCGGGACAGCCGTCTTCTTTGACGATCCACAAGGCGGAGAGAAGTTCTTTGGCCACTACGGCAGCACGAAGGCAGCGCAGATCGCCTTGGCCCACAGCTGGGCAGCGGAAAGCGCGCGCACTGGCCCGCGGGTTCGCATCCTGACGCCCGCCCCCATGGCCACGGCCACCCGCGCACGGTTTCATCCCGGCGAGACCCGCGATGCATTGGCCACTCCTACGGATGAAGCAGCCCGTCTGCTTGCCAGCCTTCAAGAGACGTGATCCCGCACGCAAGCTCGACGGGCGGAGGCGGCCCCACCTGAAACGCAAACCGGCCTCGGCACCCAGCCAATCTGTGTGCGGCCCGTGACCTCACGACATGGCTTACGCGTTCGAAGACCACGAAGGCCCCACTTCGCAACGACGCGGCGCAAACCGGCGCCCCACCGACGCCGGGCCAATTGCCTCCGGTGGATGCGGGGCAACTTGCCTCTGGTGGATGCGGGGCAACTTGCCTCTGGTGGATGCGGGGCAACTTGCCTCTGGTGG